>NZ_CP020028.1:970000-1322500 GCF_002240415.1 Paenibacillus kribbensis
GCATCAGGGGTAGGGGAGCGTTGAATGCGGGTTGAAGGTGTACCGAAAGGAGCGCTGGACTGCATTCAAGTGAGAATGCCGGTATGAGTAACGAAAAGATCTGTGAGAATCAGATCCGCCGAAAGCCTAAGGGTTCCTGAGGAAGGTTCGTCCGCTCAGGGTAAGTCGGGACCTAAGGCGAGGCCGATAGGCGTAGTCGAAGGACAACAGGTGGAAATTCCTGTACCACCGTAATCCGCTATGAGCGATGGGGTGACGCAGTAGGGTAGTGACGCGGACTGATGGATGTCCGTCCAAGCAGTGAGGCTGGTGTGTAGGCAAATCCGCACATCATAAGGCTGGGCTGTGATGGGGAGCGAAAATTGCAGTAGCGAAGGTCATGATCTCAGACTGCCAAGAAAAGCCTCTAGCCAGGAGAAGGTGCCCGTACCGCAAACCGACACAGGTAGGCGAGAAGAGAATTCTAAGGCGCGCGGAAGAACTCTCGTTAAGGAACTCGGCAAAATGACCCCGTAACTTCGGGAGAAGGGGTGCCTCGGTAGGGTGAATAGCCCGAGGGGGCCGCAGTGAAAAGGCCCAAGCGACTGTTTAGCAAAAACACAGGTCTGTGCGAAGCCGCAAGGCGAAGTATACGGGCTGACGCCTGCCCGGTGCTGGAAGGTTAAGGGGAGTGGTAAGCCTTCGGGCGAAGCTATGAACCGAAGCCCCAGTAAACGGCGGCCGTAACTATAACGGTCCTAAGGTAGCGAAATTCCTTGTCAGGTAAATTCTGACCCGCACGAATGGCGTAACGACTTGGGCGCTGTCTCAACGAGAGATCCGGTGAAATTTTAATACCTGTGAAGATGCAGGTTACCCGCGACAAGACGGAAAGACCCCATGGAGCTTTACTGCAGCTTGATATTGAATTTGGGTACGATCTGTACAGGATAGGTGGGAGCCGTCGAGCCTTGAGCGCCAGCTTGAGGGGAGGCATCCTTGGGATACCACCCTGATCGTATCTAGGTTCTAACTTGGTACCGTAAGCCGGTACGAGGACAGTGTCAGGTGGGCAGTTTGACTGGGGCGGTCGCCTCCTAAAGAGTAACGGAGGCGCCCCAAGGTTCCCTCAGAATGGTTGGAAATCATTCGAAGAGTGCAAAGGCAGAAGGGAGCTTGACTGCGAGACCTACAAGTCGAGCAGGGACGAAAGTCGGGCTTAGTGATCCGGTGGTACCGCATGGAAGGGCCATCGCTCAACGGATAAAAGCTACCCTGGGGATAACAGGCTTATCTCCCCCAAGAGTCCACATCGACGGGGAGGTTTGGCACCTCGATGTCGGCTCATCGCATCCTGGGGCTGAAGTAGGTCCCAAGGGTTGGGCTGTTCGCCCATTAAAGCGGTACGCGAGCTGGGTTCAGAACGTCGTGAGACAGTTCGGTCCCTATCTGTCGTGGGCGTAGGAAATTTGAGAGGAGCTGTCCTTAGTACGAGAGGACCGGGATGGACGTACCGCTGGTGTACCAGTTGTTTCGCCAGAAGCACAGCTGGGTAGCTATGTACGGAAGGGATAAGCGCTGAAAGCATCTAAGCGTGAAGCCCCCCTCAAGATGAGATTTCCCAATACGTAAGACCCCTTGAAGACGACGAGGTAGATAGGTTGGGGGTGGAAGTGCAGTAATGCATGGAGCTGACCAATACTAATCGGTCGAGGGCTTATCCTAAAGATAAACGCAATGGAGTTTCGGATCCAGTTTTCAGGGTGTAACCTTGAAAAAATATTTAATATTCCCTGATAGCTCAGTTGGTAGAGCACTCGACTGTTAATCGAGTTGTCACAGGTTCGAGTCCTGTTCGGGGAGCCATATGGAGAGGTGTCCGAGTTGGCCGAAGGAGCACGATTGGAAATCGTGTAGGCGCCAAAAGCGTCTCGAGGGTTCGAATCCCTCTCTCTCCGCCAGAATTATTTTATTGCATGGCCCGTTGGTCAAGGGGTTAAGACACCTCCCTTTCACGGAGGTAACAGGGGTTCGAATCCCCTACGGGTCATAAAAAATCCATAAAGAGCTTGAAATAAAAAGTTCATTATGGTATTATATGAGAAGTGTTCCAATTGTGGAGGCTTAGCTCAGCTGGGAGAGCATCTGCCTTACAAGCAGAGGGTCGGGGGTTCGATCCCCTCAGCCTCCACCATTTGAAAAATTAATATTTATTACTATCGCGGGGTGGAGCAGTTCGGTAGCTCGTCGGGCTCATAACCCGAAGGTCGCAGGTTCAAATCCTGCCCCCGCAACCAATTAACTTTATTATGGAACTGTGGTGTAGAGGCCTAACATGCCTGCCTGTCACGCAGGAGATCGCGGGTTCGAATCCCGTCAGTTCCGCCATTAGTAGTACATTGTTTTAAAGAAGAGCCTTATTATAAGGCTCGGTAGCTCAGTCGGTAGAGCAGAGGACTGAAAATCCTCGTGTCGGCGGTTCGATTCCGTCCCGAGCCACTTTTAAATGAATATTTTTTGCCGGTGTAGCTCAATTGGTAGAGCAACTGACTTGTAATCAGTAGGTTGGGGGTTCAAGTCCTCTCGCCGGCACCACTGTGGAGGATTAGCGAAGTGGCCAAACGCATCAGACTGTAAATCTGCTCCCTTACGGGTTCGGTGGTTCGAATCCATCATCCTCCACCAGTTTTATAGGGGCATAGTTTAAAGGTAGAACAACGGTCTCCAAAACCGTTGGTGTGGGTTCAATTCCTGCTGCCCCTGCCAAATATTCATTTCTTGCGGCGGTCGTGGCGAAGTGGTTAACGCACCGGACTGTGACTCCGGCATTCGTGGGTTCAAGCCCCATCGGCCGCCCTTTAATTTTGGGGATTAGCCAAGCGGTAAGGCAACGGACTTTGACTCCGTCATGCATAGGTTCAAATCCTATATCCCCAGCCATTTTCATGCGGACGTGGCTCAGCGGTAGAGCATCGCCTTGCCAAGGCGAGGGTCGCGGGTTCGATTCCCGTCGTCCGCTTTGATATACTCTGGCGCCATAGCCAAGTGGTAAGGCAAAGCTCTGCAAAAGCTTTATTCCCCAGTTCAAATCTGGGTGGCGCCTCCATAATTTGAGTATGCCGGCGTGGCGGAATGGCAGACGCGCTCGACTCAAAATCGAGTGGGAAACCGTGGAGGTTCGAGTCCTCTCGCCGGTATTAAAAACATAAGCAAAAGCTCATTAGAAATAACTTCTAATGAGCTTTTGCTTATGTTTTTATTATTTCATTCATTGTATTTGCTTAAAATACTTTGGAACTGTATTCTAATGAATTTCCTCTCGAATGGTATGTAATTATACATAGGTGGAGCATGTGCATAATAAGCAAAGACGCCATGCTTCAAAGGCATAATGAAAGTCGCTCTCTGGTGACGGGTAGCGGACTTCCCGCCGATGTGTTGTCTAAAATGCGGGAATGTTCGTCTATATGCGCTGCTTACCTAACATCTTAACTCCCACTGAAATCCGGATAACATAGTTATCTGGATTTCTTTCTGCGAAATAGCTGAGCAAGTCCACGGAGTAAGCATTCTCAACTATATCTAATCGATTATCTTTTATATATTTTTTAAAACGATATAGGTTTTATACATTGTTTCATAAGGTCCTCTATGGTTTATAACCGCATACAGACCCTTAGGTTTTGTCATTAATCTCTCAGCCTGAATTGGCGCTTTTAATTTGTTGGCGATATAGTTCGGGTAGAAATAACTTTCTTCGAATATACCATCAGCATCCCCTTTGCTTCTCTCTTGGCTGGACCGTTGACCGGCTTGGTTTTACATCGATTGGATGTGATTCGTATCAAGAGTGCCGCTTTGTTGATTGCCGCTTCGATTGAAGAAGTAGCCTACGAAATCAGGGGACCGCCGGGAATCGTCATTATTGGAAGTATGTCGGCTCTTGTGTATACTCTGGCAATGAAACTTTCCGCGGGTCTTCAAGTTCCCGATCGTGTAAGAGATAGCCTAGATGAAGTGCTTTTGACTGTAGAAGGTTTGCCTGCACAGGCGGCAGAAGTGCTTAAGACTGCTGGTCGCACCCCTTTTGATCAATCCTTTTATACAATCCTGGCCGAATCGATTTTGTTTGTGGTCATTGCGGCCGCTATCGTTGGATTCGTTGGTGCAAAATCTAAGAAAAGGGAAACTGCGATTCATTCTTAATATTTTTTGTAAATTTGTAACATTTTTATTATAGATGATATAGCCTTGGTCATAAGGGATTTCACGACCAGGGTTCTTTTGTTTGGAACACTTTCTAAATATTATTTTGCAAGTTAGAATGCCGCGCGTCATTTTCGCCCTTCTCATCGGAATGGGGCTTTCCTTGTGCGGAACGATAATGCAGGCGGTAGTTCAAAATCCGCTCGCCGATCCATACATACTTGGTATTTCGTCGGGGGCTTCGCTGGGAGCAACCTTTGCAATTCTGGTCGGGTTTGGAAGCGGCGCTTTATTATCACAGTTTGGTGTGGCCTTCGGCGCATTCGTTGGCGCCATGATCACTTCGGTCGCCGTGCTTGTGTTGTCCAGTATAGGGGGAAAGGCGACATCGGTGAAGCTGGTTTTATCAGGGGTAGTCATTGGCGCCTTGTACAGCGCATTTTCGAGTTTGATCATCTATTTTGCCAACAATGCCGATGGGATCAAGACGGTGACGTTCTGGTCAATGGGAAGTCTCGCTTCGTCAAGCTGGGAGAAAGTTCCGATTTTGGCGGTCGTAGTTTTGCTTGGCTGTATCTTGTTCCTTTTTCAACATCGGGTATTGAATACGATGCTGCTAGGTGATGAGCCTGCTATTACGCTTGGCATTAATTTGAGTTCTTATCGCAAGTTTTACATGATTGCTACGGCCCTCATTACAGGAACCATGGTTGCTTACGCCGGAATGATAGGTTTTGTAGGGCCTATCGTCCCGCATATATCCAGAGGCATATTCAGCGCCGATCATAGGCGGTTGATGTTGGGAACGCTCCTGTCAGGAGGACTGTTTCTAATATGGTCCGATATTTTATCGAGAACACTCATTCATAATGTCGAATTGCCCATCGGAATCATTACTTCTGTTATTGGTTCCCCATTATTTATCTATATGATTGTAAAAAAAGGGTACAATTTCGGAGGGTAGCAGCATGGAATTAACCGCGGAACAAATGGAAATCTGGATCGGCAAAAAAGAAATCATTAAAAATGTCTCCATAAGAGTGAAAAATCAACAATTCGTGGGCCTGATAGGGCCGAATGGCTGTGGGAAATCGACGCTGTTAAAAAGTATTTATAAAAGCTTAGTGCCCCAGAAAGGCACCGTTTTTTTAGATGATATGGATGTACTCAAAACCTCCGAAAAAAAAGTATCCCAGCAAATGGGGGTGGTCAGCCAATTTAATGAAATGCATTTCGATCTAACCGTTCAGCAAATGGTAATGTTTAATGATTCGATGAAAATGGTCAAGCTGAATAATATTTTTGAGGGTGAGACGGGACAGGTCAATTTAGAAACCTTGATTAATGCCGATCCAGATGTCTTAATTATTCCAGATTGGTCGAATAACGGTGGCACTACTCCTGATGCGATTAAACAGGCGCTTTATGCCAACTCCAAGCTGTCGAGTATGAAGGCGATCAAAAACAAACAAATTTATGCTGTCGATTACAATTATATGTTCGGATATGGCTATAACACCATAGACGGGATGGAGATTCTAGCGAAAGAAATGTATCCGGATTTATTTAAATAGGGCAGTGAGAACTAAATTAATTAAGTAGAGTAATTAAGTAGACTAACTAGTATGTATGATTCACAATCGAGTGGGAAACTGTAGAGGTTCGAGTTCTCTCGCTGGCATACCAAAAATAGGTTTGAAAAATTGTATTAAACAATTTTTACAAACCTATTTTTTATTTTAAGCAGCCGTTCTGATTTTTGTGTGCCGTTCGTCCCGTTTTATCTTTATTAGGAGTATTACGTCACCTATTTGGATGCGATAATAACGAGCGCTGGTGATTCTATGCTATAGGGAGACATGCCATAGTCACCGTATACCGATATAGAATGAAATCCGCAATTCATAAGCTCGTTCTGAAGTTGGGTTTTTGTAACAGGATAAAGAAGGATCGCATTTGAATGAGTATCTGAATGATCTTCCAAAATTGTAGTAAACCTGATTTTATGATCTAAAGGCTCATACTTGCGAGTAAATGTAAACGTGTCCTTTTGTATCAGCGGGAAGGAATATTTTTGATGACGTAATACATTCTCGAAATTTACAGTTTGAATGACCAGCTTTCCCTGTTCATTCAGCATGTCATATGCAGCTTGAAGAAATGTACATATTTCATTGAAATTGTCCAGATGGGCAAAAGTATTGCCGATACAATAAATACCATCAAACGTTTCGTTTAACTGGGGTATTTGCTGCATGCTGTTTGGCATCACTTTTATATGAAGTTGGTCACGGTTTGCTTTTTCCTTAATTTTAACGGTCATGCTTTGTTCGGGTTCAGCTGCAGTAAGGATATAGCCAGCCTTTGTCAAAGCAATCGCAGTGTTGCCCGTTCCTGCGCCCACGTCAAGCAGAGTGGAGGCGGCTGGGAAGCAGGAGGATAGAAAGCTGATTTGCTTGTCATTTACAGGAAATATTTCATCATAATAGGGGGTTAATACTTGATAGAATTTCGTCATATTGTTCGCTCCTCAGGTAGTCAATTACTGTATTGTTAGAGATATGGTGTCCAACATAAAGGTGTTTAACTGATTTAATAGAAATATACTCTTTTTTTTTACGAATCTAGTGATTCGAATCACAATGTGCCCATACATGAATAAAACTGCCAATGAAAAGTTCGCCCATCTATTTCTAGCCTCCCTGGGTAAAACTAGATTGCGTCCAGGAGGTAAGGCTCCAACGGAAAGAATCCTGGGGGCGAATCAATCACCCCTGATACAAAGCTACTCGAGGTAGCTCCCAATATGGGGACGACAGCTATGATTGAATAGCAGGTGCGACTCAAAATTGATTGGGAATCTCTAGATGTATTTACATTAATTGATTTTGACAACAAGCCAATAAGGAGTGAATTTGACCAGGGCTTGATGTGTATAGTAGAATGTTGGTACTGAAAAAACGTTTTTAGTTTTATTGAGTAGAAAGAAATGAGGGATGAAGATGAAGGAAAGGATTTTAGAAGCTTTTGTGGAGGAAGCGCATGAAAGTGGTTTGAAATTTACCATGGATGACCTTGCAAAAAGACTCGCTATTAGCAAGCGTACCTTATATGAGCATTTTTCGTCCAAAACACTCATTTTAGAAACGCTTATAGAGCGTACGAATGATGATATGGTTCGAAAAACCAAGCAAATTATCGAAAACGATCAATTGTCTACATTAGAGAAGATTAAGCAGTCGATTAGGGTCATGCCGCAATATTATGAGTTTTATGACTTACGAATATTGGAACAAATGAAAAAATATTATCCTGAGCATTGGAAAAGTGTGCATGCCGATTTGAATGATTGGCCCCAGATCAGAACATTAATTCAGCAGGGCATCCGGGAAGGGATTATTGTAAACAAAAACGAGGCTCTCATTATGAGGCTTATTATTGATTCGATAAATTTAACGCTCGATCAGCGCTTTTTTCTGGAGAACAGCGTGACGGTAGAGGATGCCACTTATTCTATTGCAGATATTTTGTTATTTGGGCTGGTTGAAAAATAGAAAATGGCCTCAACAACATGTTACATATGTGAAGGGGCCATTTTTTTATAAGAAAACTAATAAAACAATTTAAGTTTTATTGTTCTAGAGATGCAGCAAACAAGTTTAAGAAATGATAAATAAAAGAGATATGGAAAAGGAAGGGTGGAAACATGTCTATACTGACACGGAACCGGGGAGCTATGCTTTTGTTAATGCTTAATATTTTTTTGGCATTCATGGGGATTGGCTTGGTTGTACCTGTTTTACCTAAGTTTATAAGTGAGCTAGGGATGAATGGCTCATCGATGGGGCTGATGGTTGCAGCTTTTGCACTGACACAGCTTTTATTATCACCATTATCGGGAAAGTGGTCTGACCGTTATGGACGTAAAAAATTGATTGTCTTCGGCATGATCGTTTTTATGTTATCTGAGCTTGTCTTTGGACTTGCCAGTTCTGTTCCAATCTTGTTTGTTGCACGAATCATGGGCGGGGTAGGAGCAGCGCTTCTAACTCCTTCTATTATGGCTTATGTCGCTGATGTGACCTCATTCGAGGAAAGGGGAAAGGGAATGGGGATGATTAATGCAGCGATCAACACAGGCTTCATTATTGGACCAGGGATTGGCGGTTTGCTCGCCACATATGGAATACGTATTCCCTTTTTTGCAGCCGCAGGAGCCGCAGGAATAGCCGCTGTCTTGTCCTGGCTGGTGCTGCCGGAATCCTTAAGCAAAGAAAAGCAGCAATACAACAGAGAGCTTCCACGTCAAAGGGAAAACCTTTTGCAGCAATTTGCCAAGTCCTATCGTTCTCCTTATTTTATGGGCTTGTTGATTGTATTTGTCGTTGCATTTGGGCTGGCTAATTTTGAAACGGTATTTGGACTGTTTGTTGATCATAAATATGGTTTTACACCGATGGATATTGCGATCATTATAACGACTGGCTCCATTTTGGGCGCAGTTGTGCAAGCAACTATATTTGGCTGGATCATTAATCGTTTTGGCGAGAAAAAAGTAATTCACAGCTGTTTGGCCGTTGGGGGATTGTTTATTTTTCTAACGCTGTTTGCTGAAAAGTACGCGATGATTATGATAACGACCTTCATTATTTTTCTGGCTATGGATATCCTTCGTCCGGCAGTAAGCACTTCTTTGTCGCGACAGGCGGGGGATGAGCAAGGGTTTGTGGCAGGTATGAACTCTTCCTATACAAGTTTGGGGAATGTGATTGGGCCGCTGATTGCGGGGGTGCTGTTTGATGTTCATATCAATATGCCTTATATGGTTGCCGCGATAGCATTATTGCTGTGTCTCGTCCTTTCACTCCGCTCTAAGCAAGCGGGAGAGCCGCGCTCAACAACCCATGTAGCAGAACAGCGTAGAGGTGGATAGCCGCAGGTCTGTATATGTCCCCGACTAAGGTCTAGGTTCGAAAACCGTCTGGAGTCCGTTTTGACGAACGCTTGATCAGCGTACAATAAGGACATAAGCAAGACACAGTGAAAGGCGGTGAGAGATCATGAGAGTTAACAAAGGGAATGGCTTGGCTATTGTACTGATCGTGTTAGGTTCGATTTTGCTGCTTGGTAAGTTTACTCCGTTTTTCGGTTACTTTGTAGGACATCTGATTGGTTACTTGATTCCGATAGCCATGATTATGTTGGGTTACTACGGTGTGAAAAGAGGAAATGCACTCTTCGGCTGGATCGTGCTTGTGCTCGGGGTACTGATTTTACTGGGCAAACTATCCTGGCTCATTGGGCCGCTGCTGGCAATCGGGTTAATCATATTTGGTGTATCCATGCTGAGCGACCGCAGAAGACGCTACTAAGTTTGATAGTTTGAGAAATGAAGAAGGTTATAGAAAACAAGCAGTATTAAAATTATGAAAATACGAAATGTGAAAGGAGCAGGCGCTAATGAGTGTTTTTCGAAGAATGCGTGATATTACAGTAGCAACCTTCAATGAGCATTTGGAACAAAGTCAAGATCCGGTGCAACTGATTGACCAGTTTCTATATAATACCCGCCAGGAAATCGCCGAAGCGGAAAAACTCCATCAGCAGTATGCAGTGCATACAAGACAGATGAAGCAGCAGTTGGATCATGCATTGTCCATGCAGGCCAAACGGGAGGAACAGGCGCTACTGGCTTTGAAAGCAGATGAAGAACACGTTGCAAAGCTGGCCCTTCAGGAAAAAATGCTGTATGCAGAAAAAGAAGAGCAGTATAGAGAGCTGTGGGAGCAGAGCCGTGAATCACTACGTGAATTGGAGCAACAGCTGGATACATTAAAGACAGAATACCAGACGGTACACAGCAAGCGTCAGTATTATGCCGCACGTGTACAAACATTGAGACTCCAGCAACAGATGAACGAACGGGCAGGTACATACGGCGGACGAAATGTTCCCCGAATGTTCAACCGCTTGGAAGACCGGGTAGCCGATATGGAAGCAGAAACGCAGAGTCTGCGTGATTTACGTCGGGGTGAGGAGCATGCAAGGGATGCTCACAGCGGTGGATCGCTGCTCGAACAAGAGTGGGCGAGACTGAAAAGCAAGCTGAACAACAGCGGGAAGGAGTAAGTTGATTATGACCCGAATTTACCGATCGAGCCGGGATAAAGTATTAACTGGGGTATGTGGTGGTCTTTCTGACGCAACAGGAATGGACTCAACTTGGATACGTATTCTGGTTGTGATCAGTTTCTTTATTACTGCAGGTACCACATTTATGATTTATGTGATTGCTGCGCTGGTGATCTCCAAGGAGCCAAGATCTCCTTTTGATGGAGGATTTGGTCCAGATAGTGGTCCCTACACCCAACAGGATTCACGCTATTATGGCGGTAATAGTACAAGATCGCAGTATGGACAGGGAACTGGTTACAATCAGGGCGGAGCATACGGCAATTCGAACCCGTTTGGTCCAGATGCCCGCCATTCATCCAAATTTAATACAGGCCACAATAGTGATCTGGATTCCATGATGGAAGATATCGAGAAAAAAGCAATGAAAAAGGAATTGGAAGAGTTACGTAAAAAAGTAGAGCAATTTGAGAAGGGAGAACGTAAATAATGGGAATCTTTAAGAGAATGAAGGATATGACAAGAGCATCGGTGAATGAAGTGCTGGATAAAGTGGAAGATCCGGTTATTATGCTAAATCAATATTTGCGCGATATGGAGGCCGAAATTCACGAGGCTGAGGTAACGGTTGCCAAGCAAATGGCAAATGAACGTCGCATGAAACAGCGCCTGGAGGAAGCCGTGCGTGTATCCAATGAGCGTGAAAAGCAAGCCGAATCCGCATTGCGGAATGGTCAGGAAGAAGTAGCACGCAAGCTGCTGGGCGAGAAGATTTATTTTGTGCAAAAGCAGGATGAATACCGTGAGTTGCACACACAAGCTGAGCTCCAAGCCAAAGAATTGGTACAGCAGCTTCACGACATGAAGGATGAATTCTACAAAATGCGCAATAAGCGTAATGAGCTGGTATCCCGTGCCCAAATGGCGAAAGCCAAAAAGCAAATGTCGCAAATCAACAGCTTGCACACGATTGAAAGCGGATCTGCTTCGCTCGGCTTCCACCGCATGGAAGAAAAAATCATGCAAATGGAGGCAGAGGCTGACGTACTGCGTGCTCCTTACCGTCAAGCTCCGGGAGAAGCATATGTCAATCCGGCAGAGGCTGAAAAACAATTCAAAGTGGATGAGCAGCTTCAACAGTTGAAGTCCAAAATTCAGGCAGGTGCTAAACCTGTAGATATTAAGAAGGACTGACTACTCGGAAACAACACATTATGATATGCTGTATAGATGGACACTAGCCAATAACAGTGCTCAATCTGTACGGTTCGAGAAGCCATATGGCGGTAGTCGCGCCACTATGGCTTTTCCTTCCTGTATAAACAAAAAGGGGGTGCAGCATGGAGAGAAGAAAATCAGCTTTGGCACTGGCAGGGATCGGCGTCGGAATTATAATATTATTCGGTCAGTGGATTGGTTTCCTCTCCGTGGTTGCACTGATCCTGATGTTGATTGGGATATATAAGATTCGCAATTCCAAAATCAAAAAGGGATACACGATGCTCGCAATCGGAGCCGGGCTGCTGGTGCTGGATCATCTGTTTTTGTTTGTGGTGATCACGTTAGGCTCGTTGGCTGTGTTCTATTCACGTTCCAGAAAGCTGCATAAAGGCCAAAGCTCTATATTCAAGCACAACTTTATATCCAATCATAAATGGGATGAAGTGCCGTGGAGCTTGCGCAGCACAAGTATATGGCATGTGGTTGGGGATGTGGATGCCGATTTGACGTTGGCTATTCCGGAAGAACGTGAACCCGTTGTATTTTTGCAGGGAATCTTTGGTGATATTGATATCACGCTGCCGGATAATTACGGTGTAGAGCTGGAAATGTTCGTACTGTTCGGGCAGATTCAGTTTGACCGTGATCATGAAGCGGGTATGCTCAATCGAATGGTTTGGAAGTCACCGAACTATGCGCAGAGTGAATGTAAAGTGAAGTTTGTCGTTTCATATTTGGCGGGCAATGTACGCGTTCGATTTTATTGATCAGGAGGAACCGGGATGAGTCATAAAAAAACGTCCAACATGGTAACCCGCAGTATGGGTGAAGGTATCCTCCTGTGTGTTGTTGTGGGCGTAGTTGTTTTTTATATGCTGTATACATATGGATATGTGAAGTCGTTTCCGACCTGGGGAATGATATTGAAATTTGCAGGAGCCGTAATACTGGTGTTGATTGGAACAGGGGCCATATACGGATTTTATGAGAGCTAT
This sequence comes from Paenibacillus kribbensis, assembly GCF_002240415.1. Classification (NCBI taxonomy): domain Bacteria; kingdom Bacillati; phylum Bacillota; class Bacilli; order Caryophanales; family Paenibacillaceae; genus Paenibacillus; species Paenibacillus kribbensis. The sequence goes on from NZ_CP020028.1 coordinate 982,534, forward strand.
CGCTTCAAAAGCAGGCTGGAAATGCTGAGAGAGACGCTGCTGATGTGGGAAAAGGGGACCCCCGCACGCGAGCTGCCGCCATTGGGTCACGATGAGCTAGGCAGGCTGGGCGAGCAACTGGAGCGAATCGGGCGCAAATGGCAGGAGCAGGTTACGTCTTTGCAGCGGTTGTCTACGAATAATGCCCAACTGGCAGAGCAGGCCCGGATAACTGCGATTGTCGAGGAACGGCAACGGTTGGCAAGAGAGCTGCATGATGCAGTATCCCAGCAATTGTTCGCCATCTCCATGACGGCGACGGCTGTCGGCAGGACGCTGGATAAGGATTTTGATAAAGCGCAGCGTCAAGTGGCGCTGATTGAAGAAATGTCTTCCGTGGCGCAATCCGAAATGCGGGCGCTACTGCTTCATCTGCGGCCTGTCTATCTGGAAGGGAAACGACTGGAGCAAGGCTTGCGTGATTTGATACAGGAGCTGCAGGCGAAGGTACCGATGGAGATTGATTTTGAGATGGAGAGCGGAGTACAGTTAGTTAAAGGTATTGAGAATCACCTGTTTCGTATTGTTCAGGAAGCCATGTCTAATACGTTGCGTCATGCCAAAGCAAGCCGTATGGAGATTCGTATCGTGCAACGGCCGGATTCCGTCCGTTTGACAATTCGCGATAACGGTGTTGGATTTGAACTGGATGAGAAAAAGCAGACTTCATACGGATTATCCACGATGCAGGAACGGGTCAGCGAGATTGGAGGAGCTATTCAGTATATAACGGCTCCGGGAAAAGGGACACGGATTGAGGTGTCAGTGCCAGTCATTAATGATGAAAGCGGAAGGAACGATGATCATGGAAACGGGATTACCGATTAGCGTACTGCTGGTAGACGACCATGAAATGGTGCGGATTGGTCTCGCGGCGGTGCTGGGTACGGAAGAAGGCATAGAAGTGGTTGGCGAGGCTGGGAGCGGAGAAGAAGGCATACGGTTGGCTACGGAATACAAGCCGAATGTGATTTTGATGGATCTGGTCATGGATGGCATGGACGGTATTGAGACGACACGCCAAGTGCTGCGTCTGCTTCCAGAGACGAAGGTCATTGTGCTGACGAGTTATTTGGACGACGAGAAAATGTATCCCGTCATTGAAGCGGGGGCATTCAGCTATCTGCTCAAAACGTCTCGTGCCTCCGAGATAGCGGATGCGATCCGTGCAGCTGCACGAGGACAGTCGGTATTGGAGTCGCAGGTCGCCTCCAAGATGATGAATCGATTCCGTCAACCACAGGCTGAAGCACCCGCGCATGCGGAGCTGACGGATCGAGAAATGGAGGTACTCCGGTTATTGGCACAAGGGAAATCCAATCAGGATATCGCAGATGAGCTGATTATCGGGATTAAGACGGTAAAATTCCATGTCACGAACCTTCTAGCCAAGCTAGGCGTAGAAGACCGCACACAGGCGGCCATCTACGCTTACAAAAACGGATTGGCAGAGTAGAATGTAGAGTAGACGAAGACAAAAAACCGGAGGGCGCATCTTGCCCTCCGGTTTTTTTGCGTTCAATGCACAATGCTTAGATAAGTAGGAACAAAAAGGCGATTAAAGCCAAATCTAGCACAAGCCCTGCCCCGTATCCATATCCGCCGTATCTACCATACCCGCCGCCATAGCCCGGTCCACCATATCCATATCCACCGTAGCCATTTCCAGACAATCCTCCAGTGTCATAAGGATAGGATGGGCTCAGAGGTCGGTTGGGTGGTCTAGTTAAGGAATTTAATTTGGCAGAGGAATTTGCTTTGTTTTTAGGATTTCTTTTTTTCTTTTTAGAGGATGCCTTCTTGTCTTGTTGTTTCTCCTTGTTGCTATAGCTTCCGGAATAAAGGCTGCCGGGCGAGGAGGAAGGATATCCGTTCAACATCAACTTGCCTTTGCTACACCCGCTTAAGATGCCGACGTACCTCGTACCATCACGCATAACTGCACATACCATCTGACCGCCATAAGGTGCTACGCTGGCTTCATTTACAGGATAAATAGGAATCATGATTTCACCTCTTTTGGGATAAGATGCGTTGTGATCATAGTTTATTCTCACGGTGCCTACGATGTATGGTCGAACACCCAGTAGGCAGATGAATATTTTAAAAGGCATTGCTTCATTTTTGCGCGTATAGAACCTCCAGTAATGGGAATGCTATTGATAGATTCATAGATTTCAAACCAGCCCAAGAAGAAGGCATTCAGATTGTATTTGGAAACGGATGGTTATGAAGCGGGAGGAATGACGATGCTAAGAGCAGGGATGATTAAAAAAGGGATGATTGCTATTGTAGTTTTGGGGGCGGTGCTGGTACTTGCTGGCTGGCGTTATGGAGCGGTTCAGACGACTCGGTATGATTCCCGTGAGGCAGAAGAAGCATTGCGTTCGTTGTTAACCGTCTCGGATCAGGCTCCCGGTACGCTGGATAAGCTGGTTGTGAAATGGCAAGGGGATTGGGCTGCTAACGGTGAAAATCCAGAGGTTATAGCGGCACAGATAGCCGATCAACTGAATATGCCTGCTGTAAACAAGCTTGTTGAAAATGGGCACACGGTATATCGTTCTGTTCGTGACAGTGAAAGCCTTAATTTGCGTTTAAACATGATGGAGCGGCAGGCTGAGCAATGGTATGTGGTTGTTCAGTTGGACAGCAGCGCTGCAGGACGTGAGCAGTTGGTCCGACTTCATAAGCTCTGTGCTGAGCTATTAAAGTCCGTGGGAGTACAAGCGCAGTGGAACACGGCCGTTCAGCGTTCACTGCATTCTGAGAAATCCGTAAATCAACTGCTGAAGCTGACAGAGGAGAGCTTAGCCAGAGACCTTTCCATGCAAGCCAAAGAAAGATACACAGATGCAACTACGGTGGCAGTATCCTATGAAGCTCCGAAGCTTCCGTTAAGCATTCAAAGCGGGGAGCATCAGGTACATATGCAGATGGCTGTGCATGAAGATGGAGAGAAGCACGATACACGTATTACACTTGGGTTTCCACTTATTACGATAGAATACTGATTTATAAGGTAAATTTATGATTGGCCGGATGGCTTATCCATGTAGAATATGTTAAAATGTCATCAAATCTTTAGTTCCATGTTTGTAGAAAATCAAGTATCATCTTGTTTAAATATACACAATACTACATGCGGATTTCGAGGATTGTGGATTGCGGAATCTCGACATGGGAAGAATGAGGTACTTCATGGCTGACATACCTGTTAGAGAATCTGTTATGACGCAAGGTGCAGTTCTGTTTATTTTCGGTGCTACTGGCGATTTGGCTCGCCGCAAGCTATTTCCTGCGATTTACAGTTTGTACCGTGAAGGGAAGCTCGCGGAAGATTTCGCCGTTATTGGTGTAGCAAGACGCCCTCGCACAGAGGAAGAATTCCGTAATGACCTGTACGCTTCCATACAGGAGTTTAGTCGCTACAAGGCAGAGAATGATCAAGAATGGCAGGTGTTTGCCGACCATTTTGAATATAAATCGCTGGATATCAACAATGTTGAAGGCTTCCATGAGCTGAGACGGCAGACGGAGTCTATCGAGAACAAGTTTAACATTCAGGGAAATCGGTTGTTTTATTTGGCTTTGGCTCCTGAACTATTCGGAAGCGTGTCGAAAAGCCTGAAAGAAGGCGGCATGCTGGATGGCAAGGGCTGGAATCGTTTGGTTATTGAGAAACCGTTCGGTTACGACCTCGAATCTGCCCAAGAGTTGAACGTTGAAATACGTGAAGTATTTGCCGAAGAAGAGATTTATCGGATTGACCACTATCTGGGTAAGGAAATGGTACAAAATATCGAGGTGATCCGGTTCGCAAATGCCTTCTTTGAACCACTGTGGAATAATAAGCATATTGCCAATGTGCAAATTACACTTAGTGAAACCGTAGGCGTCGAAGAACGTGGGGGTTACTACGATCATTCCGGTGCCTTGCGTGATATGGGACAGAACCATATGCTGCAAATGCTGACGATGATTGCGATGGAACCACCAAGTCGTTTGTTGCCTGAGGATATCCGTGATGAAAAGGTAAAAGTGCTGCGCTCGTTGCGTCCTTTTGAATCGACTGAGGATGTGAAGACCAATGTGGTACGTGGCCAATACACAGAAGGTAGCTATCGCGGCCAGCAGCTGCCTGGATATCGTGAAGAGGATAAGGTTGATCCACAGTCGAACACAGAGACTTATTTTGCTTCGCGTGTGTTTGTAGATAATTTCCGTTGGGCGGGCGTACCGTTCTATATTCGCACAGGCAAGCGTCTCCCAGTCAAAACAACGGAGATCGTAGTGGAATTCAAGAGCATGCCGACAAATGTATATCTCGGTCAAAAGCATAAGCTGGAGCCGAACTTGCTCGTCATTCGGGTCAATCCAATGGAGGGCATTTACATTAAAATCAATGCCAAGAAGCCTGGCTCTGAATCAGATATTGAGCCGTTGGCTATGGATTTTTGCCAAAGCTGTATGGTGGGTATCAACTCACCGGAGGCTTACGAACGGTTGCTAATGGACGCGATTGAGGGTGACTCGACGTACTTCACGCGCTGGGATGAGGTTGCCACAGCTTGGGGATTCGTCGATCGAATCGCCAAGGCATGGCAGCAAACCCCGGATACGCTGGAAACCTATGCTGCAGGCTCATGGGGACCGGAAGGTGCCCACAAGCTATTGGAGCAGGATGGCTTCAAGTGGTGGCCGGTTAGCGGTCAGGATGAAGATAATGTCATCTGGCGGGTAGGCGGCCCTCAGTAATCTCCTTTTGTCCAGCATCCCCCTATGTCCTGTTCAGGATGTAAGGGGATGCTTTGCGTTCGGAGTATGCTATAATAGCTTAGTCTCAGGTTTTCAGTTTGCAACTGATTATAAGTTAAAGGCAGGCTAAAAACATGTAAATAAGATCGTATTTATAATGAGTATGGTGATGAAATTAGGCGTGCATCATGGCCTTTTTATGAATAGCTTGAGCAACGAATGCAATGGATTTGATCATGAAGGGATATGTGAAATGAGTAAAACGACAGATATACTTCAACAGGAAGTTGACAAACGGCGCACGTTTGCGATTATTTCTCACCCGGATGCGGGGAAAACGACATTGACGGAAAAGCTGCTGCTGTTCGGGGGCGCAATTCGTCTTGCAGGTACAGTCAAAGCGCGTAAAGCAAGCAAGCATGCGACGAGTGACTGGATGGAAATTGAAAAGCAGCGGGGAATTTCGGTTACATCCTCGGTTATGCAATTTGATTATATGGGACATCGTATTAATATTCTGGATACCCCGGGTCACCAGGATTTCAGTGAAGATACGTATCGCACGTTGACGGCCGCAGATAGCGCGGTCATGCTGATTGACGTGGCGAAAGGTGTGGAAGCGCAAACGATCAAGCTGTTTCAAGTTTGTGCGAAGCGTGGAATTCCAATTTTCACATTCATTAACAAGCTGGACCGTGAGGGACGCAGCCCCTTTGATCTGATGGAAGAACTGGAGCAGGTGCTTGGTATCCGTTCGGTTCCTATGAACTGGCCGATTGGAACAGGGCGGGATCTGTGCGGTGTCTACGACCGTGTCAAAAATCAGGTCGAGTTGTTTCAGGGAGACGATCATTCCACGATTAAGGTACAAAAAGTGGAGGATTATAATGATTCGATTATTCGCGAAATGGCGGGTGAATATCTGCATGACCAATTGTGTCAGGATTTGGAGCTGCTTGATGTAGCGGGCGATCCTTTTGACATGGAGAAAGTACAGCGCGGAGAATTAACACCTGTATTCTTTGGTAGTGCGATCAATAATTTTGGTGTGCAAACATTCCTGGAAAACTTTCTCCAGCTTGCTCCCAAACCGGAGCCGCGTCGTAGCACAGCGGGGGAAATCGAGCCAACGAACGAGAAATTTACCGGCTATGTATTTAAAATTCAAGCTAACATGAACCCGGCTCACCGTGACCGTATCGCATTTTTGCGCATCGTGTCTGGTAAGTTCCAACGCGGGATGAGTGTTAAGCATGTACGCATGGGCAAAGAGATTAAGCTGTCCCAACCGCAGCAGTTTCTGGCACAGGATCGTGATATTGTCGAGGAAGCTTTCCCGGGCGATATTATTGGATTGTTTGATCCGGGCATTTTCCGGATTGGCGATTCACTCAGTCAAGGCAGCGAGATCGTATTTGATGAATTGCCGACCTTCTCGCCTGAAATCTTTGCCAAGGTTACTGTGAAAAATGCCTTGAAGCACAAGCAGTATCAGAAGGGGATTGATCAGCTAACCGAGGAAGGTACGATTCAGGTGTTCCATACGGTGAGCTTCGACGATACGCTATTGGGTGTAGTCGGCCAACTGCAATTTGAAGTATTTGAATATCGCATGAAGGGCGAATACGGAGTAGACGTACAGCTCCAGCGTATGCCGTTCCAATTTGCACGCTGGATCGTGGATGAGCAGATTGATCCGAGCAAGTTCCGTATTAACTCTACGCTGGTAAAAGATAAAAAAGGCAATTATGTCGCCTTGTTCGAAAACGAGTATGCCATGCGTACCGCTATGGAGAAAAATCCGTCAGCCAAGTTTTTGGAGATGGCTCCATAAGGTTTAATCACAATCGCAGACTGATCTCTGCCATTTTGATCTACACAACGAATAGTCCACTCAAGGTTACGGCGAGTGGACTATTGTCATTTTCGGATAAGAGCAGAATCATGGGCACGGCTGGACATAAACAAGAACTTGCACAGTAGGAACTAGGTTAATGGAACGGGTTTGATTTTATCAATTTGTTCATGCGCCAAATGGACGAACTCCTGCTGCTGGTTTGGGCTCATTTGCTTCCAGGCGACTTCAAGAATGACACCCAATCCAGGCAAAGCGGCCTCTGGTCCATCCACTGACCCCATAATCATATCTGTAAGATCAGCTTCTGATTTGCCGTGAACTTTGTGAACAATCGCTTGTCGTAAATCCAGTGTAATGGGCATGTGTACCTCCCGTAGGTTTGTAGTAGTTATCAGGTGTATTATGGCTTGTGCTACAGCCGGGTATACATGAAGAAGCATTTGGCATAAGCATGTCAAAATTTATGTTTATGGCGTGTTATGCTATACTATGACGGACAGAATGGTAATCGGGAGGTTAAGAAGGAATGGCAAAAAAACAGTATGCGGTTATTGGCATGGGGCGTTTTGGTTCCAGTATCGCCACCGCACTGAGTGAGATGGGGTTTGATGTACTGGCTATTGATTCGGACGAGCAGCGCACACAGGAGATGTCAAATATTGTGACGCATGCCGTGTCTGCCGATTCGACGGATGAGGAAGCGCTGCGAGCGCTGGGTATTCGTAATTTTGACGTGATTGTAGTCGCGATTGGCGAAGATATTCAAGCCAGTATTCTGACGACATTGATCCTTAAGGACATGGGTGTACCGGCTCTAGTGGTCAAAGCGCAAAATGAACTACACGGGAAAGTGCTGCACAAGATTGGGGCAGATAAAGTCGTTTATCCTGAGCGGGATATGGGGCTGCGGGTAGCCCATCATTTGACCTCTCCCAATATTTTGGATTATATCGAGCTGTCCAAGGACTATAGTATTCTGGAGATGAAAGCTGCCGATTCCATGATTGGAAAAAATCTCAAGGAGCTCGATATACGCGCACGCTTCGGCTGCAATGTGATGGCGATTCGCAGAAATCAGGAGATGAACATCTCGCCTTATGCGGAAGATCGCCTGGAATCGGGGGATGTGCTGATCATTGTGGGCCATAAAGATGACCTGACCAAGCTGGAGCTGGCTTTTGCTGCATAGCAGAGGCTTGGTATTTAAGCACAAGTGAAGCTTCATTTATTTTTAAAGAAACGGACGGATAACGTATGGAAATCATTTCACCGAACAATGCCCGTGTAAAAGAATGGGCGCAACTGCTGGAGAAAAAGCATCGCACCCGGCAGCATAAATATATTGTCGAGGGTATTCATCTGGTGCAGGAAGCGCTGCGTTCAGACGCGGCTGTTGAAAGCGTCGCTTATGATTTGGACAAGGGCATTCCCGCTGAGCTGAATGGCCTGGACCAAGCTGACCAGCCGGTGGAATGGATTCCCGTGTCGGCGGCGGTCATTGCCAAATGCACCGACACGAAGACGCCACAGTCCGTCTTCGCCATCGTGCGTAAGGAGGAGCGCAGCGCATTCGCGGCACTGCTGGAGCAGCCAAATGCGCTGGTGATGGTGCTTGACGGGGTGCAGGACCCCGGCAATGTAGGCACCATCATCCGCAGTGCGGACGCCGCCGGAGCCGCAGGCGTTATTCTGGGTCATGGCTGCGCCGACCTGTACAACCCCAAAACGATCCGCTCCACCATGGGATCGTTGTTTCACCTGCCCGTGATCGAGGGCAGCCTGGAGGAGCTGTTGCCGCAGGCTCAAAGCAAGGGAGCCCGCTTGATCAGCACCTCGCTGGATGCGAGCCTGTCATGCTATGCCGTGGATTTGCGTGGTTCCACATGGCTCGTGATTGGCAACGAGGGCCAAGGCATTTCCGATGCCACCGCACGCAGTGTCAATGAATCGGTATTCATCCCGATGCAAGGGCAAGCAGAATCGCTAAATGCAGCGATGGCTTCTACGGTGCTATTATTTGAGGCGATGAGGCAGCGGAGCCATAGCTAAATCCACATAAGATGTGTGGTTTATAACATCAATTGAGACTAATTATATTGTCAAATGAGACTATTTATATCATTTAAATGAGACAGTGAATAACCCCGCAGACCCAGTAAGGGCGGGATAAAGGTTAAGTAAATACAAAATCATCTGTTAATGATTGATCTAAGTTTTCTTATTTTATGGTGAAAAAAGACGGCCATCACGGTATTAAATACCAATGAAAGCTCGTTCACCTTGATATTATGAATTAACTCGAATTTATCTTTTTATTCTCGGCAGAAGTGTCGCCGGAATTAGAGCCAGTGCAGAGAAGGCAATCGACCAGATAAACACATGATCGAACGCAACAGCTACAGCTGTCGGGTCATGTGACATGACAGAATTAAACTCGTTCTGCAAAATAATAGCGATAACCGATGAGCCAAAGGCGCCGCCGATTTGCTGCATAATACGAGTGGTGCTGCTGGCATGCGGGATTTGCTTCGAAGACAGGCCAATATACGCGGAAGCCATGACCGGCAGAAACACAGCCCCTAATCCTGCCCCCCGCACGATCAATGCTGCGCTCAAATAATAATAGCTCGTATCCGCGCTAAGTTGTGTAAATGGCCATGTTCCAAGCAAGGTAAGCATGGTTCCGACAAGAACGACGGGTCTCGAACCGATCTGATCCGTTAGTTTGCCAGCAAGCGATCTTGTCAGCAGCATCCCGACCCCTTGCGGCACGAGCAGCAGACCGGATATAAGCACGGATTCGCCGCGGACTTGTTGGAAATATAACGGCAGCAGAAGCATCGCCCCGTAGGTGGTCAGGCCGGATAAAAAGAGCAGTGTCGTGGATACGGCTAAAGAACGCACCCGGAACAGCCTAACATCAAGCAACGCTTCGTGTCCTTTGCGAAACGCATAAACGACAAACACAGCCAAAAGTGCTAAACCCGCTAAAACGGGAACGAGAACCGCGACATGGCCGAAACCGTGGTTGGAGCTTACTTCTCCAAGACCGCAAATAATGAGAACGATGGCCGGGGAAAGCAGCATCAGTCCCAACAGATCCAGCCGCAACGTTCGGGTTCCGCGCTCTTCATTGGGCAGCCCATTCCACGCCATAATGATGGCAACGATGCAGAGTGGAATATTTACCAGGAATATCCATCTCCAGTTCAGATGATTAATGATGAGGCTGGTTTCTTTCCATTATCCGAACGGTACAAAAGCAGTAGATCATATCTCGATGTCCTTCCAGGCAGGGGAAAAGGTAGCCATTATTGGACAAAACGGAGTCGGGAAGACAACCGCCGTCAAGCTGATGAACGGACTTTTGAAGCCGTCATCAGGGACCGTCATCGTCGATGGATGGGATACGAAAGATCACACAACCGCTCAAATTTCTTCGAAGGTCGGATACGTTTTTCAAAATCCCGATGATCAGCTGTTCCATGAGACTACGAAGAGGTTGCGTTCAGCACGCGACACCTCAAGGTTGATGTTGCAGAGGCCAAGAGAATGACCGCCACGGCGCTGGAGCTGGCAGGACCGACGGAATATGCGACTCTACATCCTTACAGTCTTCCTTATTCGATGCGTAAGTTTGTCACCATTGCAGCGGTTATCGCGATGCAGAGCAAGGTCATTATTCTGGATGAGCCAACCGCAGGGCAGGATCGTCGTTCATTGGACCGACTGACTCGCATCATTGATTATCTTACACAGGAAGGTAAAACAGTCATCACAATTATACATGATATGGCTTATGTGGCGAATCATTTCAAACGGGTTGTTCTCATGGCGAACCGACATGTCATTTCGGACAGCACCGCTGGGGAAATCTTTTGGCAGCCTGCTCTGATGCAGGAAAGCCATATTCAGGCTCCGCCTGTAAGTCAACTGGCGTCTGCATTACATTGGCCTGGCCAGATTGTGACGGTGGACGAGTTTGTGGAGTACGGTAGAAGGCAGTCCTAGAGAAGCTATCTGCTTCGGCAGCCAAAAAGCGAAGTATAATATATATATGGTTTTTGACTAAAAATGATCAAGACCTAAACTTAAGAAAATCAAATAAAGGGTTCAACATATTATGCATGGCTAATATGCTGAACCCTTTTGTGTTTACTGTACACGCAATTACGTTTTTTTGGCGGTTTATTGCTATCGTGCCCGTTTGTTTAACAAAAACTAGATTCCTTTTCCGCCTTGCGGGCGAAGTTTAATTTGCTCTATACCAGCAATGAGCGGCCTTGCTCTCTGGATGAGTACTTTGGCTTCGTCTAAAGACAATGATGCTTGATGAGTTGAAGGATCACTCCATATTTCCGTTACCCAAATGCTATTAGAGTCATTCTCAGGAATATTTACGACATATAGATCGCAACCTTCAACTGATTCCATACCACTTGCAGCTTCCAACAGCATTTCAATCAGAGTGTCACGTTGACCTTCGTGAGCGATGAATTTTGTATACAAACCAAATTTGTTCATACCTTATTTCCCCTTTTTATCGTATTATCAATACTGTATTCCATCCTCCTTCTTGTCTCAAGATGTCTCGAAGAGGAATTCTGTGATGGGGAGTCCTGGCTTATTTGAGAGCGTAAGGTAAATAACACCATATCGGCTGTGCCATGTACACCACGCCAAATAGTATCTTCCGCTTAAAGGAATCGGATTATTCTTGCTGCAATATTCAGCCTGCATCTCCCTTTAAATAAGATTTTACTGTATGTGAGTATAAAAGGGAACGTTCGTTCTTTATTTCGGTTCGCCTTGCTATTTATAATAAGCAGCTACCTTGTGACTCTGCACGTCCACGCCTCGCCTTCATTATGAAAAGCCCAACCTTATCCGGTATGGGCTTTTGTTATGCCTATAATTGTAGACGGGTTGTAGACATCAGCTTTTAGGAGCAGCCGATTACCTTGAACCATTCATCGGTTACTTTCTAATGCCGATGAGCAGGACATCCGCTTCGAAATCATGCATATCGATGGTCGTGATTTGCTCTTGCACAGAGATTGAAGTTGTGCCAAAACGACGATTCTCCAGGTCAATGACCGTAAAATTGTATTCACTAAGATCTGCGTCCAGCTTCAACACCGTGTTGACTGGAACGTAGATGGCGACCTTTGTGTAATCTGCGGTTACAGCCGCACGGATTTCTTCCGTATTTTTAAGCACAATGTTCCAAGGCTGCATATCCGTAAGTCCGTATATCCCGAAGAGCCATTTGGCCAATCCATAATCCCATGCCCCTTCAAATTTAAGAGCAGACTGCCAATCATATGGACTGTCGAATCCCTCCCCGGTTACACCGAACTTTTTGCCTTTCCGATGCCAGCTCCAAATGCCGTGGGCTCCGTAGGTTATGCCAGCAGAGGCTCCGGACAGAAGGCTTTGCCAGGCTGCCTTACGAACATCGGCGCGGGTGAAGCGGCCATAGACTTTCCGACTGTAGCCCATCTGCTCATAGCAGGGCTCCGAGTTGAGGACTGGCCGGGTGACAGTCTTATTATAGAAGTCCAGTGCGAGCGTGTAAGCCGTTGGTTGAAATTGTGAATTATGTCCCGACTGGTACATGTAAAAATCCAAATGGGGATCATCGATAAATTCCTCTGGGAGTACCGCTAATCTTCCTTGAATATGCAGAGTGGTCAGGCACTGCGGACTGTGCTGCTTTACGGTATGAAGAGCGATCCGGTAATATTGGTTGGCGCGCTCGGAAGGGAAGTCGGTGTCACCGCTTATAATATAAATAGGGTAGAATTTGGAGAACCGATCGGCAGCATAACGCACATAAGGTTCCACTGCCTCAAGCGGCATTTTTTTCTCCTCACGAAGCTTGGCGGCCCACGTATCCGGGATATAATTACACCACAATAGGACCAGTGCAGGAACAAAGCCTCTGCTTACCGCCATCTCTATCATCGTCTCAGCTCTGGTAAAGTATTCTTCGTTCAGCGTATAGAAATCGTAGCTGCCATCCTCGGCACGTGCGAACGGTTCGCAGCTCAAATCGCTGCCGCTTGCATCCCACTGGCGCAACAAATTGATTTGCAGGACATTGAATCCCTGACTTTTCCGGTAATCCAGATAATAGGCCCATTCCTCCAGTGTAATATTGGTAAACGCGCTCCAAACCGTATCGGCCAGATAAAAAAAGGGAGTACCTTCATTCATAAAATAACGTTTGTTCTCAGCGATGCTCAGTTTAATCAAAAGTTTCCTCTCCTAACGGTTGTAATGGCAGAAACGGCGACCGTTGCCGTCCGCCGTTTCTGCTTTTTTTCTATTATGAGATGACAGGACTTGCTGCGGTTTCACTCGCTTGCTGTTGTTCCAATTGCTCCTGCGCTTCGCGTTCCTTATTCAGAGCCTGTTTATCCAGCGCTCTAAAGAACGGATAGTAGATCAGCATACTGATCGGGATGAGCACCAGTTGTGCGGCGGCCAGTCTCCAGCTGCCCTCAATGAAGCCCAGAGCAAAGATAGGGGTGCCGAAAGCCGGGTAAATCCCGATGGGTGCCGGCAACAAGCCGATGTTGGTGCCAATATAGCCGAGTACTGCACAAATGATAGGAGTAACGACAAACGGAATCGCCAGTAACGGGTTCAATACGATTGGAATCCCGAAAACCAGTGGCTCGTGAATCGAGAAAAAGGTACCCGGAAGACCAAGCTTCCCGATTGTGCGAAGCTGTTTGCTCTTGGCCAGGAAAACCAACAGCAGGGCAAAGCCGAGCATCGGTGCATAATTGCAGTAGATATACCAAAAAGCCAGCCCGATAATGTTCGGAAGCGGAGTGCCTGCCTGGAAAGCGTCAAGGTTAGCCAGATCCAGACTCATCCAGATCGGTTTAACGATAGCGAGTGTAACAATTGCCCCGTGAATCCCGAACATCCACAAAGCCTGCATAATGATCAGCGCGACAATCAAAGCACCGAGCGATCCGCCCAATCCTTCCAGTGGTACTTGGAGATAAGTGTAGATAAAATCGTGAACCGTACCGAACGGAGTCTGCATGAACAGACCAGCCACGATGACGAACACAAGGGCTACCAAGACGGCCGGGATCAAACCTGAAAAGGTTTTGACAACGGTAGGCGGGACCCCGTCAGGCATTTTGATCGTCCAATTGCGGTCGACAATCCAAATATACAACCGTGCGGCAATCAAGCCGACGAACATGGCGACGAACAATCCCTGTGCGCCGAGCCATTGAAGCGGCAAGGCCCGGACTTTATCAAAGGTCTCGACCGGTGTGACGATCAGAAAAGAGAGAAGGGCGGTTGCCGCTGGAACAAGGGGGTCCTTGTCAAAAGCTTGCGCCAGCCTGTAGGCTATAAAAAATACCGCATACAGAGCAATGATACCCGTGGTCATCGTCGATGCCAACCCGATGATGCCCTTCACGGGTGCGATAAAGTTTTGATAAGGCTCCCAAGCAAGCGCAGAGAAGAGGGTTGCAAATGCCCCGATAATCAGAAAGGGAAGAGTGGACATCAGCCCGTTGGAAATTGCGCTCATGTAACGGTTTTGCTGAATTTTGCCCGCCACTTTTTGAAGCTTATGAGAGAATTTTTGTTGGTTGGCCATAGTTATTCAACTCCTGCTTTAGACTTTCATTCGCTTATATAATAAATGAGAGAACGCTTCCATTTGATGAGATCATAATTCAATTTTTCGCGCTTCACGTGAGCCTCCTTTTCCTGGCAGGTGGGTAAGCGCCTGCCCCTGAACTTTACAGCTTAAGCGCGTCTCCCAGCACCTTTTCACCGTTCATCATACCGTAGTCCATCGTGTTGATAACGCTTACTTTAATGCCTTTAGGTTCATATTTTGCCTTGAAATCGTCCTCCAGGTAGCCGACCTGTGGTCCAATCAGCAGCACATCCGTCTTGTCAGCATATTCTTTAAAAGAACCTTCGGAAGTAGCTCTGATTTCAACCTCAAGGTTTTGCGCTTGTGCGGACTTTTGCATTTTCTGTACCAACATACTTGTAGACATTCCAGCAGCACATACCAGTGTAATTTGTTTCATCCGTTGTTCCCTCCGATTGAAGTGTGATCTGTGATTTCTTCATAGCGATTCACTCTGGCGTAAAGCTCAACCATATGTCCAGCCAGATCTTTAGTTGTGATGGCCGACATCAGGTGATCCTGAGCATGCACCATTAACAGTGTGATTTCGTGGACGGTTCCGCCCGCTTCCTGTTGAATCAGCCTCGTTTGTAATTTATGCGCTTTAACCAACTCGTCTTTGCCTTCTTCAAGACGCTCTGCCGCCAGCTGTGTTTGACCTTTTTGAGCCAGAGCAATCGCTTCCATCGCCTTACTCTTGGCAACGCCCGCATTGGTTATAATTCCCATTATGATTTCCTGATACTCATCCATCTCTTTCACCTCATGCTTTTTTCTCTTTAGCTTACAGATTCAGTGTAAAGGTTTACAGCCGAGATCTAAACCCAAGCCTTTTCCGCCTGTAGCGGAAATTCATTCATCGTCACTGCTCAAGAACAGGGAGGAACCTTCCTGTAAAGACGGCATCCAGTTTAAGTGGAGAAATAAGGGGAATATATAGCGTAAATCTTGTGCTTAGTTCCTAAGTCAAGCCAGTAATATGAATTTGACAGGTTCCCAAATCTTTGTTAGAGTTTTCTTCAAATATGTATAACCTTTTCATGGGATGTTACCGATAGGGCATAACCTGAACTGGCTTGTTTACACTACAAGTGTATTCAGGCTGGTTTGGGTTTTTTTATTAACTATTCCCCTTTTGGTCTCCCTTTTATCTCACACTTGGAAGGAGAACGTTTATGTCCAGTTTTATTTTTCCTAAAGATTTTTTATGGGGCGGTGCCCTTGCAGCCAATCAGGCCGAGGGAGCTTATTTGGAAGGCGGTAAAGGGCTGAGTCTGGTGGATCTGCTGCCTACCGGAGAGAAGAGAAGAAGCATTATGAAGGGAAATGTTCCTTCACTCACCCCGCTTGAAAGCGAATTTTATCCTTCGCACGGAGCAATTGATTTTTACCATCACTATCGGGAGGATATTGCGCTATTTGCAGAAATGGGCTTTAAGGCGCTGCGTGTTTCCATTGCCTGGGCTCGCATTTTTCCAACTGGAGAAGATGCTGCTCCGAATGAAGCCGGGTTGCAATTTTACGATGATCTGTTCGACGAATTGCATAAGCATGGCATCCAGCCGGTGGTCACCCTCGCCCATTTTGACGTTCCGGTAGACCTTGTTGAAAAATATGGAGGCTGGCGGAGCCGGAAGCTGGTAAATCTGTTCGAAACTTATGCCAAAACAGTATTCGCCCGTTACAAGGATAAAGTGAAATACTGGATGACGTTCAACGAGATTAACATGCTGCTCCATTTGCCGTTCCTTGGCGCCGGGCTTGTATTCCAGGAAGGTGAAAACGTTAAACAAATTCAGTACCAGGCCGCACATCATCAGCTTGTCGCTAGCGCGTTGGCTGTAAAAGCGGGCCACGAAATCATTCCGGATGTCCAGATTGGCTGTATGCTCGCTGCAGGCAGCTTTTATCCGTACACGTGCAACCCTGAGGATGTGTATCAAGGAATGGAAAAAGACCGCGAATCCTACTTCTTCATCGATGTACAGTCACGCGGCGAATATCCTGGTTATGCGAAACGCTTCTTCAAGGATCATGGATTAAACATTGAGATGGAGCCTGGCGACGCCGATATTTTGAAAAATCATACTGTTGATTACATCGGATTCAGCTACTATTCGAGCCGGACGACCAGCACAGATCCCGAAATTGTCAAGAATATGACCAGCGGCAATGTGTTTGGCTCCGTGTCCAATCCGTATCTGGATAAGTCCGAATGGGGCTGGACGATTGATCCAAAAGGATTCCGCATTACAGCCAACCAATTGCATGACCGCTACCAAAAGCCGCTGTTCGTAGTGGAAAACGGTTTTGGTGCCAACGACGTGGTTACGCCGGAAGGAGAAGTCAACGACGATTACCGGATTGACTATCTGAAGCGACATATTGCCGAAATGGGCGAAGCTCTTCAAGACGGGGTCGAAATTATCGGATACACAAGCTGGGGACCTATTGACATTGTTAGTGCTTCCTCAGGAGAAATGAAAAAACGCTATGGCTATATTTATGTAGATCGTGACAACGAAGGCAACGGCTCTCTGAAACGGATTAAAAAGAAAAGCTTCCACTGGTACAAAAATGTGATTCAGTCTGACGGCGAGAACCTGGGAGAGTAAACGTACAACGAGTAATTGTACAACAAGTATACAGGATCGGATGCCCCGGATTTCCGGGGATTTCCGTTTCCGTTTCTTGGGTGAAAGCGTTGACAATCGATCCTCTTCGGGCTATACTTGACGCAATTCCATCATTTTTAGGATTGTTACTGCGTAGCAGGCAAAACCTAAGCCACGAATAAGCAGATTTTATGGTCTTGTTTATTTGCTGCGCTTTGGTTTTTTTCTGTTTTCAAATAAAGGATGGAATAGGTGTGGCTCTTGCTGGCATATAGAACGGGGGATCGAGATGAATATAGCAAAGGTCATTAACAACAATGTAATTAGCGTCTACCAGTCCGATGGCACGGAACTCGTGGTGATGGGACGGGGGATTGCATTTAAGAAAAAGCCTGGAGACAAAGTGGACGAAACCAGAATTCAGAAGGTATTTGCTCTGAAAAACAAGCAGACGTCCGATAACTTCAAAATGCTGCTGCGCGAAGTTCCGCTTGATTTGATCGTGATCGTGGAAGAAATCATTAATGACGCCAAGCATAATCTGAACAGAAAGCTGAACGAAAATATTTATGTTTCTTTGACCGACCATATCAATTTCGCCGTGGAAAGATACCGGGAAGGATTGGAGATCAAAAACGCGTTATTGTGGGAAATCAAGCAGCTATACAAAGAAGAATTTGCAATTGGTCTGAAAACGCTGGAACAAATCAAACAAAGACTCGGTATTGAACTGCCTGTAGACGAAGCGGCTTTTATTGCGATTCACATCGTGAATGCTGAAATGAACGAAGAAGTCATTACCACCATGAGTATTACAAAGTTTATCCAGCAGATTATCAATATCGCCAAATATCATTTTAAGGTCGATTTTGACGAGGATTCTCTGAGCTATTTCCGTTTTATTACGCATCTGAAATTTTTCGCCCAGCGCGTATTTAAGGGGAATCACTACGAAAATAACTATGATCATTTGTACGACATGATTAAGGAAAAGCACAAGGAAGCCGCAGCCTGTACGGAGAAAATCGGAGCTTTTGTGAAAAAAGAATACAATCACGAATTGACGAATGAAGAAAAGTTGTATCTGACTGTGCATATTGAGCGGGTGGTGAACAGATAAGCCGAGCTTTTTCAACGAAAATGAATCAAGAATATACGCTTAAATGTTTTTGTTGACAAATATGTAAGATTAATTATATTATGAGAGCAACAGGAATTTAATAAGTTTTAACTGGGATTGTTACTGGTTATGCAGGCAAAACCTAAGTCATGAAAAATCGCGGGACACCCATTGCCCACTATTTTTCAAGGCTTAGGTTTTTTGTGTGCCTAAATATGTAAAATGCCCTTAGAACATGGAGGTGTCTAACATGAGTTATGAAAAACTGGCTAAAGATATCGTGCATCTGGTAGGTGGAGAAGAAAATGTAGTATCGCTCGTTCACTGTGCCACTCGCCTGCGTTTTGTGCTAAAAGATGAGGCAAAGGCAGACAAAGGAAAGCTGGAAAAAACCGATGGTATTATCACGGTCAAGCAGAGCGGCGGTCAGTTCCAGGTCGTCGTCGGCAACAAAGTGCCTGAGGTTTATAATGCAATCGGCAAAGTATCCAACATTTTGAGTGAAACTGGACAAGAAGACAAATCGGCTAAAGGCAACAAGGGATTTGGCGCTGTTATAGATGTCATTTCCAGTATTTTTGCACCGCTGCTCGGAGTTATGGCAGGGTCCGGTATTTTGAAAGGTCTGCTGCTGATCGCCAGCAACCTTGGCTGGCTGCAGCCGAAAGAAACGACCTACATGATTTTGTATGCTGCAGCTGACAGCTTGTTTTATTTTCTCCCCCTCTTGTTAGCGGTTACAACAGCCCGGAAATTTGCAGGCAACATCTTTGTTGCCCTGACGATTGCCGGAGGGTTGCTTTACCCGTCTATCGTCACATTGAAAACGGAAGGTACACCTACGGACTTCTTCGGTATTCCGATTGTCATGATGAGTTATTCGTCTACCGTCATTCCGATCATTTTAGCTGTCATCGTTATGAGTAAGCTGGAAAAAGCGTGCAATCGATTCATACATGAGAGTGTCAAAAACTTCGTTACACCGTTGATCTTACTAGTTATTATGCTTCCTCTGACTTTGATGGTCTTCGGACCCGTCGGGGTGTACGTAGGTAACGGGATTGCTGCCGGACTCGTTGCTGCGTTCAGCTTTAGTCCGCTGCTGGCTGGAGCAATCCTCGGCGCTTGCTGGCAGTTGCTCGTTATTTTCGGTGTACACTGGGGCCTTATACCTGTGTTTATTAACAACATTGCTGTTAACGGCAGAGACGGAATCAAGCCTTCTGCTTCAGCTTCCATCTTTGCTCAAACCGGCGCAGCATTTGGTGTCATGCTGAAAACTAAAAATAAAAAGCTGAAAACCCTGGCAGGCTCAGCTACACTTACCGCTTTGTTCGGCATCACGGAGCCAGCCGTCTATGGGGTTACGCTGCCGCTGAAGCGTCCGTTTATTGCCGGTGTTATCGGCGGTGCTATCGGTGGTGCGATTATCGGTCAAGCAGGAACGCAGGCATTCGCTTCTGGCGCACCTGGATTGCTGACCTTGCCAATCTTTTACGGTCCTGGCGGACAAGGCTTCCCGGGATTGATTCTAGGGATTACGGTATCATTTCTGGTTTCGGCCATTTTGACCTATATTTTGGGATTTGAAGATCCGGTAGAAGAAGAGGAAAGCACTGACAATTCGACTAAAGAATCTGCTCCTACAGCTGCTGTATCTAATGAAGAGGTTCTTAGCCCGATTGAAGGAACTGTGGTCGCTCTGTCGGAGGTTCCCGATCCCGCATTTGCTTCGGAAGCTATGGGTAAAGGTATCGCCATCCAACCGACAACGGGCAGAGTTGTAGCCCCATTCGATGGAACCATTACTGTGGCGTTCAAGAAAAAACATGCGCTTGCGATTGTTTCGCACCATGGTGCAGAAGTTCTGGTTCACGTCGGAGTAGATACGGTCAAGCTGGACGGTAAACATTTTACCTCCCATATCAAAGAAGGAGATCAGGTAAAAGCAGGAGATCTGCTGCTTGAGTTTGATGTTGAGCAAATCAGGGCAGAGGGTTATCCTACGATTACGCCAGTTATCATTACGAATTCTTCCGAATATACTGAAATCCTTCCCATCCCTCAAGGGGATATAACGGAGCAGACCCCGCTGTTGAAACTGTCTAGTGCTTCGAATGAAAAAGAGGGCATCGCCTGAATGTCTTAAGGACAAAGCTCTGATGATCCACATTCTGGATCATCAGAGCTTTTTTGTCGTCATTTATGTAGCCGATAAGTCCATCTGTAATTGACAATATGTCAATTAAATTAACTTGTATGGTGATACAATCTAATCTATAATTTTTTTGTAATTATGCAAATTTACCGGAAAAATAGACCAGAAATTTATTGACTGATCAGGGGGAAAGGCAAGGAATGTTAGAGAAATGGGCAGAAGCAGTGAATGGCATCATCTGGAGTAATCCGGTGGTATATGTCTGTTTGGGCGTGGGCTTGTTATTTTCCATAATGACACGATTCCTGCAAATCAGGCATCTTAAAGAGATGATTCGCTTGGTATTTAAAGGGAAAAGCTCTGAGGCAGGTGTATCCTCCTTTCAGGCTTTTACAATGGCGCTATCAGGGCGTGTAGGGACGGGGAATATAGCAGGTATTGCCTTGGCTGTCGGCATGGGCGGACCGGGGGCGATATTTTGGATGTGGGTCATGGCTTTTATCGGGTCAGCTACGGCTTTTGTTGAATCCACACTGGCTCAGGTATATAAGGTAAAGCGCGATGGTTTGTACCGGGGTGGCCCTGCCTTTTATATTGAAAAAGGAACGGGGCTAAAATGGTTTGCTGTTATTTTTGCGGTTGTCGCACTGGTAGCTATGTGTTTGTTACTGCCGGGAACCCAGTCAAATTCCATTGCTGTAGCTTTCCACAGTTCGTTTGGGATAGATATGAAGGTTTCAGGGATTTTAGTTGTCGTTTTACTGGCACTTATTATCTTTGGCGGGGTAAAAAGAATTGCCAAGGTCGCTGAGGTGGTCATTCCTTTTATGGCCCTTGGCTACATTCTCGTCTCTTTCTATATTATGATGACGAATATCACTGCACTCCCGGGTGTAATCTCACTCATTTTCCGCAGTGCCTTTGGTATGGATTCCGTGTTCGGCGGCATGGTAGGAACAGCGATTGCTTGGGGCGTAAAGCGCGGGATTTACTCCAACGAAGCCGGACAAGGCTCCGGTGCGCATCCGGCTGCCGCTGCTGAAGTATCTCACCCGGCCAAGCAGGGGCTGGTTCAGGCATTTTCCGTATACGTAGATACCTTCTTGGTCTGTACGTCTACGGCTTTCATGGTTCTGTTCACAGGCATGTATAACGTGAAGGGACCTGGTGGCGATTATATTGTACACAATCTCCCTGGCGTCGAAGAAGGAACCCAATATACGCAGGCTGCTATAGAGTCGGTGTTTCCGGGCTTCGGCTCCAGTCTGCTGGCGATTACATTGTTCTTTTTCGCATTTACGACCATCATCGCTTATTACTACATTGCAGAAACGAATATGGCCTATCTCGTTGCGGACCACAAAGCCAAATGGCCCATGTTCGTCCTAAAACTGGTTATTCTGGGCTCGACGTTCTACGGAACGGTAGTCAAGGAATCAGCGTTGGCGTGGACCTTGGGGGATATGGGTGTCGGCATTATGCTCTGGGTGAATCTAATCGCCATGATTCTGCTGGCCAAGCCTGCCTTTCGCGTGCTTAAGGATTACGAACGGCAGCGAAAGCATGGGCTGGATCCGGTATTCGACCCGGAGAAGGTGGGGATTCCCAATGCCGAGTATTGGTCCAAGGAATACCGCCAGCCTGCTGATGAGCTAACGATCACCGTTGAACCGGGCAAGCTTCAAGTCTAGGAAGATGATAGATAAGCAAGATCAAAGGTGGCCCCATTGGAGTCATCTTTTTTTCGTTATCTTGCCTTTACATTCCAAGAGGGGTACATACGTTCACTATTTGGTTTATAATTTAGACATAGACATGTGGGAGGCCGCATTGTACAAGAGAGGTGATTAGAATGGAAACATCTGATTTGTCTATAACTGATGACATGTGGAGAGCTATTGTGGAAAATGACAAGTCTTATGACGGCGTTTTTTGGTACGCTGTAAAGACAACAGGCATATTTTGTCGCCCCTCCTGCAAATCCCGTCCTCCGAAGAAAGAAAACATTCGTGTATTTAAAACAGCAGAGCAGGCTTTGGCAGAGCAATTTCGTCCATGCAAAAGGTGCAAACCGACAGGACAGCATTTGCCTGATCATGAATGGATGGCATGGGTTACAGAATATGTGAATTCTCACTATATGGAAGACCTATCATTGCACATTCTTGCTGAAATAAGTCATGGAAGCCCGTACCATTTACATCGCACCTTCAAGCGGATCATGCATATAACCCCGATGGAATATATTCAACAAACCCGATTGGCGCAAGCCAGGAAACAGCTGATTGGCTCGGATAAGTCGGTGGCGGAAGTGGGGAAGAGCGTAGGTTTGTCCAATACTCCTTACTTTATTACGTTATTTAAAAAGAATATGGGCTGCACTCCGTTGCAATATCGTCAGCTCAAATCCCAGGAAGCACAAAATGGAGGTATACAGCATGGAAAATCAAACGAATAAGACGATCTATTGGTCATTGTTGACCCATAAGGATTGGAATTTATATATTGCAGCCACATCTAAAGGACTATGTTATGTAGGCTCGCCCAATCAACCTGTAGCGGAATTGATTTCATGGGTAGGGAATCGGTTTCCCGGCAGTTCTGTAGTTGAAGAGGCTACGTTCTTACAGCCCTATGCCAAGGAGCTGATTGAATATTTTCAAGGAGAACGAACAAATTTTACCATTCAGTTTGACTTTCAAGGAACTGTGTTCCAAATGGCGGTGTGGAGCGCGCTATGTGACATTCCGTATGGGGAAACACAATCCTACTCAGATATTGCCCATGCTATACAAAAGCCTGCATCTGTACGTGCGGTGGGAGCTGCGATCGGTGCTAATCCGATTTTGATTACCATTCCATGTCACCGGGTTATCGGCAAAAATGGGGCTTTGACCGGATATCGTGGCGGTTTGGATATGAAAGTAAAGCTCTTGCAGCTCGAACGAGGCGAATGATGAAAAATGAGTATTTTTACAAAAATCCCAAAACTCTTCTGAATAAAGGGACAGGCTTCCTGTCAGGGTATACACACTCGTTGAACCCATATACAGGCTGTACCTTTGGCTGCTCATATTGCTATGTGCGTCAATTGCCAGTCTCTACGTTCCGGAAGGAAGCTTGGGGGACATGGGTAGATATCAAAAATCAGGCGGCAGATATTCTTCGCAAGGAGCTTCGCAGGGCCAAATCAAAAGGCAAAGTCACGATTTTTATGTCGTCCAGCACGGACCCTTATCAGCCTATTGAGTACAAGGAAGAGGTGACCCGTTCATTACTGGAAGTGATGCTGGAAGATCCGCCGGATTTTCTGTTGGTGCAGACGCGCAGTCCTCTTGTACGACGGGATGCTGACTTACTGCTCCGATTAGAGGACCGCGTACGGGTGAGTATGACGATCGAAACAGATCGCGAGGATATCCGCAAGCATTTCACACCGGATGCGCCTCCCATTCAGGCCCGTTTCAAAACACTCCAACTGTTAAAAGAGGCAGGAGTACCAGCGCAGGCCACCATCGCTCCCATACTTCCAAGCAGCGAACATTTTGCCGACAAGCTTTGGCCTCTGGTCAACCGTGTCTGTATTGATGATTATTTTATGGGGGACGGCAGTGGAGGAAGGCGGACACGAAGCTTGAATATCGGTGCGCTATATGAGTCGTTGGGGCTGGAAGATTGGTATCACCCAACTGCTTACAAAATGGTTTATGAGCGTTTCCTTCATGTTTTTCCTGAAGAACAGCTCCATATGAGCAAGGAAGGATTTTTACCCTGATTTGGGTTGAAGAGGGGGAGCTAATGCAAACTGTAATCACCAAAAACTTTGACTATGGGGAAAAGGAAATCCATTATCTGAAAAACGCAGATGCCGTACTTGGCGCAGCTATATCGCAAATGGGCAGAGTAGAACGGGTAATCATTCCGGATCTGTTCGCGGCGCTTGTTCATGCCATAGTTGGACAGCTTATCTCTGCCAAGGCGGTTGAAACCATATGGGCTAGAATGCAGGAGAAGTTAGGTGCGATGACTCCACAAAATATTGCTATCCAGGCGGCCGAGCATATTCAAAGCTGTGGCATTACCATGAAAAAGGCCGTATGTATCCTGAACATAGCCCAAACGATAGAACAGGGCTTGCTGGATTTACAGGAATTATATGAACTCTCCGATCCGCAGGTGATCCAAAAACTGTCCTCACTGCAGGGGATAGGCCCTTGGACGGCTGAAATGATGTTGATTAATTGTATGGAGCGTCCAGATGTCGTCAGTTGGGGCGATATCGCTATTCGGCGGGGAATGATGAAGCTATATAATCTGGATACGCTTACCAGGAAGCAGTTCGAGGAGTATAGAAGAGCCTATTCGCCCTATGGATCGGTCGCCTCGATTTATTTGTGGAGCATTTCATTTCGTTAGTTAAGGATCAGGGAGTGGAGATGATTGGAAAAAACAATTAGAGAACAAATACTGTCGAGCGTGGATACGGACTTTCAGAAGTTCACGGCTGCATTGCTTCCGACCATTGATAATGTACTAGGCGTACGTCTTCCGGTATTGCGCAAGCTGGCTCAGGATATTGCCAAAGGAGATTGGCGTTTCTATCTCGAAACTGCTGAAAGTGATTACTTCGAGGAAGTGATGCTGCAGGGCATGGTTATTGGCTATGTGAAAATGGATATAGATGAAGCGTTAAGTTATGTCACCAAATTTGTGCCTAAAATTGATAATTGGTCCGTATGCGACAGCTTTTGTGCCGGATTGAAGTTTACGAAAAATCATAAGGAACGGGTGTGGGAGTTTATACAGCCCTATCTATTCTCCAAAAAAGAATATGAAATTCGGTTTGGCGTGGTTATGCTTCTCAATTTTTATATTGAGGAACCGTATATTAATCAGGTGCTTGAATTACTGGATCAGACTCATCGTGAGGATTACTATGTACAAATGGCGGTAGCATGGGCGATATCCATCTGCTATATCAAGCTGCCGGAGATTACGATGCATTACTTGCAGAACAGTACGCTGGACGATTTTACGTTCAATAAAGCTCTGCAAAAGATCATCGAATCATACCGGGTGGATCAGGCAACAAAAACAATCATGCGCAGTATGAAGCGAAAAAGAAAATAGGATTGGCTGCTTATTTAAGGATAGGATCAGCAGTCGGGTACGCACTTTGCTTTTTTTGGAATCCAATAATAAAATGGAAGTAACTTTCGAAAAGGAGATGACGTGAATTGGCAGAGCAAGTGCGTATTGGCAAAACAGATTTATATGTAAAACCAATCGGTTTGGGTGCAAATGCGGTAGGAGGACATAATCTTTTTTCTGGTTTGAACGATGAAACGGGCAAAGAGGTCGTTCGCACAGCTTTGGATAACGGCATCAATTTTCTGGATACGGCTTTTATTTACGGACCTGAGCACTCTGAACGGTTGATTGGCGAGGTGTTGAAAGAACGAGGCAAACGTGATGAAGCCGTGATCGCAACCAAGGGAGCACACAAATTTGTGAACGGAGAGGTTGTTTTTGACAACTCGCCGGCATTTTTGCGTGACTCTGTCGAATCCAGTCTGAAAAGATTGCAAACGGATACTATTGATTTGTTTTACATTCATTTCCCGGATGAAGCAACGCCGAAGGCAGAAGCAGTCGGAGAACTGAAGAAGCTCAAGGACGAGGGTAAGATTAAAGCGATTGGCGTATCCAATTTCTCCATTGAACAGTTGAAGGATGCGAATAGCGACGGCTATGTGGATGTGCTTCAATCCGAATATAATTTACTCCAACGGGAAGCGGAAAAGGAACTGCTGCCTTACACCAAGGCGAATGGCATTTCATTTGTGCCTTATTTCCCGCTGGCAGCCGGGTTGCTGGGCGGAAAATATACGAAGGATACAACCTTCACGGACATCAGAGCCAAAAATCCGCTGTTCCAGGGAGAAACATTTGCCCGCAATCTGGAAAAGGTGGAGCAGGTGCGGCAGATTGCCAATGCATTGAATGCTGAGGTAGCTCATGTTGTGCTCGCATGGTATTTGACACGCGACTCGATTGATGCGCTCATTCCAGGGGCGAAAAAACCGGAGCAGGTGCTGGAGAATTTGAAAACGCTGAATGTTCAGCTGAGTCAGGCGGAGATCGACAAGATTGACCGCATTTTCAAATGATAAGATAGAGCTTGATTTGAAATTATATTTTTTCTATCAACAGGAGCTGCCGGACGGGCGGCTTCTTTTTCGTGTATCCCTCGCATATTCTTGTAGGGTAAGTTCATCGCTGCGGGGGGATCGGATGATGAGAAGACCGCAATGGCACAGCGCACCCAACAGAAGGCGACGCGGCAGACGCAGAGTATTTTTTATTGTGGCACTTGCGCTGCTGGTAGGGATTATACAGATGGCCGCTTATGTGGAGCAGCATTTGAAGCCGCCCATGATGCATTTGGCAAAAGTGCGGGTTAAGCAAATGGCGACAGAGGCTATCAATTCAGCGATTACGGCACAGGTAGAGCAGGGCAAGACAGCTGATAATCTGATCGAATGGAGAACGGATGCACAAGGGAGAACGTCCGGTTTTGTTCTCAATTATGCGGAGCACATGAGAATTACGTCAGATACGCTCAAAGCAGTCAAGGCAACAATGGACAGCATGAGCCATTTTGATGAGAGTGTTCCAATTGGTCAGGCATTGGGCAGCCCGCTGCTGGCAGCGTATGGCCCGAAGGTCCCCCTAAAGGTGGAGCCGCATGGAGCCATCAAGGTGGATTTGAATACCCGACAACAGGATGCGGGCATTAACATGATCCTGGTGGAAGTGTACATTCGGATTACGACGGAGGTGTCTGTAGTCATCCCGTTTGAGATGCAGCCTCAAATTGTGGAGACGGAAATCCCGGTATCTTATTTGTTGGTGGTGGGCAATGTTCCAATGTACTACTATGACAATCAGGGCAAGCCCGTTGGTAAAAATGGTGCAACTGCTCCACAGCTGGCGCTGCCTTCACATACGATAGAAAGTGGCGGCGCTCCAGATTCCGGTATAGAGAGTGTTCCAGCAGCACAGGAAGAGGAAAATCCCATCCGTCAAACTTTAACGCCATAAAGCAGAGGAGAGTAATGTGAGGAATCGAAAAGGAAAAGGGACTCTACGAGGAGGTCCCTTTTTCGTTTTCTGTTTTGAGTGCTTTGCGCTCGGTCTGCTCCCAATTTCTTAATAACGGATACGGATCGAATGACCAATCGGTCCAACCATTGTCCCGATAAATACCATAGTGCAGATGCGGTGGAAACTTTCCTTGGGTACCCGGCTTTCCGTAGCCCGAGCTTCCGACCCAGCCAACCGTTTGACCAGGTGTAACGATATCTCCTTTGTGAACAGTTTTGTCAAAGCCGGAAAGATGTGCATAGTAGTGATAGCGATTGTTGAGATCGCGAATGCCGATCCGCCATCCTCCAAATGGATTCCAGCCCTTCATTTCGACTACGCCGTAGCAGGTACTGCGAACCGGAACTCCGTAGCCAGCAAACAGATCAGTTCCTTCATGTATACGATAACCGCCCCAGCTACGACGACTTCCCCAAGTGCTGCGATAGCTGTAAATGCTGCTTAAAGGAAGTGGAAAAGCCTGACTGTTCAGATCCAGCTTGCCGTATGTCCGATACAGCTTGGCAAACTGTTGAACTCTTTGAACTGCGCGGCTGTTATGGTAATATTCCCATACGGCAATACCAAATTCATCCTCATTGTTTCCATATTTCCCGAGATAAGAAGCCATGCTAAACAGCAAGTCCTTGTCATTATCGCGGTCAGCGATCCCGTCGCCTGAACCGTCTTGTCCCAGCCCGGAAAACATCTCAATGGAGCGTGGAATTTGATCATCTGAATCCGGGTTCATCAGGCCGGACCAGACAGGTCCCGTAATAAATATACCCGTGATCCGTTCCGCATGCTTGCGGTCTTTGGGATGGGCCACCGTAAGTGTTCGTTCATATTGATCGATTGCAGCCAGCCTGTACCAAGGAATTCCTGTCAGTGCTTCGATGGATTGATATAAAGCAAGCCTTGACGTAAATAATGTGGCTAGAGATTGTGAAGCATTCGCTTTAGCTTTCGGGGTACTTCGGGAAGACGATGGCTGTAAGTCCTCGTCAAAGGCATGAGCAGGAAGCGGACAGGATGTTGTTAGTGTAATAGCACATAACAGCAGTAATAACAGACGAATAGCACGGGCTGTCCGTATAGGGTGAGACATTTGAACCGACCTCCTTTAGAGGGCTTGAATCGCCCGGGTAAATTCTAGCCCCGCAATCCATGGCATGAGCAGAAGCGCTTTGGTTTAGATTGAGCGATAACCGTTACTTTTATCCATATCAAGAATTTACTTTTCCGGCATCAATGTCATATCAAAAAGGGAACAATGAATGGAGGTTTTTCCATCGCTTTCATGCTATAATGTATGGCAATGAAAGCTTAAGCTCATCAGAAAGAAGGTCTATGCCATTGTCTAGAAAAGTGAAGGAAGCAAAACCCGACTGGATTCGTATTAAACTTACGACAGGCGACAACTATCAGGATATCAAGAACATGATGCGTTCCAAGACATTACATACCGTATGTGAGGAGGCACGATGCCCTAATATTTATGAATGCTGGGCCAACAGGACAGCGACATTTATGATTTTGGGAGATATTTGTACGCGTGCGTGCCGTTTTTGCGCAGTGAACACGGGAATGCCTACGGAACTGGACTTGCAGGAGCCTGAACGCGTTGCGGAAGCAGCTGAAAACATGAACTTGAAGCACTGTGTCGTAACCAGTGTGGCTCGTGACGATTTGAAGGATGGGGGCGCTACTATATTTGCAGAAACGGTTCGGGCCATTCGCCGCCGAGTACCTTTTTGCAGTATAGAAGTATTGATTCCCGATTTTATGGGCGATATTGAATCGCTGCGGATCGTCATGGATGCCAAGCCGGATATTTTGAATCATAATATTGAAACAGTGGAGCGCATGTCGGATAAAGTGCGGGCCAAGGCGAAATATCGCCGCTCCCTGGAGCTGCTCCAACGTGCGAAGCAATTGAATCCGTCCATTCCGACCAAATCAAGCATCATGCTGGGTGTCGGGGAAGAGTGGGACGAGATCTTGCAAGCCATGGATGATCTGCGTAAAATTGATTGTGATATTTTGACAATTGGACAATATTTGCAACCGTCCGAGAAGCATTTGTATGTGCAAAAATATTATCCACCGGAAGATTTTGCGAAGTTAAAGGAAGAGGGATTACAGCGGGGATTCAGCCACGTCGAATCTGGTCCGATGGTCCGCAGCTCCTACCAAGCGCATGAGCAGGTGAAGTCCGCCGCTCAGCATAAGGAAGAAAGCGCCCTTTCGCAGGCTTGATCCGGGAAAGGCGGTTAGATTAGCTTGTTTCAAATCGGTGGTAAAAACTATGAAGTGTTGCAAGATCACAAGAACGGGTGGAATCCCGAAGCATTTCGTGATCGATACAGTGAAGTGCTGGATCGCTATGATTATATTATTGGTGATTGGGGCTATAATCAGCTGCGTCTGAAGGGTTTTTATAGAGAAGGGCACCCTAAAGCAAATAAGGACACATCCATAGTGGTACTGGACGATTATATTAATGAATACTGCAATTTCGGTTGTGCCTATTTTGTGCTGCAAAAAAGCCGTGAAGTGCTCATCAAGAACGGAAGCAATGATGAATCCATTGCCCCGGATATCCAACAGCTGGTAGATGCTCAAAAGGAACAAGCGGACACGTTAGAAACTGAAGAGCAGCAAGAAAAATTGCAACATACAGCTGTAGAACGGGAATGGATGCAATCGCAGCAGGATTCCACAATACCGGAGGAGCCGCCAACGGAGCAAGCACGAGAAGCCCGTGAACCACGCGAATTGCAACGTCAGGAATCGAAGGAAGCCCAGGAAGCACGTGAGCGTCAGCCACGTGAAGCTCGGGAAAGTCGTCCACCCAGAGAAGGTCGTGAAGGAAGCCGGCAGCGTGAGTCACGTGAAACCCGTGAATGGCGTCAGCCGAGAGAACCACGTGAAGCAAAGGATGGACGTAATCCGGGAGAAGGGCAGCAGGCTCGGGAGCCACGGAGGCAACGTCCGCAGCAAGGGAATTTCGACAAAAAGGAATCCCGTGGATCACGCTTTGAGCGTCAATCCAAGGAAAACAGGGAGGGGCGTCAATCCCGTGTTTCACGAGACTCCGATGGCCAACGTCAGACGGGATCTGCTGTCAGAGTCGAAAAAGCTGAGATCAGCAAAAAGAATAAAACATTCATAGCTCCACAACAAAACGGTTCCTGAGTTTCAGGAACCGTTTTGTTTGTAAGTAAGCCTTTGTACATTAATCCAATAAAAAAGAGCCGACTTCGGCTCTTTTACAGATTCTAATTGAGAAAAGCGTTGCGTACCCGATCCCAAAAGGGAAAAGGGCGGTAACGAGCGAAGCTGATTTTCTGACTCGAGACCTGACAGCGAACAGAGATCAGATCATCCACAGGAAAGTTCAGGTGATCTACCGTCAATAAAAGACGCTGTTCCTTTCGCGAAAAAATATCACAATGGTGGTGTTTGGGCAGGAGCAAGGGCGATCCCAGCGTCCGATATACACGGTTATTAATGGAAGCGATCTCCGTTAATTGCAAGGCTTCAATGGTGGGGTGAACCATCGCTCCGCCGAGTGCTTTATTATAGGCAGTCGTTCCGGAGGGCGTCGAAACGCATATGCCGTCACCACGGAACATTTCAAAAGTAATATCGTTAATATCTACCTGGGCAACAACAGTACCATCTACGCCTTTTAACGTGAATTCATTCAAGGCGATAAAAGAGGCATTTCCAGACTTTTTGTGAATCTCCAATTCAATCAGCGGATACTTGACGATTCTCGGGTTAAGCAACCCCTCAGATTCGCCTTGGCTCATCAGCTCGATCAGCTCCTCCAGCTCGTCCGCACGCCAATCAGCGTAAAAACCCAGATGACCGGTATGTACACCAACAAAGGCAATATCCGGAATTCGGTCGATGAAGGTATGAAACGCATGCAGCATCGTACCATCGCCTCCAATAGACACGACGATTTCCGGCGATTCGGCATCCAGCTTGAAATTCTTTTGTTGGGCAAGACGGTGAAATTGCTGGCTCAAGTCCATGGAGTGCTGATCCCCGCGATCCAGAACATAATATCTCAAGATGAAAAGCTCCTTTGTCATGGGTATATACCGATCATAATCAATTATGAGCAAGAACACAATCGTTCATTGCCTGTACGCCCTTTTCCACCACGCGAATAAGTGACTTGTACCGACGCTCAAGCAGGAGAGAACCAGCATCCCTACCAGCAGGCAGGCAAGGAGCAGAAGGCTTTGCAACAGCATCGTAGACGAAAAGCCAGGGGACCATGTAATGTCATATATCGGATGAAACACGGGCGAGCTTCCTTGGCCCATTAGTGGACGCCATAACAGAAGAGCGAGCAGTGCTGAGATGACACCATGCGCAGCCCGTGCCAGCAAGAATGGCATATACCGTAGATTCGTCATATTTAAAATACTTGCGACCTGCGCATGAACGGACAGTCCCCCCCAGGAGAGAACAAAGGCTGCTGCGGCCACTTTGAACGGCAACGCCGCTCCTGTGGCTTCACCTGCGGCTTGCGCTCCTAACGTGACCTCGAAAATACCGCCCACAATAGACTCCGTTAACGTAGGAGGAAGACCGCATACAGTCAATAAGCTCGCCGTAAGCAGACGAAGGCCGCTCATTAAACCTGAGTTCGTCAAAGCCTCCAGAATAACGCAGAAGAATACAACCAGCCCTCCTACGACAATAATAAGGCGTAGAGAGGAAGTAATCGCCTGACGGAGCAGCTCGCCAAACGGTCGCCCGTCTTCCAAGCGCGCTGCATGCATGGCATACAGGGCTTGACGCAGCTGCCCGGGCTGTCGTGCTGGGGATGTGCTTGTCTTTACATCCGAGGTGCTACCGGACGCTGGTTCAGGTTGCCTGCTATGAATATCAGCATCCCCTGAACGGGTACCATGAAAGCGCATGAGCAGGCCGATGAGCAGTACACCACCGTAATGGGCTGCACCCAGTACGAGTGCAATTTCTGGCTGATGGAAGAAGCCGACGGAAACCGCACCGATCAGAAAGATGGGATCAGAGGAAGTCGTAAATGCGACCAAACGCTCTCCTTCAATGCGAGTAATCCATCGTTGTTCCCACAGCTTGGCTGTTAATTTGGCCCCTATCGGGTAGCCGGATGCACAGCTGACTGCAGCGACGAAGCCTCCGCAGCCAGGTACACGGAAAAGAGGCTGCATCAGCGGGTCTAGCAGCGCACCAATGAAATGAACAATTCCGAAACCGAGGAGTAGCTCGGAAATCACAAAAAACGGGAATAAAGAAGGAAACAGCACGTCCCACCAGATGGCAAGACCACGCAGCCCGGCATTCAGCGAAGATTGCGGATATGCGGCCATAAGCACAAATAGGGACAGCAGTATAAGGATGAGCAAAGGAAGCGAGTAACGACGGTACAGCGACATAGAGGCCCCTCCTTTGGAGTTGTACTATTATTCCTATGTCGGGGAAGGACAAAGAGTACAAAAAAGTAAAGAAAGCGATTGCATGAAAAGCTGTATTTTTGTAAAGAGTATGTTAAAATAGGAAAACAACGATCCATAACCTTAAGGATGGAGTGATCAGGATGAGTATCGTTGCCGGCTTGCTTGTATGTGCTTTTGTGTATGTTATTCGTGTCTCTCGCGTCCATCCCGGTGAAGAGGATTGGCGAAGCTATTAGTTATAATTTGTTGTATTGATAACTGACGGTGCTATATATAACCAAACAAACCTGTCTTCATATTTCAAATGATAAGATGACGCTTATTTTAGCGTCATTTTTTGTTTTTTGTTATAATACGGGTGTATATTTATTACCATAGGACAGAAAGTTGGGGGAAAAGTGAATCCTGGCCTGAGCATTTATGACAATCTTGGGGGTGCGGAAGGTATTCGTGCTATCATTGAGGCCTTCTACCCGAGAGTTTATAAAGATCCGTTGTTAAGTCCCCTGTTCCCTGAAGACATGGAACCGGTCAAGGAAAAACAGTTCATGTTCCTGAGCCAGTTTTTTGGTGGACCATCCCTGTTTTCCGATGCATATGGTCATCCGATGTTACGTGCCAGACATATGAAGTTTCCCGTAACGGAGGAGCGAGCAGAGGCGTGGCTGTCTTGTATGGCAGGTGCGTTAACGGATGTGGGCATTGAGGAGCCGCTTCGTTCAATCATACTTAACCGTTTGTCCGGTCCTGCGCATCATTTTGTAAATACCCCGTAAGCTTACGGGGATTTCCGAATTTTGGAGAGGGTTGTAAACACATTGGAAATTGAACCGTTATATCAGATTAAGATCGTTTGTCCGCACTGTGAACAGGAATTTAAGACCTCCCGTGTCAGACCAAGCCTGAAAAAGGCCATTCGTACGGATTCAGACTTTTGTGCGTATTACAAAAATGAAAATCCCGACTTTTACGTCGTTCGGGTTTGTCCTCATTGCGGATTTACCTCGACAGAGCATTCTACCGTTCAGCTGAGTGATCAGCAAACCAAGCTATTCAAGGAAAAAATTGGTAATCGGTGGCAGTCTCGTGAATATAGCGGTCACCGTAGCTGGGAAGATGCGTTAGAAACGTATAAACTGGGTCTACTCTGTGCGCAGGTTATCGGAGAAAAGGAACGGGTCATAGCTAGTTTATTGCAGCATATCGCATGGATGTACCGTTATCGTGGAAATGAGGAGCAGGAGCTTCGTTTTCTCCAATTTAGTCTGGATTCTTATATCCGGGTCTATGAGCTGGAAGGTGTCGGAGCGAATAATGCCAAGCTGCTCTATCTGATTGGAGAATTGCATCGGCGTACAGGTAATTTTCACGAAGCGGTACGCTGGTTTTCGCGTGTCATTAATGATAAGAAAATTATGGATGCGGCGATGATCCGGGCTTCCCGTGAACAATGGGCTGTACTGCGAGAGCAAATGCTGGCTAAGGATATCAGTTTGCCAGAGGAAATGCAGGACGCAAGCTCTTCTTAAGAAAAGAAAGGTGTGTACTATGGCCGCTTCAGGCTCATGGTTCACACCTTGTTTGTACAACGGGTTATCTTGTCTTGCAACTGCCAACGGCCTCATGAATTAATGATGGCGGAGTGTGGTGTCTGACAGCAAATAATCGGCATCACAATCCACCAAAGTTATCTTGTTATGGCAGCATGGGAACACAAGCAGCTTTTTCATACCTTCATGGATGAGCTTAAGCTCTTTTGGCTTCAGGGGCAGCAAAACATTCTCATGATCGCAAAACGGACAAGACTGTACATATACGTCCCCCATGACAATGTCGTAAGGCCAGGTTTTATGAAAAGGGATCATGATTTGTCCGACTCTCCGCCGTTCGGGTCAGTGGTTTCTTCTTTAGCCAGTTCGGCCAGCTTTTGCATCAAAATGTGCTGGGGTGTATGCATAAGGTGTTCCAGCGGAATGCCAAGCTTTTCGGATAATTTCACAGCCGTTTCCGGCGAAATTTGTAAGGGTCTCATCCTGTATTCCTCCCAATTGTAGTGATCTTATCATCACGATGTAGCTTTATTGTATATGAAACCACATGAATTCGCCAAAAAGAAAGGTGGAACTATTATGAAAACACCGTTAAAGCAAACATGGGATCTGGAATCTATATTCAGCGGAGGCTCCTCCTCTGCCTCATTCCATGCATTTTTGGAGGAATTGGAGGGCAAAGTTCAGCAGTTGCAATCTCAGCTTAAAGCTGCGAAGGTACCACAGACGGTATTGGATACCGAGCATCTGGATAGTGTGCTGAATAGCATGCAGGAGCTGTTTAATGGTGCGTCGCAGGCGGGTTCCTTTGTTTCTTGTCTCACTGCTCAAAACCAGCACGACAAGCTTGCTGTCCAACTGGGGGCACGCGTGAATACGCTGTACGCACAGGTGAAAAGTGTTTTGGTCTCTTTCCAGAACCTGCTGGCACAAACCAGTGAAGACATTTGGCAGAAGTGGATGGAGCGTGAAGCTATCAAGCCGATTTCTTTTGTCCTGACTGAATACCGGAATGAAGCGCGTGAGAAAATGGCACCTGAGCTGGAGAGCCTTGCATTGGATTTGGGTGTGGACGGCTACCATGGCTGGGGTGACTTTTATGATACGATTGTCAAAAATATGACGATTCCTGTACCAGAGAATGGCGAGATCGTAAACCTGTCTGTTGGGCAAGCGGCTAATAAATTGGATGAACCGGATCGCAGCGTGCGTCAGGATGTGTTTGCACGTTGGGAAGCGGCATGGACTCAGGTGGAGGACTACTGTGCAGATACGCTGAATCACCTGGCAGGCTTCCGTCTCAAGCTATATGAAAACCGAGGCTGGACAGACGTACTTAAGGAGCCGCTGGAGATTAGTCGTATGTCAGCGCAAACGCTTGATACCATGTGGCAGGTTATTAATGAAACGAAGCCTATTCTGGTCAAATATTTGGAGCGGAAGGCGAAATTGCTGGAGTTAGAGAAGCTGTCCTGGCATGACGTTGAGGCTCCATTGGGAACATCGACCACTAAAATCCCGTATGACGACGCAGCCGTTACGATTGTTGAGCAATTCGGCAAATTCAGTTCAAGAATGGCTGATTTTGCCCAAATGGCTTTTGAGAAAAGCTGGATCGAAGCAGAGGATCGTCCAGGAAAACGTCCTGGCGGCTTCTGTACATCCTTGCGACTTAGCAAAGAGACCCGTATTTTTATGACCTATGCCGGATCACCATCCAACGTTTCGACACTGGCCCATGAACTTGGACACGGTTATCACCAGCATGTAATGAACGAATTACATCCGCTGAATCAAAATTATGCCATGAACGTGGCTGAAACAGCGTCGACGCTGGCAGAACTTATTGTGTCGGATGCTTTGCTGGAAGCTGCTGAAGGTCAGGAGAAGGTCGCTTTGCTAGAGGACAAAATCCAGCGCGGAATAGCCTTCTTCATGAACATTCACGCCCGCTTCCTGTTTGAAACCCGGTTTTACGAATTGCGGAAAAAAGGGGTCGTAGGAGCGCAGCAGCTGAGCGAGTTAATGGAGCAAGCGCAGCGTGAAGCATTCAGCGGTGTTCTGGATGAGGTGCACCCTCATTTTTGGGCATCCAAGCTGCATTTCTATATTACGGACACGCCGTTCTACAACTTTCCGTATACATTCGGTTATATGTTCAGTGCAGGGATTTACGCTTTTGCGAAAAAGAATCCAGACGGTTTTGCCGATCAATATGATGCTTTACTGCGTGATACAGGTCGCATGACGGTGGAAGAACTGGCATCCAAGCATTTGGGTACCGATCTGACACAATCTGACTTCTGGCGTAATGCTGCGCAAGTAACCGTTCAGGACATTGAGCAATTTTTGCAAATGACAGACTAACAAAAATACATTTCAAGCAGGTCTCCCTTAAGGGAGGCCTTTTTTGTATTCAATGCAGAAGATGAAGAATAACGTCACAATATGTCGAAGTGTTATTGATATTACCTGTTAGCGAAATTTAAATTAGTGGATATACTTAGATAATAGTTATAAATACCCATTTATGTTGATTTTGATTGTAACATTAAAATTATTCACATATAATTGAGTCGTAAGACCTATTAAAAATTTCAAAACAGGTATATAGGGGGATTTTTATGAAAGAAGATTTAGGTCAATTGTCTTTAATGAGGCAGCTGGATATCGTTTTTAAAGAGCTGGATCATGAGCTGGCGGGTTTGTCGTCAGGCATCGTATTTGTACAAATACGCAATAATGTGATTGGGAAATTTGGGATCAGACATAATCCGATTGCAGGGAAGGGAGGTACCTTTGCAGCTGTAGAGCCGGGATTATCTGCGAAGCATCGTGAGGATTTTCGTCATATGGCCTTGGAAACGTTAAATCACAAGCGCAGCTGGACTCACGGTGAGATTGCTTTTGATTTTGCTGTAAGGCAGGGGATCATTCTGATGGATGCCACGCTGGAATCGAACTATAACATGGCGAATCTCATGATCCGTTATAACAAGCCTACATATCGAGATCGAGCGGCCAATTCGGAATAATCATCCATAAAAGAATAAAGGAAAGGCGGCCTTCCTTCGGAAGACCGCCTTTGTTATATGCTCGTCATAACGCGCATTTTGTTAAAATACAATGAACGGAATGCCCATGTGGAATAATGACGCTTATTGACCTGAACGACCTGATAATTGCTGTTCGGCCAGCTGTACTAAGCGTTTAGTGATATAGCCTCCCAGAGAACCAGCCTCACGGGATGGCATATCACCATAGTAACCGTCTGCCGGAATGGTGATGCCCAGTTCTTGCGCAGCTTCATATTTCAATTGTTGCAGTGCGTTGTTGGCTTGAGGAACGACCAGCGTATTGCTATTGCTGCGACGTCCTCTGCTTTGATTGGCCTCATACATGTGTAGTCACCTCCTTCGGCTGTGATGAGGTTAGTATGCGACAGTGTTATGAAAATATGCGCCGAAGGAAGGAAAGTATAAAAAGGAGAATTATGGTTGATGAATGTGGATCTGAGTCTTGAGGTTGATGGATTGCTGAGGCTCCAGACGAATCAATCCACCTTCTCCGACAGGATCAGATAAATTGGGAGCGTCAGACAGCCAGGTATAAGGTTCAATGCAGAGATATTGATCGCATTCGCCTTTGGTATACAACACCCAATACTTAAAGTATTGCTCATCCGCTGTGTAGCGAATCTGATAACCGTCATCACGAGTCAACAGAGCTTCAGCAGGGCCTTCCGCTGCCCGCAGCAGAGTGTCCAGATTCGTTCCTTTCAGAGAGAGCCCCGAAGAGAGCTGCTCCAAATCCTCCAAAGCAGTAATTTTACCCGTAGGGAGCTGTTCAGCATCCTGTTCATATACTCCGTTCACAGGCAGTTTCAGGCGCCAGCGCTCAGGTTCTCCATCCACCATAAACCAGGTGTGATATCCCAAGCCAAAAGGTACTGCTTTTTCCCCCAGGTTCGTTACTTGCAGCGTTTGACTTAATACAGAACCCTGCAAGCGGTAAGTCATCTCCAGACGCAAAGGAGTGGGGAACTGCTCGATCCAGTGCGGATCACTTTCTGTCAAAAGCTCGGTAGTTACGCTGCAACCTTCCTCATCCTCTTCAATATCACTGCAGCGCCAGGATTGATTGCGGTGCAGGCCGTGTATATGATTGTCGTTGGCCGTGTTTCGGTCAAACTGATATGAAACACCCTCAAACTCAAATTGTCCTTTGCGGATTCGGCCGGGAGGGATCAAAATCGGCAAGCCAAAATGATAAGGCTTTTGTAAATAAAAAGCTAATTCCTCCTCGCCGGGACGCCGTACGATATCACGGTTCAGCTTCAGATCACGCACTGAAATAATATTATTCCCGAGGCGAGGGATCATCGTAACTTCCAGTTCAGGGCTATGTAAAACATACGTGTCGTAACCGTTCCAGTGTTCTTTGGTCACTTGTTTCATATTCCATGCTCCTTTGTCCACTATAATCGGTTGAAGCTTTGTGTCATTATGATAACAGATTTTTGATCGCAGGGCACAATCGTCATTTGACAATAACATTATACGGAATTATCATTAAATGTAATTTAGAAAGTAATGACATGGAAACACGATGATGAGGACAAGTAAGCTTTGCACAAGCTCTTCAGAAAGCCGGTGGTGGATGAGAATCGGTGAGCCTGTATTGCTGAATGGACCTTGGAGTGCCGTACAGAACAGGATGTGACCATCCTCAGTATGTCGGCCGATTGCTCCCCGTTAACGGAGCTTTAAGATTGCAGGCAGCCATGGACATAGTCCCGACAAGTGCTAGGCTGGCGGCAATGAATAAGGGTGGTACCACGGTCTCGCGTCCCTTGAGGATGCGGGGCCTTTTTGCGTTCAAAATGAATTAAATCACAGGAGGAATGATGAACATGAAAACTGTACTTTCAGGCATTCAGCCCAGCGGACAACTTACTTTGGGCAATTACATCGGTGCAATGAAAAATTTTGTCAAATTACAAGAGGATCACCAATGTTACTTTATGGTGGTAGACCTTCATGCGATTACCGTACCGCAGGAACCGGCTCAATTGCGCGAGCAGTCTGAGGCGGTAGCAGCATTGTTTATCGCAGCAGGCATTAATCCGGAGAAATCCAACGTCTTCTTGCAATCCCATGTCCCTCAGCATGCTGAATTGGGATGGTTGATGACAACACTGACGAATATGGGCGAGCTGGAACGTATGACCCAGTTCAAGGACAAAGCGGCAGGCAAGGATTCCGTAGGAGCGGGGCTGTTCGTATATCCGTCGCTGATGGCAGCGGACATTTTGCTCTACAATGCGGATCTTGTCCCGGTAGGTGAAGACCAGAAACAGCATCTGGAGCTGACACGTGATTTGGCAGGTCGTTTTAATCACCGCTATGGAGATTATTTTACGGTTCCCGAACCTTACATTCCTGAAGTAGGGGCGAGAATTATGTCCCTGGATGATGCATCCAAAAAAATGAGCAAGAGCAACCCGAATGCTGGCAGCTATATTGCTCTGCTGGACGAACCGAAAGTCATTCGCAAAAAAATCAGCCGCGCTACTACCGATTCTGGTAGTGAGGTTAGATATGATCCGGCAGGTAAACCGGAAATTAGCAATTTGATGGGCATTTATAGCCAGTGTTCCGGTTTGTCGCTCCAAGAAGTACAGGATCGCTTTGAAGGCCAAATGTACGGCACCTTCAAAAAAGAACTGGCAGAGGCTGTTGTAGCTACACTTGAGCCAATTCAGCAGCGATACCATGACATTCGGGAATCCGGTGAGATTGGACGTATTTTAGCCCAATCCGCAGAGCGTGCGCGAGAAGCCGCTGATGTCACGCTGACTGCGGTCAAAGAGCGCATGGGCTTTTTACCCCAACTACGCTAAAAGCACACATAGTCAGCGTAAATCAGGCAGCCAACGCAATCAGGTGCGTAATAGGATGGGCTAGGAGCGGCGTTGGCGGGCCTTGACCACGAAGCCCCAGCCGATATTGCCTACAGAAAGAAGTCCGAGTAAAATAGCAAGCCATGCGGAATAACTGATCGATATTGCGGCTGCTGTCAGCAGAACAATGGATGAAACGGCGAACCACAGGGATAAACCTTTGCTCATGGTAAAAACCTCCAGCTTCGAATGTTGAATTTCAGGAATAAGCAGGTGTAAGCGAGCCATAATAATCTTGCAAGCTTGCAATGAACCTCACTCACAAAGAACTGAAAGGAGATTCAAATATGAGCAGACGTCGTTCAAACAACCTGCAAGTACCGCAGGCCAACGCCGCTTTACAACAATTAAAATATGAGGCCGCTCAAGAACTGGGCATCACCATCCCTCAGGACGGTTACTACGGTAATGTGGTTTCCCGCGAAACAGGCTCTCTTGGGGGATACATCACGAAAAAGCTGGTCCAACAAGCAGAACAATCCTTGTCTGGCAGCAGCCGTATGCAGTAATACACATAAACACTCCATCTTGGAAGCTGTATTATGAGCAACTGTGATGAAAGAAAATCCGGAGCATTCATGCTCCGGATTTTCTGCGCGCATGGCTTATGACCATTGTGAATCACGCAAGTCCGCTTCGTCAAGAGGGCGCTTTCATCCAGGTCTTTATGAAGGTGTTTTTTTCGACAAGCAAAAAACAGCAAGCTCCAAGATCACAGGAGACTTGCTGTTTGTCGTTCACAAGGTTTGCGGTTTGCTTACAAGCATTTGTTAATTTGTATGCAAAGAGAGACGTTTTTGCATTTTTTCATGACTGAGCCAGCCGATATAACTGTTGATCAGCCCGAACTGCTTATCCATCGCGACGACGGCGACGAATGGATA
Source organism: Paenibacillus kribbensis (assembly GCF_002240415.1). Classification (NCBI taxonomy): domain Bacteria; kingdom Bacillati; phylum Bacillota; class Bacilli; order Caryophanales; family Paenibacillaceae; genus Paenibacillus; species Paenibacillus kribbensis. The sequence continues at coordinate 1,023,770 of NZ_CP020028.1, forward strand.
TTGTTTTCGGTGACGGTACCTTACATCCGCCCACCGCACAATGTAGCCCCATTCCAGCTCCTCCACTTCGGCAACGGCAAAGGAGGAAAAATAGCGAAATGCCTGCACATCGCGATAGGATTTGGAAGCTTCTGCGGCCGGGTGCGTGGATGGGACCGCGTGCTTTGTCCAAAACAAATGCTTTCCGTTTAATCCCCCAATATCATAACTTCCATCCTGGTGTGCTTTTACCACATGCCACCGGTTCCATGAAACCGTGGGAATGATATAATAGTTATCCCCCTGCCGGCGCTCGTCGTCCATATTACGTACCCTATTTTTGAGACGGAAATGGCTCCAGGTGCGCCAAATGTAATACAAGCCAAGAGCAACGTACAGTGTAATAAATAAGGGAGTGGGTGGAATCAATCCGGTGATCCACAGCATAATCGCAGCAACATGGGTGCCGAAAATAAAGGGATCAAAGATGTGGATGATATTCCATGATATCCATTTGTCCGTAAAAGGCCGGAATGCCTGTGTCCCATACGTATTGAACAAATCGGTGAACACATGCAGGCAGACGGCAATCGTTACCCAGAGTGCTACATGGCCTGCGGACACATCCCTGAAAATAAGGCAAATCAGTCCCGTTATGGACAAGATCCATATTAACCAGAAGGGAATGGAATGTGATAGTCCACGGTGGTTGCGAATGTAGGCTGCATTGTTCTTCAACCGAAACACGGTATCAAAATCCGGAGCCTGTGACCCTATGACAGTAGCGATCAGAATGACTGCCGCCAACTTTGGATCTTCGGCGACGGCAGGATCGGTGTAGGCCAGACCGGCCAACCCGATTCCCATGACAAAGTGTGTGGCTGTATCCATATCTGTCGCTCCTTTTGATTGTATCCTGTACTTATTACTACCCAAATTTACTGTAAACGATCAGCAGAGGCGATTTGCAGCCCAATTGTGAACGTTTTGTGCGTTTTCTGTCAAACTTTTTAGGGAGAGGGTATGATAAAATTTATATCGGAGTTCAAACTTACTCCCGAATTCATATATCTCTAAGGGGGAGTTACTCATAATGGATAACATTAGCTATAAAGCTTCTTCGGATGCGGCTGCTTATACTGTGAAATCTAAGCCACCCGGTAAAGCGGGCACATGGAAAGATTTTATTACAGTTACCAAGCCAGGCATTCTTCGTACAAATCTGGTTGCAGCCTTCGGTGGCTTCTGGTTGGCTTCACAATGGGACGTTGACTATATAAAGTTAATTCTTACACTTTTAGGTACGATGCTGATTATGGCCTCTTCGTGTGTTTTTAACAACTTTTTTGATCGTGAGTTGGACATGAAGATGGAACGTACTCGTAATCGCTCCTTGCCAACAGGGCGTTTGACCCCTAGAACGGTGTTGTCATACGCTATTATTTTGGGCATCGCCGGGTTGGCTGTGCTGTTCTCCTTCTCTGGTATCCAGGCAGGGCTACTGGGCATACTTGGCATGTTCGTTTACGTCGGTATTTATACACTTTGGTTAAAAAGATCGTCTACATGGAGTACATCCATCGGCGGTATTTCAGGGGCGATGCCTCCTGTGATCGGTTATGTGGCTGCTTCCGGTCGTATTGACATGGGCGCCTGGCTCTTATTTGCATTGCTGTTCTTATGGCAACCGCCTCACTTCTGGGCACTTGCGATTCGCCGAGTTGAGGAATATCGTGCGGCAGGATTTCCATTGCTGCCAGTCGTGAAGGGCATTCATCGGACTAAGATTCAAATGATTCCTTATATTGTGTTGTTGATTCCGGTACCCATTCTTATGTACGCTTATGGGTATGCCGGTATGATTTTCATGATTGTGTCCGTGTTATTGTCTGTCCTTTGGGCATTTTATGCCTTTAAAGGTTTTACGATTAAGGAAGAAGAAACGGATTCCTGGGCTAAAAAAGTCTTTTTCTTTTCCATTAATCATCTGACACTCAGCTTCCTGCTGATGATCGTTGATACGGTTCATAAGTTCTAACATGGTTGTTAGTACCATTTGTCAGGGTTACCCTATAGCTGTCCAACAGGCGTGAAAGCAGCCTGCGGACAGCTATATTTGTTTTTTTAGACTAAAGAACAGGTGGATATAAAATATATTCCTCCAGCCCTGCTTTTTCCAATTGAGCGATCACATATTCATCTGGAGTGCCTTCAACGCCGGCATATCCTTTGCGGGTATATATATGGTGTGCATCTGGAAAAGTGTCTGCAAGCACACCCCGTATTTTTTTCCCGGAGCTGTCGTTATCCATAAATAAGTATATTTCGTCATCTTTGACATGCTTGCGGAGGGATTCCAGTTTTGTAGTGTTTAATGTGCCGAAGGTGCACAAAATGTGAACCTCCGGGTCAAGTAATCGGCGAAGTTTACTGCGGTCATTTTTTCCTTCGACAATGACGGTAATTGCCATCTTGCCACCCCCTGCTTGATGCCTGTGCTCGAAATTCCCCGGGAAATGAATGAATATGTGTATAGTGTAGCTCCAAATGAGGTTCTCATGCAAAAAACAATAAAACAAGCCCGCCAGAAGTGGCAGGCATGGATATGAGGACGGCATGTTAGGGCAATTCAGATATTAAATCCAGCAAGTACGGAGAATGATGACGAGAAGAATATAGAGAACAAGAATAGTGCCGGTCGAAGTTCCTAAAACATGACAAGGATGGCAGTGGCTCATGGCTGCACCTCCCCTTTTTAGTAATTTGTTCAGTCAAATTAGTCTATGTTGACAGGGATATCAGGTACTGTGCATCTGCCCTCTGGAGCATCATTTTGGGCTGTAAAGGTAGCCGTATCTTAAATTAGCTGGAATGATAGGGTCCGTGGGTAGATAATGGCGGTGTCGAAGATAAGCGCTTTATAGGAATAAGCAACAAACCGAGCATTAGAATTAAGAATGCGACAAAAAAAGGAGAAAGATCATCCGGCAGCTGACCCGCCAGGACAGGCCCGGCAAAGGAGCCGATGGATGTTGCAATAGATTGCAGTGCAAAGGTTTTACCTAGCCGCGTACCTCCAAGCCGTATAAAGAGAGAGGCAAGTGCAGGGAAAATGATGCCCTTGGCTGTTCCCAAAATAAAAAGAATGATGCCGATGGTCGCTTCGGCTACGATGGCGAGTGAGTAGAAGCTTAGGGACATTAGAATAATGCCGCAAATCAGCCGCACCATCGGTGAATATTTGTTTAGAAAAAGCAGGCTGAGCGTACAGAGCGCTCCCAGGCTGATGATGGAAAAGAGCAATCCGGTAGACATCATGGACGCAGAACCGTTATTCCGCAATGGGATCTCATAAAATAAAATGCCTTGTGCGCACGCCAAAACAAAAGGCAGGAACAGATAGCGCCAATTGAATGGTAAAAGTGGCTGTGACCCGGACAATGGAGCAGGTGTCGTTTGTCCGTCAGATAATTGGGCCTGTGGAGCAGGGGCTGCTTTTGGCAAGGTGAAATACGCCATGAGTCCCGTGATTACGAGAATGATGCCAAGGGAGCTGAACGTTTCACTAAAGCCGAAGCTGGCTACGATGAACGCTCCCGCCGCTGGAGACAGGACAGAGGCCAGCGTGTGGACGACGCCGTGTCCTGACATATATTTGCCCTGTGTAACTGGATGATCAGATAGCTGGGCCAGCATAGCCAGACAGGCAGGGGACAAAAAGGCCAGTACAAAACCGCTAATCGCACGCAGAAAAAGTAATTCCCATGGGGTGTGGATGTACGATTGAATGATAAGGATGATGCCTGCGGCTGTCAGGCTGAACATAATATATCGGCGGCTGCCGTGCTTGTCGACCATGGGTCCGGCCATCAAATTACCAGGCAGGTGAGTCAGGGAGTAAATCCCCATCATCCAGCCGATAAAGGTAGGTGCCGCACCCAGGGAAATAGCGAATGGTGTCAGAATCGGATATTGTGCGTGCAGGTCAAAAAAGGCAATGAACAAAAAGAGATACAGCCAGAGGGCTGTTTTCATGTGGATGACCCCCTTTCCCTAATGTGAATTTTCATACTGGTTCGTATCGGCCCTTCCTAAGTTGTACGCGGGAGTGGACGAACATAGACCATTTTGTACGGACAAGATTTGAATGAACATGCAGTGGGAAAGAGCTAAGCTGACAGGACATCATGGAATCATGTATAATTACAGAGACAATTTTGCAATTAGAATCATGCAGTTGAAAACGGGAGTGTAGCGAAATGGATAAGAACGTCTGGACAGAGTTTTTGCAACATAATTGGCAGATCGTTCAGGATAACTGGCTGTATATATTGATTGGGCTTGTTCTATTGTTTGTCATATTGAATATTGTAAAAACTCTTGTAAAATGGCTGATCGTCATTATTGTGGTTGCAGGCTTGCTAATCTACAGCGGTATTTCCTTTGAGCAGGTCGGCAAGGTAGTTACTCAGGCAAAGGATGATGCGATTAACAAGGTTCAGAGCGAGGCTTTGAACATGATGATAAAAGAGAGCCAGAACGCAAAATACACCTCCAATGGGGATGGTACATTTTCGGTAACCAGCTCCAATCTGGAAGTAAAAGGTCCGTTTGAGGGTGACAAGGTCAAGGTATGGTATCAGGGAATGTCGCTGGGCGAGTGGAGTATGAGCGATACGGTCAAGAAATATATCGAAAGTGCGAAAGGCTTGGCTGTTACACAGTCGCCGCAGTCGCCGTAAGACAGGAGGAGCACAATGAACCCATCCTGGCTGGAGTCTGTTCTTCATTGGAATGGCGTGACGGTGTTTCTGATCGCCATCGTACTGTTGTCGTTGATACAAGGGTGGAGGCGAGGAGCTTCCAGATCTGTAGGAGCGCTGTTTAGTCTCATCGTGGATGGCATACTCACTGTGGCGGGTATTTTGTGCTCGCTTGGGTTAGCCATGTGGCTGTCACCGAAGGTGCAGCAATGGCTGGCGAGTTATATGGAGCACTTGCCGCAGCGAGGACTAAGCGGGATCGAGCAATTTTATTATACGCTTGTGGCAGGTTTAGAGGGTTTTCCGCTACTGCGGTTTGCCGTATTATTTATGCTTAGTTATGCGATCGCTCAATTTGTACTGCGTGCGATTTATGTACTGGTAGTAGGTGGCAGGTCGGATTCCCCTGTTCGTGAGCAGCAAAAGAAATCAGGATTTTTCAGCAGGGTGACCGGGGCCGGGATTGGTACGGTGATCGGCGGAGCACGCGCCATCATGGTTATAGCCTTGTTGTTCATAGGTGTAAGCTTATACCCGGACAGCGGATTCAGCAGCTATGTGCAGGCTTCACCGATTTATAAGCAGGGGGCGCAATCGGTCATTGAACCGTTATCCGGTACTCTGATTAAGGATAAGCTGCCCGTATTTACGCAGGCCGTTACCAAGGAATTAAACGGCATTATGCAGCGTAAATACGAAATAATCGACCGTGAAATTCCGAACGATATCAATCAAGCTGCGGCTAAGATTACACAGGGGGCTAGTGGTGACGAGCAAAAGGCCAAAGCGCTGTATGAGTGGGTAGGCACCCGCATCAGCTATGATTACGGTAAGGTAGAAGCCTATGAACAGCGTGGCGAGTGGCATGAGCAGACCCCCAGAGACACGTTTGATACACGCAAGGGCGTTTGCATTGATTATGCCCGTCTGTATGCAATGATGGCCCGATCTCAGGGACTTCAGGTCAAGGTGGTGACCGGACTTGGATACAACGGACAGGGGGGCTATGGTTCACATGCCTGGAATGAAGTGTATTTAAGCGGTCAGGATCAGTGGGTACCGTTAGACCCGACCTGGGCACAAAGCGGGGACTGGTTTAATCCGCCTGGTTTTGCCCAGACACACATTAAGGATAAAGTGATTTAAAAGGAGTGGAGAAGGGCACATGAGAAAGATGGACAACGAGCAGGGAAAAGACAACGAGTCGTCCGACCGAAAAAGATTCAGCTTCAGGATCAACCTGTTCTTTTTCAGCTCGTTCATTATATTTACGGTCATTATCGTAAGATTGGCGATACTTCAATTTGTAGAGGGACCTCAGCTTAAACAGCAGGAGGCCAGTAATGTGACCAAAAATGTACCGCTCACGCCGATTCGCGGAACGATTTACGATTCAACTGGGCAGAACAGGCTGGCGTATTCTACACCTGTACAATCGCTGTACATCACACTTTCCAAAAACTACAGCGACAGTATGGAAAAATTGCGTGATAATGATAAAAAGCTGCTGCCTGAGCTGGAGAATATGACGCAAAGGCTGGCGAATCGCTTTGCTGAATATGGTGATAAAAATGAGCCGAAAATGACAGCGGAGCAAATTATGGACGCTATGGACCGGAACTATCAACGGTTTAGCGGCTTTACGCCCCGTCTGATTAAAACCAATCTCAGCAAAGAAGAAGTTGCCTATTTCATGCAGCATAAGAGTGAGTTTCCAGGCGTGGATGTCGTAGAGGAAACCGTACGCCATTATGATCCTGATACGGTGGCTGTCCAAACAGTTGGCTACATTAAAAGCTATAAAAGTGCGCGTGAATCGTTGGATAAATATAGGAATATTCAAAAATCCATGTCAGCTGAAAATGACCCGGGACTTATTTATATGGATAATGAATCTGTTGGCTTTGATGGACTGGAATTTCAATATCAGGAACAGTTACGAGGGAAAAATGGCTATAAAACCGTCCCGATTGATCCGCGCAATATGCCGGAAGGTGTAGATTCTGTTACTCCCCCGCAAAAGGGAAACAACATTTATTCCACCATTAATAAAGAGATTCAGGTTAAAACGGAAAACGCCATTATGGATCAATTGAGATGGCTCCATTCACATGCTGTATCAGGCAGTACGCATCCTTATGCCAAAACAGGCTTTGCGGTAGCTATGGAAGTGGATACGGGGAATGTAGTCGCGATGGCCAGTATGCCGGACTATGATGCGAATTATTGGCAGACTGGAAATATATCCAGCGATAATTATAAAAAAATTCAGAATGTTTATTTAAATGGTACTATTCGTTCTTTCGGCTCTGGTCAATCGGGCCAGCATCCAGAGTCGGTTGTCCTGCTCGGTTCCACCGTCAAGCCACTCTCCGTGTTGGTGGGATTAGAGGAAGGTCTATTCAGTACCTCATCCTACTACCAGGATACAGGGGCTGCTTATTTTGGACGTAACAATTCTTCACGTGTACGGAACTCTTCAGGACATGTGTATGGAGGACTTGACCCGGCTTCCGCCATTCGACATTCCTCGAATGCATTCATGGTCGATATGGTCGGAAAAAGGTTATATAACAAATACATTAATAATGCCAATGAAGATCAAGGTGTAAATGTATGGGACCGTTACATGAAGGAGTTTGGGCTGGGTGTGCCTACGGGAGTGGATTTGCCAAGTGAATGGGCTGGACGCAGAGAGTATGCCCATAATTCGAAAGAGTCCTCATTATCTAAACTGGCATATGCTTCTTTTGGTCAGCAGGGTAAATATACAACGCTCCAGCTTGCCCAGTATGCAGCAATGATTGCAAACAAGGGCAAACGGATGGAGCCGCATCTGGTCAGCCAAATTAAAGATACCAACGGCAATGTAGTCCAGACGATTAAGCCTAAAGTGTTGAATGAAGTGAACTTCCCGGATGCTTACTGGAATGAAGTCATACGCGGGATGGCGACAGATGTCAGCGCATTTAATGGTTTCCCTTATGACTTTGCCCGCAAAACAGGTACATCGCAGCAAAGCGTAGGCGGCAAGCTGAAGGATAACGGGGTGTTTATTGCATTTGCCCCCCGACAGAATCCAAAACTGGCGGTAGCGGTAGTTATTCCTGAAGGTGGCTTCGGGGCCTGGAGTGCCGGACCTGTAGCACGCAAAATTTTTGATGCCTATGATGAAGTTTATGGATTGGACGGAGTACCTAAGAAAAAGGATACCACGGCAACCGACCCGAATGCAGGCAAACAGCCATAATCTCATACAACAATATCATTTAATAAAGCTTCTCTTAGCCATTGTGCTGAGGGAAGTTTTTTTGTTATTTTTATATGATTTCTTACAAAATTGTAATTGCCAATTTCATCGTTATTTACATGGATTGTGGTAGGATCAGGAATATGGGACCAAAATGTGAGATCAAGCAGAAAGGAGTAATGACAGCCAGTATGAACAAAAGTGGTTTGGATAAAAAATTTTCATTCAAAAAGAAAAACAATGAAGAGAACGAAGAGACACAAATAAAGCAGACGACCTTGCGAACGAACCTTGTTTTTTTCAGTGCTTTTGTGCTGTTTGCCCTTATCATTACCAGACTGGCTATACTGCAGTTTGTGCAATCCGAGGAGTTGAAGGGGCTACAGCAGTCTGTAAATACCAAAAATATCCCGTTAGTTCCGAATCGTGGGACGATTTATGACTCTACGGGTACGGTCAAGCTGGCGTATTCGACTCCGGTACAATCTCTGTATGTGACCTTGTCACAGGATTATAGCAAGCGTGCAGAGAAAGGCCGTAAGCCTGGAGAAAAGCTGCTTCCTGAACTGAATGCGTTTGCTGATAAACTTGCTGCCAAATTAAATAAATTGGGGTATCAAGAGGGAGAAAAGCTTGATGCAGCGGAAATTAAGAAGCGTTTGGACCCGGACTATAATCAATATAGGGGCTTCACCCCACGTCTGATCAAATCCGATCTAAGCCGGGAGGAAATCGCATATTTTCTGGAGCACAAAAAGGAATTTCCCGGCGTGGAGATCGTAGAAGAGAGTGTCCGTCATTATGACCCGGATCGGGTAGCGGTCCAAGCGATTGGATATATGTACAAGTTCAAAGGTGCCCGTGCGAACCGGCCCAAATATAAAGAGCTGTTCCAAGCCAATTCGGAGGTTCTAAGACCGGAACAGGTTTACCTGGAAAGTGAAACGGTCGGATATGATGGCTTGGAGCTACAGTATCAGGACGAGCTGAGAGGAAAAAACGGCTATAAAACGGTGGAAGTCAATCCGCGCAGCATGCCGGAAGGAGTAGAATCGATTACTCCTCCGAAAAAAGGACATCATCTCTATTCCACCATCAACAAGGAAATTCAGCAAAAAACCGAGCAAGCGATTATGGATCAGCTTGACTGGCTTCATACGCATACGGTATCCGGGAAGCTCCACCAAGATGCCACTACGGGCTTTGCTGTAGCGATGGAGGTCGAGACAGGAAATATCGTAGCGATGGCCAGTATGCCGGATTATGATCCTAATGTATGGAAAACCGGTAGTACGTCGCCTACGGTATATAACGAAATTCAGCATAAAATGGGGAACGGAACGATTAAGTCTGTACCGAGTGGAAAATCGGGTCCGCACCCGGAGTCCTCCGTGCTGCTGGGTTCAACCATTAAGCCCCTCACGGTGCTGATCGGGTTGAAGGAAAACTTGCTTTCACCCGGACAAACTTATTTGGATACAGGGAGCGCGTATTATGGTAAAAACCAATCCAGCCGGGTCGGTAATTCGGGCGGACATGTGTATGGTAGTTTGACCCCGGACAAAGCCATTGAGTTCTCATCCAATACGTTTATGGTGGATATGGTGGGCAAGCCATTGTATGACAAGTACGGAAGTAATGTAGGCGTGCATCAGGGTATTGATGTTTGGGACAAGTATATGAAGGAATTCGGATTAGGCGTGCCGACTGAAGTAGATTTGCCGGGGGAATGGGCGGGCAGACTTGAGTATATGAGCAAGCAGGAAAGTGCGCTGACGCGCTTGGTGCAGGCGTCCTTCGGTCAGCAAGGGAAATACACGACGATGCAGCTCGCCCAGTATACGACTGTACTGGCAACAAAGGGCAAGCGTATGCAGCCACATTTGGTCAGTAAGATTGTGGATGATCAAGGGAATATCGTGCGTGAATGGAAGCCTAAGGTGCTGAATGAGGTTGCTTTTTCCGAAACGTACTGGAATACGATCATTCGCGGCATGGCTACGGATGTTAAAGCATTTAATGGATTTCCGTATGATTATGCCCGGAAAACAGGGACTTCTGAGCAGATAGTGGGACGTGCGGTTAAAGATAACGGGGTGTTCATCGCTTTTGCACCGCGGCAAAATCCGAAGCTGGCCGTAGCAGTCATTATTCCCGAAGGGGGCTTTGGCGCGACGAGCGCAGGACCGGTGGCGCGTAAAATATTTGATGCATATGACGAGGTGTACGGGCTGGACGGTATCCCAAAAAAGCCGCAGACATCGAAGTAAGGGCTTGAATTTTTTTGTGGGCTTCTCTTTTTCATGGTAAAATGTCGTTGGACATATGGGACATACAGGAGGAAGAGAAACCATGGGAGAGAAACATTATAAATACAAACTGCTTGCGCTCGATATGGATGGAACTTTGCTGAACGACAATCATGAGATTACCCTGGATACGATTAACTGGATTAACAAGGCGATTCAGGAAGGGATTCACGTATGCTTGTCCACTGGACGGGCGGCGATGCATGCTCTGCCCTATGGTCAGCAGCTCGGCTTGGAAACGCCAATGGTAACGGTAAACGGCAGTGAGGTATGGAAATCACCTCATGAGCTGTGGCGCCGTTATTTGCTTGATCGGGAGCTTATTCGTAAGATGCACCAGATTGCTGTAGAAACAGACTCCTGGTTTTGGGCCTACTCAACGGAGGAATTATATAACAGAGACCGTTGGCCAGATACATTAGATACACAGGAATGGCTCAAATTCGGTTATAATACGGAAAATGACGAGATTCGCCAGCAAATTTTGCTCAAGCTTCAGGATATGGGGGGACTTGAAATTTCCAACTCCTCGATGACGAATCTGGAAATTAACCCGGCTGGCATATCCAAAGCCAGTGGAATCGCTGAAGTGTGCGATCTGCTGGGAATTACCATGGAACAGGTGGTTGCCGTTGGCGACAGTCTGAATGACCTGGCTGTCATTCAAGCGGCTGGACTGGGCGTAGCGATGGGCAATGCTCAGGATACGGTAAAAGAAGCGGCTGACCTGGTCGTGGCTTCCAACAATGAAGACGGTATCGCAGAAGTGATCCGCGATTATATACTTGTTGAATAGAACGCATGAGGCTGCATACAGGATGAATGGACAAGAAGGAGGAGGCCCATGGACGTTATAGGCTGGATTGTGATTGTCGCGCTGTTCATTGTTGGCATGGCTGGGGCGGTATATCCCGTATTGCCGGGGGCGCTCGCCATCTATTTTGCTTTTTTTGTATACGGTTGGTTTTTCTCGTTTGCTCCATATAATGCATTGTTTTGGATTATACAAACACTGATCGTTGTTGCACTTTTTGTTGCGGACTATGCTGTTAATGCGTGGGGAGTCAAGCGATTTGGCGGCTCGCGTCTGTCGGCGATCCTTAGCACCGTCGGGATTATTATTGGTCCCTTCGTTATTCCGGCATTCGGCCTGATTTTGGGGCCATTTATCGGTGCTGTGCTGGGTGAGCTGATAGGCAAAGCCCCGCTGGACAAAGCTGTAAAAGTGGGCTTTGGCTCTGTACTGGGGCTGTTTACCAGTACTGCCATGAAAGTGATTTTGCAGCTTGCTATGATTATAGTATTCTTGATTTGGGTGTTATAACGGATAGCTCGTTATTATGATTTGCAGAGACAGAATCGACATGCGGCTCCGCACCGGTGATGGCTCAGGCCATGACTGTTTTTGCGGAGCTTTTGCATGCATGTGAACAGCAAGAAAGAAGGGAACACATTTTGTCCAATAAAGAAACATTCCTTAAAGGCACGCTTATTTTAGCCGCTGCTGCCCTGGTGGCCAGAGTGCTTGGTCTGGTACAGCGTGTTCCATTGGAGCATTTGCTCGGTTCCGTGGGGAACGCCTCGTTTACCATTGCGAACAACGCTTATTTGATGCTGCTCACAGTGGCTACAGCCGGCATTCCCAGTACATTAAGCAAAATGGTGTCAGAACGCTATGCGCTGAATCGACCTTCGGAAGCGCGACGTGTATATCATGCAGCTTTGCTATTCGCGGCCGCGGCGGGCATTATCATCACGGTGGTGCTGTATTTTGGAGCGCCTTATTTTGCAGAGCATGTAGCAGGGGTTCCGCAGTCTGCTTTGGCTATTCAGGCTTTGGCACCAGCCTTGCTGCTGTTTCCTGCCATTGCCATGATGCGCGGGTACTTCCAGGGGCGGGGTAATATGACCGCAGGCGGTATATCACAAATTGTGGAGCAGGTTGCACGCGTGGCGACCGCTATTTTACTCGCTTTTATTATTTTGAAGCTGGGTTATGGAGACCGTGAGGTTGCGGCCGGGGCATCCTTTGGGGGAGTCATGGGAAGTATTGGCGCTCTGGCGGTCATGCTGTACTATACGGTGAAATTGCGTCGTCAGGATCGCCAGGATCGACAAGAGCAATTCCAGGAGGAAAGCTCTCCGTTGCCGATGCTGCGCATTTACAAAGACATTTTCACGCTGTCCATTCCCATTGTATTGTCATCCCTGACCGTTCCGGCGGTCAATTTTATTGATACGTCGATTGTGGTTAGATTGCTGTCCGGCCAAATTGGATTGGATATGGCTACTACCCAATTGGGTTATCTAGGGTCGCGGGCGCAAAGTGTAGCGGGAATTCCCCCGATTTTGGCCATTGCGCTCAGCCAATCGCTCATTCCAATCATTTCGGCGGCTTTTGCCCGCAAGGATGAACGCCATTTGCAAAATCAGATGACGCTGGCCCTGCGTATCTCGATTTTGACTGGAATGCCGATTGTGCTGGCTTTATGTGTAACCGCCTATTCCATTAATGGCTTGCTGTTCAGCTCGCTTGGAGGCAGCGGGATTATCGCTGTTTTGACACTCGGAACGATATTCCAGATTACAATGATGACGTCCAACTCTATTTTGATCGGTATGGGCAAGCCGCGTATCTCCATGGTTAATGTCATGGTCGGTATCGTGGTTAAATTTGTGGCGAGCTGGCTGCTGGCTGGCTGGCTTGGAATTTACGGTATCATTGGCGCGACCGGATTATGTTTCCTCGTGATTACACTGTTGAATTTGCGTGTACTCAAAGGGATTGTTTCCTTCTCCATCATGGGCCGTCGCTGGGCAGGCTTTTTGACCGCAGTCGTCGTCTCGGGAGCTATCGGATATGGTGTAAATGAAGCTTGCATTCTGCTGGTGCAGCTTATGCCTGCACGGGTGGCCTTCTTCATCGCATGCTGTATTGCGGGAGCGGTTGTGCTGGTATGCTATCTGGTGCTGCTGGTAGTCCTGGGCGTGCTTCGCAGGGACGAGCTGGGCAATTATCCGCGTATATTGCAAAAAGTACTGCGTCCGCTGATGCGTCTACAGCGTCAGTCTTCAGGACAACAAGGCTAAAGAAGCATAGATAGCTTTCAGCTTTCTCAGTGAAAAGGCCGCAGGCTGGCATGGGTGTCGTGGGCCATGGCTGTTTTTTGGATGCCGTGGCGATGCTCATGCCGCATCGCAAATAACAGCGGCCGCCTTGGCTCGCTCAGATGCCCGAGCGTGGAGCCGTCCTGAAACCAGTCATAACGGGGAATCGGATCATAAGCCGTATCCGACCAGACGGCATTCAGTTCGGGGCTGTACAGACGTTTTCCCGGCGGCAGCCATTCATGTGCTAAAAGCGTTGCGTTCTCTTGAAGAGAGCGCAGCGCTTTTTGTTCATACGAGGTGAACAGTCCAGGCCAATAGTCGCTGCGTGAACCGGTATGCGGCACGCTGGTCACGAAGGCTGACACTTGATCCAGCACCTGCTGGTGGCCAAACAGCATGGCATAGAGGCTTTTACCAAAGCCGATCCGTTCGCCCAGATGACCAAAACGTTCCATCACCAGTCCGGCGAGCCCGCCATTCAATCCCAGCGGAAATATAATCTGGTTGAGCTGAAGCCAATCATGCAAATAAAAGCCAGGCTTGTGCATCACAAATTTTTGAAAATACGGGTCTTTCACAACACGGCCCTCAATATAGTTCTGTTCGTTAATAATGAGGGCGACGGTCAACAGAGAGCTATCCCGCCAAGCCCAGAAGCGTTCCCAAAAGGGTTTCATGAAAGGCGATACGTGAAAATAGGGCAATAAATGAAAGCAGCTCCGTCCCAAACGGCGGCTGTGCATGTACAGTTGGAGCTGCGGATACGCGTCCTGAAAAATGAGCGCGTTACAGCGCTCCAGCAGCCGATACAGCCACTCCTTTTCCTGTTCGCCGAACAGGTTGCCAATCAGGCCGCCTTTGAGATCGGTCATATTGTAACCGCCGTTGCGGGAAACGAGATGAGCCAGCAGGGCCCAATGCAATTCCGGATAGCCGCGATAGCAGTCGAGGTAAGCGGCAGTCCGTGTGATATTGCTGCGATTCTGCTGTGCGGTATCGTTCTTGATCCGCTCCAGCAGCTCACAATCTGTTTCACATAAAGGCATATTCAACGAAGAGGGCCGCGTAGCCGGTCCGTTCGTCAGCATGAGTGCTTCGGCTTCATCCACTGCAGCCTGCGCGGCTTGATTATCCCACGGCAGCTCACGCAATGGATAACGCAGCTTGCGGGATTCGGTCCAGGCTGCCCGTTTGCCCTCCCAAGCCTCCTCCGCAACACGCGGAACAGTACCGAGCAGCTTTAGCCCGTCTTGAAGCTGCTTTGTTGCTATATGAAACCATTCGGTGAGAGACATTGTTTTGATTACTTCCTTTCACAGTATTCAGATGCATTCCCTTATAGCTCTAGTATGCCTTAATGGCAGATATTCCAATCTATGATGGGGAATCGAATCCTTTTCTGTTCATGAACCATGAATGTATAGTTATATATATCAAGGTATATCTATATATATCAGAGTATATCTATATATATCAAGATATATCTATATATATCAAGGTATAGCTATATATATCATTGAACTATCGTTCTTCCTGTTTTATAATCCTGTGTTAGTGTGTGCTAGAAATAGAGAACTCACTTTACATCATGTGTTTTATAAACTGGGAGGAAAAATTGAATGAAAAACCGTCGAGTCGTCTTAGTCATGCTTCTGTGTGTGTTTTTACTGGCGTTGCCCCTGTATGGATGTGGAAATCAAACCAAACCAGCCAGTGAAACTCAATCTGGCAGTCAGGCCACCACTGCTGACAAACAAACCTATACTATTGTCGATCAATTAGGCAGAACGGTTGAAATTCCGAAAAATGTAAAAAGAATCGTAGCTCTCCAACACCACACGTTGGATATCATGCTTGAACTACATGCTCAGGACAAGCTGGTAGGTGTACTGAGCGACTGGGAAAGTTTGCTTGGAAGCTATACTGCCGATGTTTTTCCAGGAATCCGAAATTTGGCAACTCCGGGGACGATCTCGGAATTAAATGTAGAAGCCGTCGCTGATTTAAAGCCGGACGTGGTGTTTGTATCCAACAAGGTTCCCAAAGAATCCATTGCCAAACTTGAACAACTGGGCATCCCCGTCGTGGGCATCACTTTATATGTAGCAGACAAAGAGCAGGCATCCACGATCCATCCTGATCTTGTCAATCCAGATGAAGCCTATACGGAAGGGCTTAAACAAGCGATCAACCTGATTGGTCAAATTACGGATAAAAAAGCACAAGCAACTGAATTATGGGACTATGTTGCTAAAAATCGGGCTATTGTAGCCAAACACCTGAATGAAGTTCCTGAGAATAGCCGGATCAAAGTGTATATGGCCAATGAAAAAATGTATACATACGGGACAGGTAAATATGTGGGTGTAGCCATGGCCAAAGCCGGCGCTCGTAATGTTGCCGAAACCATCAAGGGATACAAGCAAGTTAGCGTTGAGCAGGTAGCTCAATGGAATCCTGAAGTGATTTTTGTCCAAAGCCGCTACAAATCTGTACTGGATGACATCAAAAAGGATAAAGCCTGGGCAGCTATTGACGCCGTGAAAAACAACAAGCTGATTATCGCACCAGACTATACAAAACCATGGGGTAATCCTACACCGGAATCTATGGCACTGGGAGAAATCTGGCTGGCAAAAACCTTGTATCCGGAAGCGTTCAAGGAAGTTGATCTGGACGCGATGGTTCAATCTTTCTACCAAAAATTCTATGGCATCGCTTATAAAGAACAAGAATAACTGCCCTCCAATCACTGCTAATGCAGTGATTGTTTTTTACAGTGCAGAAAGGATTAGTCTGGATGCGTGCGATTTCAAAACATTATGAGAAGATCAAACCTATAATTCCTCACGTGATTTGGGTCCTTCTGGTCATTTTCCCTGTTGTTGTATTCGTTCTATCTCTCATGATGGGCAAATTCCATGTAACAACAACAGAGGTGTGCCGAATTCTCTTGAGCAAACTGATTCCTTATGATCAGACCTGGACGGCTTTGGCTGAGAACATCGTTGTACAGGTGCGGCTGCCGAGGGCCATTGCTGCAATGCTGGTTGGTGCCGGGTTAGCAGTATCAGGTGCTGTTTTCCAGGGATTATTTCGCAACCCCTTGGCATCGCCCTACACCTTGGGAGTTTCCAACGGCGCCGGATTTGGAGCCGCATTGGCTATTCTGTTGCTGAATAACTCATTTGCTATTCAGGTATCTGCGATGATTTTTAGTCTGGTTGCCGTAGGTCTAACATTTCTGTTTAGTCTGCGAGCCAAAAATTCAACCATTACAATGGTCTTGGGCGGTGTCATTGTCGGCTCGTTGTTTTCGGCACTTGTTTCACTGATTAAATTTGTTGCAGACCCTTTCGAGAAACTTCCTGCCATTGTATTCTGGCTGATGGGCAGCTTGTCTGCTGTCAACACAACATTGCTGTTGACCGCGCTGCCACTGTTTGTAATTTTTATCACTGTCATCTGGTTGTTTCGCTGGAGGCTGAATGTATTGAGCCTGGGCGATGAAGAAGCAAAGTCATATGGAGTCGATGTCAGACGCGACCGGATTATCATTATTGTTTGTTGCAGTATTTTAACAGCCGCTGCGGTCAGTATATCAGGCGTGATTGGCTGGGTAGGACTGGTCATTCCTCACTTGGGCAGAATGCTGGTTGGGCCTGATTTCCGGAAATTATTACCTGCCTGCATTTGCCTTGGTGCTTCTTATCTCTTGCTTATTGATGATTTATGCCGAACGCTGACGGCAGAAGAAATCCCTCTGGGAGTCATTACAGCGATTGTCGGCACACCTTTATTTGCCTACTTCATGTTCAGAGAGAAGGTGAACTGGTAATGGAAATTACGGCAGAAAACCTGGCTTTTCACTATAAAAACGGGCGGGAAATCTTTCACAATATTTCATTTGAGGTCACTTCTCCAAACGTGCTTTGCATTCTAGGACCCAATGGCACAGGCAAAAGTACACTGTTAAAATGCCTGGTCAACCAGCACAACCCCAGCAAAGGACAGGTATACTTGGATGACAGACCCATCCAAAGCTACAGTACCAAAACATTGGCTTCTTGTATGGCATATATTCCGCAAATGCACACGCCAACATTTCCTTTTACCGTTCTGGATGTGGTCACGATGGGGAGAACTGCCCGCCTGGGCTATCTCTCAGCACCGGGAAAAAAAGACAAGCTGGTCGCGCTGGACAACTTGTCTTTTTTGGGCATCGAACATTTGGCCGGGAAGATTTACACCAATATCTCGGGCGGTGAGCGCCAACTCGTGATGATGGCTGCCGCTTTAACCCAGGAACCGCAAATCTTGCTGCTGGATGAACCTACTTCTCATCTGGATTTTGGAAATCAGTTTCGTTTCCTGCAAATCGTCAAGAGCTTGAAGCAAAAAGGAGTTGGCATCATTATGACATCTCACTATCCTGACCATGCTTTGGAGGTTGCCGATTATACGGCAGTGCTGAAAAATGGCTGTTTTGTTCATTTCGGAGAGCCAGATGAAGTGGTCACGGAGAAAAACATGGAAGAACTGTATGGTATTCCGGTTACGATGGTTTCGATAGCCGGTACCAAAAAAAGAAGCTGTATCGCGGGAGGAGTAGAGGCAGATGCAAGAACGGATTAATGACTACTGGACAGAACGAGCGGATGAATTCAGCGGACTGCGGATGCATGACTTTGAAGGCGGGTTACGCCAGATCTATACGAAGATAATCCAAGAGCATATGCCTGCATCCCGCCCCTTGAAGGTCCTTGATCTAGGCACAGGCGCCGGCTTTTTCGCTTTCATTATGCGTGACTTGGACTGTGAAGTTACAGGTATTGATTATTCTCACGCCATGTTGATGAACGCGGAGTCCAATGCAAGAAATCTTGGCTATACTGGCATAACCTTTCGGCAAATGGATGCGCAACAGCTTGATTTCCCTGACGCCAGCTTCAATTTCATTATTACCCGAAATGTGACATGGACGTTGCCTGATCCGCAAAAAGCCTACAGCGAAATGTACCGTGTACTTGCGCCTGGCGGAACCCTCTTGAATTTTGACGCCAACTACGGTCAGGCATTCAAACAGGCTGACGAAAGAGGAGAAAAGCCTTCTCATCCGACACAAACCCAACAACAGCTGAGAGAACGGAATGCCATCGCCAAATCACTATACATCTGCAAAAAGAAACGCCCTCAGTGGGATGTGGAAGTTCTGCTCTCACTTGGAATGAAACAAATTGTACTGGATCTGGATATCGAAAAGCGAATCTATGATGAAAAGAACAAGCTTATTGATTATTCCACTGTTTGGACCAGTTCAACGTCCCCGCTGTTTATGGTATGTGCGAGGAAATAACGGTATTTTGATGCGGATTGCCCTGGCCAAGATCGGCCTTGTCTTATCAAAAGTACAATTTGGCGTTACAATAGAAGCAGCAAGTTCTTTTTACAACCGAAATTAGAGGAGGAATAAGGAATGCAAAAAATCGTCTCTCATGAAGACTTTAATAACGCAATATCAACTCCCGGCGTAACGGTAGCTGTGTTTAAGGCGGACTGGTGTGGGGATTGCCATTTTATTGATCCGTTTATGCCTGAGGTGGAGCAACAATATGCAGACAAGCTTACATTGATTGAAATTGATGTAGAGCAGGCCGAAAGCGTCAGCCAGGAGCAGAATGTGTTGGGTATTCCCAGCTTTATCGCTTACAGTGAAGGGCGCGAACTGGTGCGTCTGGTAAACAAACTGCGCAAATCCCGTGAGGAAATCGAGCAATTTTTGGACCGGGCAGTAGAAGTACATGCTAATCTGGCAAAATAATAGATGCTGTACATGTATGATGGCTCCGAAGGGAACCTTTAGACATCAGGACAAACAGAAAGCCGCTTCCTGCCAAAGGAGGCGGCTTTCTTACGGACACGTTCACATTTTGTCAACAAAACGCGTATGTCAAGGAACAATATATCAGTTATAATTACTTTAAGTGATTATTTCACAACACATGAAGTGAATAAATATTATATTTGGAAGGATACGGGTGAGTTCTTTGAATAACAAAATCAGAATATTAAAGTGGCTGGCACTCGTAACATGTATTGTCATGTTTTTGGCTACCTTCGGTGGAGGCGTCGTGACACGGACAGATTCGGGTCTCGGCTGTGGACGGGAATTCCCGCTTTGTAACGGCAAGCTGGTTCCGGCACATACAATCGCATCCATTATTGAGTTCTCTCACCGCTCTGTTAGCGCTATGGCCGGTCTGCTTTCTGTCGCCTCCTTTGTCGGCTTTTTGCTGTTTATGAAGCATCGGAAGGATTTACAGTTATTCTCGCTGTTAACGCTCATGTTTGTCATCATACAGGGAGCGATGGGGGCATTGGCTGTAATATTTTCCCAATCGGCTGCAGTCATGGGACTGCATTTTGGCTTTGCGCTTATCGCTTTTGCCAGTGCGACCATGATGACGCTGGGGGTGTGGAAGGAGCATTCGGATTCACGTTATACTCCGCGATTGGTCGCTGAACCTGTCAGCCGGGGCTATCGCAACTTTATATGGCTATCGACGATTTATACGTATATTGCTGTCTATTCGGGTGCGCTTCTCAGTCATTCCGTCATCCAGAAGGTTGTAAATCTCGGCGGCATTATATCTCCGCTGCTTCTGCATCAGATTACAGCCGGTCTGCTGTTCGTCATTATTTTGGCCGTAGGCCACTACTCATACCGTTATCACCCGAAGCACCGGGATATTCGTGTATTGGGTGTTGTTTCGGTATTGTTAATAGCACTTCAGGTCATTATTGGAATTAGCTTGCTGTATTTCACCAGACCTGAAATTTACATGTTTGTTGTATTGGGACATATGCTCGTGATTGCCACATTGTTCTCCATTTTGTGTTATTTGAGCTATCGTGTATGGCAATTGTCGCCGGATCGCAAGCTTGTTCCGACCCAAGCACAACGTACCTAAGTATTTCATAGATTATGTAAAGCTGATATTTTGCCCAAGAGGGGTTCAAACACGTATAATAGCATATAAGAAACAAACCAGGCCCACGAGTTTCTCGAGGGCTTGATTTGCTTAGGAGGAGTCGTCCAGTTGATCTACCAGAATTTGCGCCAATTTATTGAAGCGCTGCGTAAAGAAAATCATCTTAAAATTATAGAAGCGCCTGTCGATCCTTATTTGGAACTGGCCGAGATCCATCGGAGAGTCATTGAGGAAGAAGGACCGGCACTGCTGTTCACGAATGTAAAAGGAACCCCGTTTCCTGTTGCCAGTAATCTGTTTGGTACGAATCGACGTGTAGATATGGCTTTTGGTCCTCGTCCGGAGCAGCTGATGGATGCGATTGTAGGAGCGACCAAAACCTTGCTTCCTCCTACCCCCAAAGCATTATGGAATGAACGTGGCCTGATTAAGGACATGCTAAAAGTAGGGCTGAAAACGGTATCCCATGGCGAGGCTCCTGTATTGGGTGTTCGGCGGACAGATGCTCCGCTGGCTCCACTGCCTAGAGTGACGAGCTGGCATGAGGATGGGGGGCCGTTCATTACGCTTCCGCTCGTATACACCGAGAAGCCGGGGCATGCCAAGGATCATAACCTGGGGATGTACCGTATTCAGATTTATGATGATCAAACGACAGGAATTCACTGGCAAATTCATAAAGGCGGCGGCTTTCATTATCATGAAGCCGAGCTGCGCAATGAGCCATTGCCCACGACGATAATCATCGGTGGCCCGCCCGCTCTGATTGCATCTGCGATTGCTCCAGCACCGGAGAATTTGCCTGAACTGTTGCTCGCTTCGCTCATTATGGGAGGCAAACTGCCAATGACAGAAGACCCGCTCGGTGGTCATCGCATTCCGGCAGAGGCCGAATTTGCGATCAGCGGCTATGTACCGCCTCATGAACGCCGTCCGGAAGGGCCGTTTGGCGATCATTTTGGCTACTACTCATTACAGCATGATTTTCCAGTATTTCATGTCAAGCATATGTATCACCGCAAGGATGCCATTTATCCGGCAACGATTGTAGGTAAACCACGCCAGGAGGATTACTATCTCGGCGAATTTTTACAGCGTCTGCTGTCGCCTGCCTATCCGCTTGTGATGCCTTCCGTCAAGTCCCTGTGGGCTTATGCGGAAACGGGCGTACACGCGCTGGCAGCAGCCGTCGTACGTGAAAGCTACTCTCGTGAAGCGCTGGTATCCGGCTTTACCATTTTGGGTCAAGGTCAATTGTCATTAACCAAATTCCTGATGTTGACGGACCGGGTCATTGATTTATCTGATTTTAACCTGCTGCTGGAAACGATTCTGGAGCGGTTCAATCCAGCAAGGGATTTGTTCATATTCAATCATACGTCCCACGATACGCTCGATTATACAGGCCGCAAGCTGAATCATGGCAGTAAAGCGATCTTGATGGGTGTAGGAGAGCCAATACGTGAATTGCCTCGTACCTATGAGGGAGGAGACCTGCCAGGTATCCGCGAAATTAAGCCGTATTGCGGAGGCTGCCTCGTTGTATCAGGGGCGACTTTTGAGCAAGAGCCTGAACTGGCGGCGCGTGTATTGGAACGACTGGCTGCGAGTGAGCAAGAATGGCCCCTCGTCTTTATCGTGGATGATGCCACGGAAGTTGTTCGCTCACAAGCCTCGTTCCTGTGGACGGTATTTACGCGTTTTAACCCGGCTACAGATATGTATGCCGACAGCGAGGTCCGTTTGCATCATCTGAACTACAAGCTGCCGATTGTAGTGGATGCTCGCATGAAGCCGGGCTACCCGGATGAAGTGCTGCCGCGTGAGGATATTGTTAAGCTTGTGGATCAACGGTGGACGAGTTATTTCGCTTGACGCCTTAATGAATTGAACAACCGGATTTTACAGTCATAAGGAGGCGTGGGCATGATACGCAAGCTGCTGGGCGAGCCGCCACGTGTGAGCAAGGGCGTCCTGCTGGATGCCATGAATAGCATGTCAGATATGTTGAACCTGCTGGAGCGGCAAATTCAGGCCAGTGGTGATCCGACCCACGCTTTTCGTAAGGCGGATATTTTGACACGCGGTCTGATGTCCTCTCTGGATGAGCTGGAGCAGAGCCATCATGCTGCCGCTTTTTTCCGCATGAAAGTGAAGGCCGGATACGCTGAGGATATGAGCGAGGATGAAAAATCCGATTATGCATTGTATGTTTTCTTTTATAAGGATGGATTTGTGCGAGTATTCTCCATTCTGGATAAGCTGGGCAACTGGCTGAATGATCTGTATGATTTAAAAACAGGGGAGTATAAGGCCCATTATTCGTATTTTACCGTGTTGCGGCAGCTCAAGTATCTCAAAATGCATCCTGTATTGACCGATAACTTGAATGATATTAAAAACACATATACTGATGCCATCAATCGGCTGCGTAAGCGGCGAAATACGGAAATACACTATATGAATACGGAAATGCAGGATGATCTCTGGCAAAGACATCGTGCTCTGTACGGCAAGATACATCTCGAAGATCTGGATCATCATCTGGAGGATTTGCAGCAGGGCCTGGAAATGGTGTGCAGATCGCTGTCCAACGTTTTTTCTTATACTGCGAAACATTGGGAGAACCGGGCAGTGCGTCCATAATTATATTAGAAAATATCCTTTGACAAAGCTATGTAAACTATCTATACTGAAATCTAGTTTCAGAAAAATGCTTGAATTATGATTTTAATATAAACTTAACGGACAGCTAAAGCTGGAGTTTAATATATTTTTCTTATCCAGAGAGGTGGAGGGACTGGCCCGATGAAGCCCGGCAACCCGTTCTTTCCCGGTGTAATACACCGGGAGGGGACATGATGGTGCTAATTCCTACAAAACCGCTAGAGTTTTAGCGGTTTTGGCAGATGAGAAAAGGTTCGCATGCGGGGCCCTTTTCATTCTGTGAAAGGGGCTCTTTTTGCCGATTAAAAGGGTAAGGAAAGTGAAGGGGGTCGCAGCACGTTGATAGAGCTTAAGCAGTTAACCAAGTATTATGGCAAAGGGAACCGACGCGTTAGTGCGCTGTCCGGGTTGAACCTTTCGATAGAGCGTGGAGAAATATTTGGAGTTATTGGTCACTCCGGAGCGGGAAAAAGCACGTTAATCCGCTGTATTAATTTATTGGAACGGCCCACTTCAGGCGAAGTATGGGTAGACGGTGTGAATCTCACCACCGTGAGTCAAGCCCAGCTACAGAAGCAGCGCCGTAAAATCGGAATGATTTTTCAGCATTTTAATTTGTTATCGTCGGCGACGGTATATGACAATATCGCATTTCCATTGCGCCTGGTGAACACGCCCAAGCAGCAGGTGGACAAGAAAGTTCGAGAATTGCTGGAGCTGGTGGGTCTGGAAGAACACAGTGGGAAATATCCATCACAGCTCTCAGGGGGGCAGAAGCAGCGTGTAGGCATTGCGCGGGCGCTTGCCAGTGATCCTCATGTGTTGCTGTGCGACGAGGCTACCTCGGCGCTTGATCCGCAGACCACAGGGTCGATTCTGAAATTGCTATTGGATATTAACCAGCGCTTTAATCTGACCATCGTATTGATTACGCATGAAATGCATGTCATTCAAAGCATATGTGATCGAGTTGGCGTGATTCATCAGGGCGACATTGTGGAGCAGGGGCCGGTGGCGGAAGTGTTCTTGAAGCCGCAGCACCAGGTAACCAAGGACTTTATCCAGCGGGAGTCTGAGCATGCCGAGGAGCTGCAAGCAGCAATTGCGGCCTCAGGTGGCGGTGAATCGGCGCAGGTGGTGCGGATTTCCTTCTTGGGCAGCAAAACATATGATGCGATTCTATCGCGTACGGCCCGTCATACCGGCGTTGATTTTGCAATTTTGCAGGGAACGATCTCCACCATCAAAAACGTACCGTATGGACAGCTCATCGTTCGTTTTGAAGGAAATCAGGAGGATATTGAGCATACGTTGCGCGAAGTGTCCGGGCAAGGACTTGATGTGGAGGTGATCGGACAATGAGCGAACTTGATTTTTCGCAAGTGAGTTGGGAAGAACTATGGAATTCTACGGTGGAGACCCTTCAGATGCTTGGGGCATCCGCGCTGTTCACCCTGATTATTGGCTTGCCGCTCGGCGTATTATTGTTCCTGGCGAGCCGCTCCTCGCTGACTCTGATGAAAGTGATATACATTGTACTATCCTTCATCGTTAACATTTTGCGTTCCGTACCGTTTATCATTCTGATCGTTGCACTTATTCCTTTTACACGATCGTTGGTAGGTACCTCTACCGGGGTGCTGGGTACGATTCCGCCATTGGTAATCGGGGCTGCCCCTTTCTTCGCACGTCTTGTCGAAACGTCTCTGCGTGAAGTGGACAAGGGTGTCATTGAGGCCGCGCAAGCGATGGGCGCTTCAACTGGGCAAATCATCCGTCGGGTGCTGTTGCGTGAGGCACTGCCGGGACTGCTCGCCGCATTAACCATTACTGTCGTTACACTCGTATCCTATACGGCAATGTCCGGTATGATCGGGGGCGGTGGTCTGGGGACGCTGGCTATCAACTACGGTTACTACCGTTATGAAACGGCTGTCATGATCGTTGCCGTCGTGCTCATGGTCGTACTGGTACAACTGCTGCAAATGGCAGGGGACCGTCTGGTACGGCATTATACTCGAAAATAGGGAAACCATATAGATATCCTTATTGATCAGGCATCTGAATCCTGAACATTACAAATTATTGGAGGGGTAATAACATGAAGAAATGGGTATTGGCCGTATTAAGCTTGACATTAATTGCGGTGCTGGCTGCTTGCGGCACGAAGAGCACGACATCCGATGCATCAAAAACGACTGGAAATACGGGCGGCGCACCACGCGAAGTTGAGCTGAAAGTGGGCGCTTCCCCTGTGCCACATGCGGAAATTTTGGAAGCGATCAAGCCTCAACTGGAAAAAGAGGGTATTCGTCTTCAAGTCGTTCAGTTCAACGATTATGTTCAACCCAACGTACAATTGTTCGACAAGCAGCTGGATGCTAACTTCTATCAACATGTACCTTACCTGAATGTAATGAACAAAGAGCGCAAAATGGATCTGGTATCTGTGGGTGCAGTTCATCTGGAGCCATTCGGTATCTACTCCCAAAAATATAAAAAGCTTGATGAAATTCCAGATGGCGCAACAGTAGCTATTCCGAACGATGCAACCAATGGAGGTCGTGCATTGCTGTTGTTAGCTAAGCAAGGTCTGATCAAGCTTAAAGACGAAAGCAACATCGAAGCTACAGTAAAAGATATTACTGAAAATAAGAAAAACCTGAAATTCAAAGAGCTGGAAGCGGCAATGCTGCCACGTCAGTTGCCTGAAGTGGACATTGCGTTGATCAATACGAACTATGCTCTGGAAGCGAAGCTGAACCCGACCAAGGATGCATTGGCCTTGGAAGATAAGGATTCCCCATATGCTAACGTGTTGGTCGCACGTCCTGATAATAAAGATTCCGAAGCCATTCAAAAGCTGATGAAAGCTTTGCAATCTCCGGAAGTTAAAAAATTCATTGAAGACAAATACCAAGGCGCAATTGTCCCGGCATTTTAAGTAGGGAACGAAAATGCGTTGACTGCAAACCCCGGATTCTCTTGAACAAGAGGACTGGGGTTTCTTTTTGCCTGGAGTTGTAGGCGAAGCCTAAATATTTTATACTTGGGGGTGACCGTTCTCTGTGAAGAGGAGGAAAACTGTTGAGAGACAAAGTCGCACTCATAACAGGCAGTGCCAAGGGATTAGGCAAAATGACCGCTCTGCGTCTGGCCGATGAAGGCTGTGATATTGCGCTGAATTATGTGCATAGCCAAGCTGAAGCCGAGGAGCTGAAGCGTGTCATCGAGTCTAAAGGAGTACGCTGCCTTTCTTTACAAGGAGATATCTCCATGCAAGAGGATATCACGAGGCTGATCGGCGAAGTCGAGGATCGGCTGGGCGGTGTAGATATTATGGTGAACAATGCCGGACCGTTCATCCGCGAGCGTCGTCTGTTTGCGGATTACAGCGTAGCCGAGATTCATACCATGATACAGGGGAATCTGGTTGGCACCATGCTGCTGGATCATCTGGTATTGCCTCATATGCGGAGCCAGCAATGGGGACGTATTATTCATTTTGGCTTTGGTCATGCTGGAGAAGCGAGGGCTTGGCCGCATCGCGCTGTCTATGCAGCCGCCAAGGTGGGGCTGGTGTCTTTTACGAAGTCACTGGCTGTGGAGGAAGCACCATATGGCATTACGGTGAATATGATTTGTCCCGGAGATATTCGAGGAGCGAATAAGGAAATGTCTATTGCCGACGTCATCGGCTTGCAGGATCAAGAGACACCACGTGGGCGTCCGGGAAGTGGGGAGGACATTGCGCGAGTGATCGCTTATTTGTGTGAGGAGCATTCGGATTTTATAACAGGCAATATTATGGATGTGTCGGGCGGGTTGGACCCAATTCGGCCCACCATTTAAGCGCTAGATTCCGGTAGACGCATCACATAAAAAGAGTCTTGAGCTTCATTACTGAAGCCAAGACTCTCATGATCATTATGCAACAAGCATTAGAATACTTGTACCACTTCTTGGACGCCTTCGACTTCTTCGAGAAGAGCGCGTTCAATCCCTGCTTTCAGCGTGATTGTGGAGCTTGGGCAACTACCGCAAGCGCCCATCAGCTTCAGCTTAACGATGCCGTCTTCAACGTCAACCAGCTCAACGTCGCCGCCATCGCGTTGCAGGAACGGACGGAGCTTATCCAGTACATCTGCTACTTCATCATACATTTGAACGCTTTGTGCTTCGCTCATTAGACTTCAACTCCTTTCCTATACCTTATCATTATATTACAAAGCGGGCCAAATTAAAATGCCCGCCATCCAAAGCAGGTGAAAAAATGTTAAGACCTATCATCGAATTTTGCACCAGCAATATGCATTTTGGCACCGATGAAATTATGTCCAGGCTGGAGCAAAATCCGGATTATGATGTAATCGAATACGGCTGTCTTAGCAATTGTGGTCAGTGCAACGCCGAGCCCTATGCGATGGTCAACGGTGAGATTGTTTCTGCGGATTCAGCAGAGCTGCTGTATGAAGTGATTATAAGCAAGATCAAGGAAGCTGAGGCATGGGATCAGCTTGATTTGGATTGAGAAACACAAGAAGAAGACCTGCTCTGGAAAGCGGGTCTTCTTGTGTTTTATATAGCCAATCGCTCAGCCAAAATGGCGTTTGGACTTCCAGAGCACACCGCTTTTAAGCAGGCGAGGTACTCGTCCACGCAACGAGGTGCTGCCCATAAAGCCATAGCCGAAGCCCGCTTTCTTGCCCAGTGCGCCTAATGTGCCGCGCAGCTTCAGAGGATGGGGGTGAGGCGTTTGGCCCTTCCACAGGTCGCGTACAATGTGTGCGATCTGCTCCCCTTGCACCTCTGCCGCCTGGGCGCTTGGCGAATAAGGAAGACTGGCACAGTCCCCGACCACGTACACCTCGGGGTGATCCGGTATTTGATAATATTCGTTGAGCACGATGCGGCCCTGAGGGTCTTTAGGAACAGCCAAATCCTGCACCATTTTTACCGGTTGAATCCCGGCTGTCCATACCACCGCATCCGTTACAATCTGCTCGTTATGATTGTAGATAGCGCCCGGTTCAATACGGCAAACCGCAGCATGATTCAGTACATGAACCTGATGCTCCTTGAACCAGGCATGTACATAGGCAGACAAACGTTGCGGAAATGCCGACAGTACCCGCTCGCCCCGATCCATAATGGTAATATTTAAATCCGAACGACTTTCACGCAGCTCCGCAGCAATTTCAACACCACTCAGACCGCCGCCTACAATATGAACGTGCCCATAAGGCTTGATTTCATTCAAGCGCAGATACGTTTGACGGGTATGGTTAAAAGACTGGATCGTGCAGCTATACTCTTCAGCCCCCGGCGTATTGTGAAAACGGTCCGTGCAGCCTAGCGCAATCACAAGCTGATCATAGAGCAAAGGCTCGCCATCCTGAAAATGGACGATTTTATTCTCCAGATCCATCGAGGTGACTTCTCCGTATTTGCGGATCAGGCGTTGCTCATTGGGAAAATGCACCCGCAAATCAAAATCAGATACCGTCCCTGCTGCGAGAGCGTAGTATTCTGTTTTCAAGCCTTGAAAGGGCATCCGGTCCACTAAAATAACTTGAACATCGTCGGGAATATGTTTG
Source organism: Paenibacillus kribbensis (assembly GCF_002240415.1). Lineage (NCBI taxonomy): Bacteria > Bacillati > Bacillota > Bacilli > Caryophanales > Paenibacillaceae > Paenibacillus > Paenibacillus kribbensis. Next base: position 1,052,438 of record NZ_CP020028.1, read on the forward strand.
TCCAGCAATTCTTTGGCAATGGTAAGGCCGCCGTAGCCGCCCCCCAGAATAACGAAATTTTTCATCAAAAATCCGCCGTCCTTTCGCTGCCGTGTCCCCGGCAAATGGTCTGGAGCCTGGTTTATAATACCCGGAGTCCGGTCTGCTGTGGCAGGCAGGCCGGAGTATTCCGAGGCAACTTGTCGCTGCATAGTGTGAGTAATGGGGAAAAAATGCTCGCGGGAAATCTGAATCCGAAATAAATTTGTTTCGTTGAGTTTGTTAAATTCGTCGAGAGACTCGATTAGTCGAAAACTTCGATTTCGTTATAGAAGGTGTCCCGTTCTACCGGGATACGTCCTGCACCTTTAACTAGCCAAATCAGCTCTTTACGGGTCAAACCGGCTGGAGTTAAAGCACCTGCGGCATGGCTAATCTGCTCGCGCACAATCGTGCCATGGACGTCCGAGGCGCCGAACGTAAGCGCGACCTGCGTCAATTGCGGGCCAATATTAATGAAGTAAGCCTTGACATGCTTGATATTGTCCAGCATCAGGCGGCTGATCGCAATCGTTTTGAGATCCTCATAAGCGGAATTGCGGCGCATAATGCTGGCATTTTTGCTTTTTGGCTGCATGGACAGTGGAATGAATACCATAAATCCGTTCGTTTCATCCTGCAATTCACGAATTTGCAGCATATGTTCAATACGATCCTGGTACGATTCGACCGAACCGTACAGCATGGTCGTATGAGTTTTCATGCCGAGATTGTGAGCCGTGCGATGTACTTCAAGATAGCGATCCACATTGGCCTTGGAAACACGCATTTTCTTGCGATATTCGTCGGACAAAATCTCTGCGCCACCGCCTGTCAGAGTTTGAAGTCCAGCCTTTTGCAGCTCCTGAAGCACTTCTTTGATGCTCAAGCCGCTAATGCGTGTAAAAAAGTCAATTTCTGCTGCAGTATAGGCTTTCAGTGTAACGTTGGGATACTTTTCATTCAGCGCCTTCAATGAGTCTACATAGTATTGGAAAGGCACATGATTATTATGACCGCCAACAATATGGAATTCTCTTACCCCAGGATGGATATGCTGCTCAACATAATCAATCATTTCCTGTCCCGACAATGTATAAGAGCCGTCCTCCCCCTGGTCCTTGCGGAAGTTACAGAACGCGCAGCGCGCTTCGCATACATTAGTGAAGTACAGGCTCATATTTTCGATAAAATAAACCTTTTTTCCATTTTTACGTAAATTAGCTTCGTTAGCCAACTGACCCAGTGTGAGAATATCGTCAGTTTCATATAAATATATACCGTCTTCAAGGCTCAAACGAATACCGTTCTGAACCTTTTCTACAATCTCCGCCATTCTGCGGTCTGTAAAAGGTGTAACTAATGTGGACATGCCCATTCCTCCTTCAAGTTGCTCTGTGCGAGGCTTTCCGCTATGATCTGCGGTCCAAGCGCTTGATGCACACAGGATGTCCCGTTCCGTCGGTGCGAACCCGGCAGCGCGGATGTAGAATATGTGAAAAATATTACAATGCCAGGCTACAACAATGACGGATGTCTTAAAACAACGCCATTTAATTGACAATTTTCCGACAGTTTCTTTTACACACTCTTCATCTATTATAAACCTCACCACACAGGTGATCAATACAAATGAGTGTAAAATCAGGTCTTTTACCCCGTAAGGCATGGACATTCCATGACTTGAGCACGTGCCAATAGTGGAGTATACTGAAGGGGAACATGAAGTAAAAGAGGAGGATGGAGCCATGATTAACATTACCGATTCCGCTGCTGAACGCTTGAAGGAAATGCTGGAGCAGCAGGAAACGCCGAATATGTTTTTGCGTCTGGGTGTTACGCCGGGCGGTTGTACCGGATTTTCGTACGCCATGGGTTTTGACGACAATGAGACAGATCAGGATATATATATGAACGTACAGGATATGAAAGTCGTAGTGGAGAAAGAAAGCATCCGCTATCTGGACGGTCTGGAAATCGACTTTGAAGAGTCTGGCATGTCAGGCGGCTTCACGATTCATAACCCGAATGCCGTAGCTACATGCGGCTGTGGTTCAAGCTTCCGTACGCGTGATGATGCAGGGAAGCCAAGCGAAGAGCCTTGTTAATATATGAGTAAAAGTAACAATCCAATCCTTTTGAAACTATGTGTAATACCAAACATAGTTTCAAAAGGATTTTTATTTTGTTAAATTTGCAGTCCATATATGATAGTGAGATGACGCCCATGCTGGGCGTACGAACAAAAAGCCAGAGAGAATTTTTCTCTCTGGCTCTCGCGGGATATGTCTGAGGGTTTAAACTTGACTCGACAACCGCCTCTTCGTTTTTGAATAAAATATGTCCGCCCTTATGCGCTGCCCAATTCTGTGCTGCCTTCCTCATCGGGCGGCACATCGCCGATCAGCTTCCACGGACCCCACTGTCCTGTCGTTCCCGGTTCCTGTCCACGGGTCCACCACAGAGCTTGCCACAATTGCCCGTTGTGCAGAACGATTTCACCTTCGGTATAAACCCTGATGGTATTCCAGACGAGGTACTTTCCGAAACGGTTGGGATCTCCCGGGAAACCCTTGTCGGGCGTGGTCGGTGCCGACGGGTTGATGCTGAGCTTAACATCCATCGCTTGGTAGAAGGCATTCTCCGTATCTGCGATATCCCAAACGCCAACGATAACGTGATATCCTTCCCGGTCATTCGGAACAAAGCAATCGTTATAAGTGTCGATTGGCGGAATCGCACCGTCATCTATATAACGGCAGAATAACTCAAGATCCTCTCGTTTTAACGGGGAATTGGGGTCCCAGTCTTTTTTCGTAATAAAATAATCCCATGTATTCGTGCTGTGATTGGCTGTAAGCTTCCAATGAAACGTATGCTCCCCGCCTACCATATCTACCTTGGTCCAGCGATCCGCCGTTTGCTCGTCGAGTTCCAAAAATTTCGCGCCGCTGGCGATCTTGCCGTCAGGAACGCCGAATTCAGGGAAATCCCCTCGCCCTTCCACACTAAAAGGCTCCCATCTCACTGGCCCGCAATTGGTGTTTTGGCCCGTGGAACATAGATGAGCGCGGCTATCCGTCAAATACCCATGAGCGGAAGCGCTTTCCGCAAAAACAAACGAACCCGCCAGCATTAGGAACAGGGCTCCTATCGAGAAAATAAACCATTTCATAGATAACTTACGATGATTCACAAAAGTCTGGTTTGTCATGTTACTACTCCTCCTTGCATTTTTTAATAGGATCTTTCAGGGGGTTCTAGTCTAGTCTTGATAACGCTTTCAATAGTTTGAGACGTCATCATCAAGCGGCTTTATGGATTCCTCCTTCCGAAAAGTTATTATGAATCCATTCCAAAGAGGCCTGTCCATGCTTAGATGAGAATAAATAAGCAGCAACGGCTTCCCGGAAATTGATCCCAAATAATAAATAATTCAAGAAAAAATGTATTTATTTTCTATACAATACATTGAGATTAGATAGTTGTCAATATTTTCAATGGAATATATCAATAAATATTGGATATATATGAGAAAATATGTCGAAATTCAAAACATTTTTAGCGTTGATTCTTTCAAAAATGCGTAACTTCACTAAGTAGACATCAGGCATCCGTTAGAGCGAGAAAATATTAAAAAACAAAGCTGTTTTTACTTAAGAGAGTTTATGGTTTAGCGTTTTGTCCTTAAAGAGAATATACGCCAGATCATTTTTAATGACTTTATTAGTATTTGTAGACAAAATGGTTTAAGTATAAAATCATTCCTGTCAATTCTTTAATTTTGAAGTAGAATATTTTGAAGGTTTCACAGGAGGGACAAAATCTGTTGGTGCGTGGAATGGTGCTGTACAAGCGAAGCGGTCGCTTTAAATCAATATTAAGTTGAAAAGAAAGAGCGCTATCCCTAAACGGATTAGCGCTCTTTCTCTTTATCTAATGGTTGTTCTTTTATAAATTCAACAACCTCTTCAACTTTACAATCCAACTCCTCACAAATCCGTGCAATGACACTCATGGCTACAAATTCCCCATTAGACATTTTCGCCAAAGTCGATGGTGATATTCCTAATTGAGTACGAAGGTAAGTTCGTGTCTTATCTCGTTTAATTAGAGTGATTTCCATTGGTTTATAACTTGGTTTCAATCCCATGAGCAATCCCCCTCTACTTATTATATGTACTTAAATATTAGTGAAGTCAAACCTGAATTACAATAATGCGTACATTTTGTTCGATAAGTATTGAATGATTAAATGTGAAGATGTATTATATATATAAGAAGTCGTACATTAAGTACATATAAATATAATAGCTTGGTCTTTATTTAACAAAAAAATTAATGAATCCAAAGGAGAGGGATTATATGACCAAATCGGTTGAATTGAAAAGAGCTACCATGGTATATGGACCTGATGATGATCCTTATATCTATGAATTATTTGAGGGGGTCCTGTTTGATCGTAGCTATTTCTTTTATCTGGAAAATGGGATGTTGTGTCTGCGACATGTACGAAAGATAGACCAACTGGATCATCCACATCTTTATGTGGATGGAGACAGTGGCGGCCTTCAACTAGCGAAGAATGTGCAACGTGAGATTGTGGAAGTCGTTACAGAGGTGATTGAGCGTTTGCGCAGTAAGGATGGCTTGACATTTTTACTAGACGAACTGCTATGGTTGCACGGTCGAACCCATATCGAGCTTAACCTTGTAAACACAAAGTGACACCACACATCTAGTAGTTCTTCTCACTATTCCTACTCTATATTCCAATTTTCCCAATTATGCTATAATGATTTGGACAAATTAACCGGTGGGGAAGATGCGGCGAAGCTAGCCCGAGAGGGGGTGACGCCGTGTCATTTGATCTAATCGTGAAGATTCTTGACGTTGTGCTAAAGTTGGTCAGTATAACTACTGGTCTAAAGACTTTGGTCCAAGCCTGGAAACAATCACGTAAAGACAAGAAAAACCACCGGGAATAGGTTGGCCGCCTAGCTATCCGGTGATTTTTCGTACCTAGTATGAAATTCTCGCCGTGGTCGCCCACCGGCCTTTGTCAGATAGTCGCGATGGTGGAACATCGCGGCTATACTTATTTTACCCACATGTCATAGGCTATATGACACATAGTACATGATACAGTATTCTTAATACAGTATAGCATAGGGCTGTTCCCTTTTCTACAAATGGTTATGCCTTCCATACGCTAATTTTTTATATTAAGTCTCCACATCCACAAACAACTCCTTAGCGGTGCGGATAAATAACTGTACAGCCGGAGAAGCATCGGGCAGGGATGGCACAGCGATACCAATCTCGCGTGTAATCAATGGCATGGTTTCCTTGACAGTCAGATCATGGGGGAATGTGGACAAGGAGAGTGAGGAAACGATCCCCATACCCAGCCCTTGCCGGACCATGCTGACCAGAGTACTGACATTGTGAGTGATGAATTGTGCTTTCAGTTGGCTCTGTTCGCGTTCAAAGCCTTCCATAATGGCAACCTCATGTCCACCCTTACAAAAGATCATATCTTGTTGATTCAAGTCTCGAATGGCGATTTTGTCGCGCGTTTGCATGGGATGACCGTCCGGCAGGAGGATGACCATATTATCCTGGCATAAAGGGATGACATCCACTTGTGGATCAGGCAGCAGGATGATGCCCGCTTCGATTTCCCGGGTATGCACCCATTCCTTGACCTCATTCGTGGAGCCTTCGCGCAGATCAAAAACCAGGTTCGGATAATGCTGGCGAATATGATGGATGATGGGAGGCAGAAAATAGGCTGAGGCCGAGGGAAAGGCACCGATGGTGACCGTGCCAACATCCAGCCCTTTTTCAGCGGCTACCTGCTGCTGTACCTTTTCCATGCTTTGCAGCATCATGCGAAATTGCAGCAGTACTTTGTGCCCGATATGGGTTAGGAGTACGCCTTTTTTGCGATCCCGCAGTAATAGCTGGACATCCAGTTCGTTTTCGATACTGGCGATCGCATGGCTGACAGCGGGCTGCGTCATATGCAGTTCATGAGCAGTTTGGGTAAAGCTTAGCGTTTCAGCTACGCGGACGAAGATCATGATCTGGGTAATCGTCATAAGTGAAAAGTTATCTCCCTTATCGAAAACATTCATTTTATTTATTAGTGATCACAGTATACGCTAGTAAAGCGAAGCTTTGCAAACGGGCTTGATATCTATAACCGTAAGCAAAGAACGATGAAAATGCCAGAGGAGAGAAGACATCTATGAAAAAGTTAACACCAAAAGCCACGCTGTGGCTTGTATTGATATTAGTCATGGTGTGGGGGATCAACTGGCCGTTGACCAAGCTGGCTTTGCCAGATACGCCCCCGCTATTCTTTTCGGGAATGCGCACCTTGCTGGGCGGTTTGATTTTGCTATTATTCGCTTTGCGTCACCGGAAAACCTTGCGTTTTAGACAGAATGCATGGACGTACCTCGTTCTGGCGATATTTAATATTGCAGGCTACTATGGTTTGCAGACGATAGGATTGCGCTATTTGCCTGCCGGGTTATTTTCCACTTTAGTATTTCTCCAGCCCATCTTATTGGGATTGTTCTCCTGGTTATGGCTGGGTGAGCGTATGTTTCCAATGAAGGTTATCGGACTGGTGCTTGGATTTGGCGGGGTGATCGTGATTAGCTCTGGCGGCATGGCAGGCCATTTGTCCGTATTGGGGATTGTGCTGGGGCTGGCCTCGGGACTGTGCTGGGCGCTGGGAACCATTTATATGAAGAAAAAAAGCAAGCAGTTGGACTCCATTTGGGCGGTCACTATGCAGCTCATATTGGGAGGCATCATGCTTAACGGGGTTGGATTTGCGACAGAGAAATGGAGCGATATCCACTGGACAGCTTCTTTTATTGCAATCTTATCGTTTATTTCGATCTTCGTGATTGCCATGGGCTGGATGATTTATTTTAAACTGATCGATAATGGAGATGCAGGAACCGTTGGCTCATACACGTTTTTGATCCCGGTGCTGTCTACGATCTTTAGTATGGTGATGCTGAAGGAATCTCTTACCCTGACTTTTGTTGCGGGCTTGGTGCTGATTGCAGGCAGCGTGTATCTGGTAAATACGGCTTCGCCGAGAAAACAAGGGTGCCGAACGGCCAAGGCTGATGAAACGCAATCCTGTACCCAGGCATAGAAATACAGAATCAGGAATAATATGCTAGTTTATCAAATAAAATATGACGATTCTTTTTGCGCAAGGTTTTGTAGAAGGTCTGAGGAAAGGTTATAATGAGCATTATTAGGTCAGGGAGGTAGCAGAGTATTGAGCGTCATTATTTCACAGCAGATCACAGCAACGGGCGTGAAGGAATATACGAAGGTGATGAAAACATTCGATTCCCGGTTTACCCCTTTGGTTGGACAGAAAATCAGAGATACGGCATTTGGAGATATGCAATATTATGACGTCGAGGATGTATTTATCGATTTGGCGGAAAATGAGTATTGGGTCATTTTACCTGCCGTTTTGCTGCATACTGATGATATTGAGGATCTACGAGATGCCGTGCGTGAGTATCGTTCACACGGTTGGGAATGCACGAAACCTCTGTGAGGCATGCTATATAAGCTCTTTATGTGGAAACGTCTTTCTATTGCAAGATAGGCGTTTTCTTGTATTTTTTTGTTTGATTTTCTACTAATAATTGGAATGAAAAGTAATGATTCATGCTGAAAATGCGCAAAAAGTATCATTTTTTATCATAAAACGACAAGTTGGGAAATGAAAACAGACTTAATGTGTTATACTTAGTATATCAAAGGACAAGAGTCTAAAACGATCGGTAAGGCCCTTTCTTTGAAGAGCCGCTGTACGGTTCAACGTTTATCCAAAATAAATGGTCAAAAGGAAAAGGGGAAATGCTAACGTGAGAGTGAATTTAAAATTTACGAACAAAGGGCAAGTTGCTGTTGAGAATTTCAACAATGAGGAGCTTATCGAAATCTTTAGCCGCTACATTAAAACGTTAAGCAAGAAGTATGACATCTCGGTTACGGTACCTGAAGAACTGAATGAGCAGATTTTGGCAGAGGGCACCGTGAAGGTTGTGTTGGATAAGATTAATTGTGACATGGACGCTTTTTTCAAGGAACTGAGTCGGGATATCAAGGTGCCGCTGGTGAAAAGATTGGGCACCAAGCTGGATAATGTATTTAAGACCGAGGTCGTGGAGCAAGAACAGAACTAAAGACAGGATTCAGAGAGTCTAAAATGAGAATTTACTATACGAAGAAATGATAAAACCTCCCGAACTGGACGCATGGTTAGGCATGTGCTCGTTCGGGAGGTTTTATAGGTTTTAGCGGATTGTGGAGGCAAGGCGCAGCTTGGCCAAATCAAACGAAGGCACCAGCCCTTCCTGTGCGGCACGTCCGAGCAAGGCTTCGATAGCGGCATAACCGCTGTCGCCCAGATTGGCGGTAAAATCGTTCACGTACAGGTCGATATGTGACTGGGCTACATCCGGTGACAGCTCCTGTGCATGAGACAATACATACTCGCGGGAAGCTTCAGGGTGCTTCCACGCGTACTCGACAGAGGCGCGTATCCAGTCTGTGATCGCATCCAGATCCAGATTTCGACGGGCAATAATCGCTCCGAGCGGGATCGGGAGTCCTGTATCTTCTTCCCACCAGTTGCCCAGATCGACTTGCTTGCGGAGTCCGTAGGACGGATATGTAAAGCGTGCTTCATGAATAACCAGTCCGGCATCTATATGACCGTCACGGACAGCAGGCATGATTTGGTCAAACGGCATGACGACGATCTCGCCTACACCTCCAGGCACATGCTTGGCTGCCCACAGGCGGAACAGCAGGTAGGCGGTTGAACGTTCACTTGGTACGGCTACACGCTTGCCAGACAAGGCTTTCGGGCCTTCCACCGTGGAGCCTTCTTTGGTCAGCACGAGCGGCCCACAACCCCGGCCCAGTGCGCCACCACAAGGCAGCAGAGCATATTCATCCAGCACCCAAGGGAGCGCGGCATACGAGATTTTCATAATATCCAGTCCGTCTGGTGTGATCGCCAGATTGTTGGTGATGTCGATATCGGCAAAGGTAATATCCAGCGCGGGCGCGCCCGGAATCAAACCATGCGCCAGGGCATGAAAGACAAAGGTGTCATTGGGACAAGGTGAAAAAGCAATTTGCATCTATATAACCTCCGTTAATGTAGAAAATGCGGCTTCCAACGCTTGCAAAGCCTCTTTGATCCGCCAGGCTGCACGGTCACGTGGACCGACGGCATTGGAAATCGTGCGGATTTCCATCACAGGCAGCTCCAGCTTGTTCGCTGCCACGGCTACGCCGTAGCCCTCCATTGCTTCGGCAGCGGCTCCGGGAACACGGTTAGCCAGCTGTTCCGCGGTTGACGACGTGCCTGTGGCCGTTGTCACGGTCAGGATCGGCCCGGCGACAGCTGTCTGTCCGGCGGCGCGCAAGGCCTGAACAATCCGCTGGCTGGCGCCAGTGTTCACGGCGATTCGGCTGGAGCCGAAGCCCAGCTCGTCCACACTGCTAAAGCCGTTTGCCGTCTCGGCCCCGAGGTCGGCGGCGATGATCGCGTCAGCGACGACGACGCTCTCCAGCGCGGCGGTCTCGATGAAGCCGCCGCCAATCCCGGCGCTGATGACCAGGCGGAAGCCGCCAGCAGCCAGCGCCAGCGCGGTTGAAGCCGCTGCGGATGGAGCGCCCACACCTGCCAGCTCAACCTTAAAGCGAGTATCGCCTTTCAGGCCGCGCAGCACGGCCTCCCGTTCGCCTTCAACCGCGGTCATGACCAGGATGCGTCCATCTGATGTTATGTGCTCCATCGGTTGATTCCCCTTTAAATGTAGGTAATATGCTCCCTTATCATACTGCTTTTTGAAACGATGTTCAAAAAAAGTCGACAAAAAAAGCGCTCTATGGCGCTTTTTAAGTAAAATTTCCAGCTTTGGCAGATATAAAGCCAGTAGCACAGCTGGTTAAAGGATTGGTCTGCGAACATGCATTATCTTTAAGATAAAAACAATTCTAATCTGGAAGAACAGCATAGGCATAGCATATAATAATTATATCGGTTGATCCTTCGTGATCAACTGAAACATGGTAATGTTGCGGTCATAATGGCTTGGGGTCCCATCCTGATTGCGCACTCGAATCATTTCGCTGCTGAACAACTCGATATATCCACAGCCGATCTCACAGTATACGCCCGTAGGGTCCTCTTGCCAGACTGAAACGAGGTGTTGAGACAGCGCTGCGGTAAAAAATTCGATGTTTTTTTGCAGTACGCGTGGCGTTTTCTTGGGTTCCATAACGAAAATCCTCCCTATAGGATGCCATTTAAAAATCAGCAATTGAGTGTGGTTGAAAAAGGTGCATTTTATCATTCTACTCTATGAAACAGACGTAAACACTGTACCCTATTAATGCTATTTTTGTAAAGCATCCGATTGACCTTTTCAACATCCAGCTGCGTTTACACACATTTTACATTGCGTTTACACAGCCGTGATGCTAGTGCATTTCATCTAATAGTACAATAAAAGGATAACTATACTGCATGAATTGATGGAGGCCATATGTTGATAGAGAGTCAGAAAAAGGATAAAGCCGGGTCAGAACGTTATTTTAACCGGGATTTAAGCTGGATTGAATTTAACCGCCGTGTGCTTCAGGAAGCTCAGGATGCAGATACACCGTTGCTGGAAAGAGCCAAATTTTTGGCGATTGTGTCTAGTAATTTGGATGAGTTTATGGCCGTCCGGGTAGCAGAGACGAGAGAGAAGATCAAGGCTGGTTTTATGCAAAAGGATTTTACCGGGTATACTCCCTCCGGTTTGTACAAACGCCTGATGAAGCGCACCGTCTCGATGGTATCCGAACAATATCGGACCTATCGCGATATTTCTCGCCTCTTGACGAAAAAAGGACTCTTATTGCTTGAATATGGAGATTTAAATACGACACAGCGCAAGTCGCTGGATGCTTATTTCCATGACATTATATTTCCGGTGCTAACGCCGATGGCGGTTGATCAAAGCCGTCCTTTTCCATTGGTTCACAATAAATACGTATATCTAGCAGTCGTCTTGAAACGTCCGGGGGACACCGAGGAGGATAAGCCGCTTTTTGCCATTGTGCAGGTGCCTTCCAATATTCCGCGTGTTGTTACAGTGCCGCTGCGTTCAAACAGTAAGAAGAAATCATTTATTTTAATTGAAGAGCTTATTAAGCATCATATACAAACGCTTTTCACGGGATATGTTCCGGAGGCGGTTCATGCCTTTCGTGTTACGCGTAATTCCGATTTGTCCATTAATGAAGAAGAGATCGAAGATTTGCTCGAAGAGATTGAAAAAGAGCTGCGTCGAAGAAGACGCGGTGCGCCGGTAAGACTGGAAGTGGAAAAAGGGATTCATCCCTTTGCTCTAACGGAGCTTCAACGTGAATTTAAGCTGTTCGATCATGTGTTCGAGATGGACGGGCCACTCGATTTGACGTTTTTATCGTCTTTTGCCGATCACTTGGAGGGGCATTCGCATCTGAAATTTCCGCCAATCAAACCGTTGTATCCGGAAGAGCTGCCCCCGCAAGAGGATATTTTCAGCGTACTTCGCAAGCGGGACGTGCTGGTATATCATCCGTATGAATCATTCGATGCAGTGACGGATTTTATTATTGAAGCGTCAGAGGACCCCGATGTGATGGCCATCAAAATGACCCTGTACCGGGTCAACGGGGAATCCAGGCTGATTCCGGCACTGGCACGTGCGGCCGAATCAGGCAAGCAGGTCACGGTGGTGGTGGAGCTGAAAGCCCGTTTTGATGAGGAGCGTAATATTGCCTGGGCGCGTACGCTTGAGAAAGCAGGCTGTCATGTGGTGTACGGACTGGTCGGTTTGAAGACACACGCCAAAATCATCCTCGTGGTACGTCACGAGCGTAACGCGCTCAAACGATACGTGCATGTGGGAACTGGCAACTACAATGAAAGTACGGCTCGTGTATATACGGATATCGGGTTATTCACGTCAGATCCGGTGTTGGGCGAGGATGCCTCTGATCTGTTCAATGAAATTACGGGCTTCTCTGCACTCAAGACCCTGCAAGCTTTCACGGTAGCTCCAACGGGAATGAAAAATAAGCTGTTCGAGTTAATCCGCAGGGAAGCGGAGCAAGCACTTGCAGGCAAGCCGGCCCGTATCATTGCCAAAATCAATTCTTTATCCAATCAGGAAATGATCGATGAACTATATGCGGCTTCTCAAGCAGGTGTAAAGATTGATTTAATCATTCGAGGGGTCTGCTGTTTGCGTCCCGGGGTGGAGGGCTTTAGCGAGAACATTCGGGTTATCAGTATTGTCGACCGTTTCCTGGAGCATTCCAGGCTGTTCTACTTTGAAAATGCAGGTCATTCGGAGCTTTTCCTGTCCAGTGCGGATTGGATGACTCGCAATCTGACTCGCCGAATTGAGTTGATGTGTCCGATTTATGATGAACGAATCAAAGAAATGCTGGCGGATATTTTACGTTTATCCTTGAACGATAATGTGAAGGCGCGGCAGCTTCTGCCTAATGGCAGCTATCAATTTGTAGCAAGAAACGACGAAGAGGCTCCCATCAGGAGCCAATTCGAAGCGATGAAGGTTAAAAACTGGAAGAAGGAAGAATGGACCACGACAATGTAAGATTCCAGGCCTTTTGAAAATCTTTAGCGACAGCTACCAGCTCCCGTTGTTCCAGAATCGGTTCACTCTTGCTTTCCAGGCGAATATGCAGTGCATCCTCTCCTGTCGTGGGATGGATGCTGGTAATGATGCCGGATTCGCTCCGATCCATGCCGATGGCGAGCTGAAGCAGGGAACCGAGCCGATGCACGCGATCTTCGTCCGAGGGCTCCAGAATGTCGGTATGTGTACGCAACAGTCGAGGCGTCCGATTTTTGGGATGGTAATCAGCGATCAGTGCAGCCAGTACCGTTTCCCGGTGAGTTAAACCGCCTATGCCTGCATGCAGGATCCAGAACACGGAATGCTGGCGGAAATGGTAATAATTCAAGGCAGCTCCCGTCTTGTAAAGGGTAGCCGCGGTCAGCAGCAAGCGCTTGTCCATTGCTATGGATGCTGTGTCGGTCAATGCGTCATAAAGCAGCACAGCGTACTCATGAACACGTCGGATATGTGCCTCGCTAACTGGGACACCGAACGACAGGATATTGCGTATGGAGGTGATGAGCGGATTAGCTACCACAGGTTGGTCGGTATTCACCAGCTCATGAAACAGACCGTCCCGCAGGCCCGCTCCACTGATCAAATACGCGATGCCTTGAGCAGCATCGAATATTGTTTTTAATATAATGAGTCCAGGTACAATGATGTCGGCTCTGTCTTTGGACAGGCCGGCTGTTTTTTTTCGTTTTTCATAAGGGAGATGGGGCAGAGTTTCATAAAAATAATTGACGTCTGCTGCCGTCATTTCGTAATGGTGCGTGACAGGCAGCGAGTAATCCTGCTGTTTTTGATTGATTTTAGCCAAGGTGCGCAGGGTGCCGCCCAGACCGATGAATGGCAGGCCCGGATTGGAAAATATCCAATCATGGTTTTGCAGTGAAGAACGAACAAAGCTCTCCATTTCCTCGATCTGCTGAGGAGACCATTCCCCATTCTTGACTTCCCGTCCAAAACGCCAATTCATATTGACCGCACCAAAGGGAAACGAAACGGTATGCAGCCGCTTCCGCTCACGGAACAGTGTAATTTCAGTACTTCCGCCCCCGATGTCAATAATAATGCCGTCGTTTATATTCATTGTATTGACCACACCCAGAAAACCGGCATAGCCCTCCTGTTCTCCGCTTAATATTTCCAACGTTAAGCCTGTTTCCTCCGCAATCCATTGAACAATTTCGTCCGAATTGACCGCATTGCGGATTGCGGCTGTCGCGGCTGCACGCATACGAACTACTTCGTGCATACGGCATACCGTCATGAATTGGCGCAGTAGTGGAGCGATGCTTCGAATCGCTTCCCGTTCCATGCGGCCGCCTGCCCCAACCTTTTCACTTAGTCGGGCAGCCTCTTTGCATTCCTGGACAATCCGGTAGGCTCCTGTCTCTGTCATTTCATAGATCACCAGACGTATGGAGTTGGAGCCAATGTCCATGATGCCAATTTTGCTGTTCATGCGTTAACCTCCTTGTTGAAAAAAACAATTTGCAGGTAAAATCCGCTGCTCCGGGCAAATAGTAGTCAGATTATTGTCATTGTACCAGTGATCTCCGGTGCATGCTACCGTCTGCAGTGATCTTGTCGAAATGCTATGCGTCTGGAGACAATCATCCAAGAATAGCGTATCCCTGTTGAGTATGTATAAGTATAGCTGATGGCGAAAGGAGAGAGGATTGATGAGACAGCTTGCAAGCAAGTGGTTAAAGACGAAGGCGCTGCTCCGCCATCCATATACCGCCGTTTATATACCGGAAACGTGTCTATATAGTGAGGAGCAGCTGCGCATGATGTTGCGGCGACATGCTTTTGTATTCATAAAGCCCGTGAAGGGAGGCGGAGGAAACGGGGTTATGCGCGTTGCAAAGGAGCGTAGGGAATATACATGCACGCGTATGGAGAACACATATCGTTTCAATCATTTTAAAGCACTTGTGGACGGAATCAGCAGACTTCGAATCCAGCGGCCGTATCTCATTCAGCAAGGCATCCAATTGGCAAGCATTCAAGGTCGACCTGTCGACTATCGGGTCAAGGTGGCCAAGGAAGGAGAAAAGTGGATTTTCCGTGCAGTGGTTGCACGTCATGCCCGCCCTGGTTTGGTTATTACGAACCTGTGCAAAGGTGGAACCCTATTAAAGGGAAGAGAGGCGCTTCGGATGATATATCCCCAGCGGCTGGCTATCAAGAAGCGGCGGGAAATCGTGGATCTCACCCGGCACTGTATTCCGGTACTTGAGAGAAGATTTCCAGGGATCGGGCAATTGGGGTTTGATTATGGACTTGATCCCAATGGACGGGTATGGATTTTGGAGGTAAACACAAGGCCCCAATAAGATGCCTTGACATGACGTCAAATATAATAAATTTGTACAAACTATGAAAATATTTTTTTGCATTTAGGCGTCAAAATTCTGTGTATAAGTATTGTCCACATTATCCCCTGTCACATACATGGGTTAACGACACTTACCAACAATTTATACACAGGATTTCCACAATTGACTGTGGATAACAGAACGCTTGTTCCGTTTTTAGTATTTTGATAGAATAGATTTTGAAATAAAAGGAAAGGTTGTGTCGAGGATGGCTATGCTGACGGATGAAATGCTTTTGGATTCCTATCAGATGGCAATCGAGCTTAAACTTGAATGTGACTTCATTGCACTGTTGCTGGCTGAAATTCACAAAAGAAAACTAGAGATGAATACAGCCGTAGTCCTTCATTAGACCGGACAAGCTCTCGTACTGCGACTGTAAAGCCGTTCAGGGTTCGGATGACTTTACAGACAATCACTGCAACGAATAGGCACACCGTGAAAAAGGGTATTTCACTCCAACGATTCAAATTTGGAGTAAAATACCCTTTTTTGTCATAGTCTAAAATAAACTACAATTTCATGTTACTGCTGTGACCCGGTGACAGCTTGGCGTCCGGATCTACATAGACCTTGGCGTTGTTGACTGCCGTAGGTGCTTCACCAAAGCCAACGGCAATCAGCTTGAGCTTCCCTGGGTAAGTCGTGATATCCCCTGCGGCGAAAATGCCGGGAATATTGGTTTCCTGGCGGGAATCGACCACGATGGAGTTATTTTCGATCTCAATTCCCCATTCAGCAATCGGGCCAAGTGTGGACACAAATCCAAAGTTAACGATGACATCGTCTACTTCGATTTCCTGAGTCTCTTTGGTTTTTACATGTGCGAGCGTGACCTTGGTAATGGTATCTTCCCCATGCAGTTCTGTAATTTCTGTTGGTGTAATGACATTTACCTTGGAAGCGAGAAGGTTTTCTACACTGTGTTCATGCGCACGGAATTTATCACGGCGGTGAATCAATGTAACCTGTTCTGCAATCGGTTCCAGCATAAGTGCCCAGTCGACTGCAGAGTCGCCGCCACCGCTGATGAGCACTTTTCGGCCTGCAAATTTGTTCAGATCGCTGACAAAGTAATGCAGGTTCGTTTTTTCAAAATGATCTGCGCCAGGCAGTTCCAGTCTGCGTGGTTCAAAGGCACCCACACCAGCGGTAATGATAACCGCTTTACCATGATACTCGCCGCCTTTGTCTGTTTTAATGATAAAGTGGCGTTCATCCTTTTTCTCTAACGATACGACTTTCTCCTCCAGTCGTACGTCTGGATTGAAGTGATTCATTTGCTGGACCAAATTGTTGACCAGCTCCTGTGCGGTCACTTTAGGAAAGCCGGCAACGTCATAAATATATTTTTCTGGATAAAGGGCTGCAAGCTGGCCGCCCAGTTGGGGCATACTTTCAATTAAGGTGACGGATGTCTGACGCATTCCCCCGTAGAAAGCAGCGAATATACCGGCTGGACCACCGCCAATAATAATCAGGTCGCGTAATTCCGCGCCTGTAGATTGAGCTGTCACTCTAAAAACACCTCCGAAAGGGATTATGGTATGAATTATGGATATTGAATCAGTCATATAGAGGTTTAAATAGCCATCGAATGCATGATTCATTGCTTCTTATTATAAACTGCCGGATTCCACTTGCAAAGGTAAAGCAATTAATATTTAGTGAACACTTCATGGGCGTAGAAAATACCATTTCAAGAGAAAAGCTGTGAATATGTAATGATTATGTACCGGAAGGGGTATAGGCATATGGGCAATATTCCTAAAATTGTGATTGTTGGAGCAGGATATGGTGGCATATTGACGGCCCAGCAATTGCAAAAAGAGCTCAAGCACAATGAGGCGAGCGTCACACTGATTAATCGACATGATTACCACTATATTACGACACATCTTCATATGCCAGCAGCCGGCACGGATACGATTGAACATTCACGGATTCCGATTGCGCAGCTGATTGATGAGTTCAAGGTCGATTTAGTCAAAGGAACGGTGAAGGAAATCATTCCAAAGGAGAAAAAAATCGTACTGGAGGATGGCTCGTTGTCCTATGATTACCTGGTGATCGGGCTGGGTGGGGAGCCGGAAACATTTGGGATTCCAGGAATGGATAAGTTCGCACTGACGATCCGCAGTATTAACTCTGTTCGCCTGATTCGTGAACATATTGAATACCAGTTGGCTCTCTATAAAAATGACGGTAAACCAGGCAGACTAAACTTTGTTGTAGGTGGCGCTGGCTTCAGCGGCATTGAGTTCGTTGCGGAACTGGCAGATCGTCTGCCACAGCTGGCCAAAGCTTATGACATCGATTTTAACCGAATTCAAATCATTAACGTCGAGGCGGCCCCTACGGCATTGCCGGGATTTGACCCTGAGCTGGTGGAATATGCAATGGATGTTCTTAAGCGCAAGGGGGTTAACTTCCGCATCGGTATTCCGATTAAGGAATGCCTGGAGGATGGCGTAATCGTGGGTGAGGGTGAGAAAATCGAAGCCTGCACGGTGGTCTGGACGGGGGGTATCCGTGGAAACGGATTGATTGAGAAGGCCGGATTCGAAGTGATGCGTGGCAGGGTGAAAATCGACGATTTTCTACGTGCGCCGGATCACGATGACATTTTCATTATCGGGGACAGCTCCCTGATGTTAAATCCTGAAGGTCGCCCCTACCCGCCTACTGCGCAAATTGCAATGCAGCAAGGGGTGATCTGTGCCAAGAATCTGGTCGCTACCCTCCGTAATAAAGAGCTTAACAAGTTCGTATTTTCCAATAAAGGGACGGTTGCCTCGCTTGGAAAAGGTGAGGCTGTTGCGGTGGTGGGCAAACGCAAAATAAAAGGCTGGGTCGCAGCACAGTTGAAAAAAATCGTTGATCTCCGCTATCTGTTTATCATTGGCGGGATTCCGCTAGTACTAAAAAAGGGACGGTTTTTCTAAAAATAAAAAATCCTGTGCAATCTTGAAGGCTTGACGGATGCACAGGATTTTTTGGTATGGTTGCAGAAAATACGTATTGACACATAACTATACGGCATCGTATAGTATGTTTACTAATTACAGAAGGGGACCTTGACATTGAATTCGGAGTTTAATATTAAACACGATCCCAATAGAATAAAGTTATTAACAGAAAAATTTCCGCAATTGAACCCGCAATGTTTGAGCACGTTAATTCTTTTTGTACAGACAGCTCATGAGGTTTACAATGGTGTATGCTCCAGATTGTCCGAATACGGCCTTTCGATCGGAAATCTGAAAATTCTCATGCCTTTGTTTTTGCATGACCGCTCGTTTACTCCGTCGGAGTTGGCTGATCATTCCGGGGTTACACGTTCGACGGTTACCAGTGTAATCGACAAGCTGGAACGTGACGGTATCATTCAGAGGAGTACGCTCAAAGACCGTCGCATGACCGCCATTCATCTTACCGAAGCGGGAAAGCAGTTCATGACGGACAGAGTCCCTTTGCTTATCCAAATTTTTTCAAATTTACTATCTGAATTTGCAGATGAGGATCATGCCCGCTTGGCCGAACTGTTACAGAAGCTTTCTATGGGTGTGGAACGCGTAAAAAGGGAATAATGTTTTTCCTGACACAAATAGTTAGACGCCGTACTATAAGATGGCTAATTTGTTTTTGACATAATGTGCTAAATCCATCATGAAGGAGATTCATTTCCATGAATAAAAAGCTTATTCCATACGCTTTACTTGTACTTGCACTCGGTACTGGAGGTACGATGATGGCGATGAGCGGCAAAGATGCCGTTAGTATGGCGGCCCAACAAAAAAACACGCTGCTTACAGCAGATACCGTAAATGTTTCCTTTCAAGGAGTAGGTGGAAGGGTTAAGTCTATTGAAGTCAAGGAGGAGCAGCAGGTGAAAAAAGGCGATGTCCTCATGACGCTTGATCCTGTTGATCTTGATCTGCAAATTGAAAAATTAAAAACCGATATCACCCAGTCCGATGTGAAAATCAAGCAAGCCAAGGAGGGGCTGCAAAATCAGTCGGACAAAATTACGGCTTCGGAAAAGCAGGGGGAACTGGATATTCAGGCTGCGCAGGCAGGAGAATCCTTATTGAATCAGGGCACACGTGTGGAGGATATTCAAAGGCAAAAGCTGGCTGTTGAAGCGGCGCAGCAATCGGCGGATGCTGCCCAGACAGGGGTGGAGACGGCTAAAAGCAACGCAGAGATAGCGCAAAAAACAGTGGCCTCCAGACAACAGGCGCTGGATTTGGCCAAGGTCAATTACAAGCGGGTTCAAGCGCTGTATGATGCCGGGGCCAGTACCAAAGCGGAGCTGGATAATGCCAAAAATCAAATGGACACGGCCCAGGTTGCCCTAGATACAGCCCGGGATCAGATAGAGATTGCGAATAATCAGATTAAAGCAGCCGGCAAACAAGCCGAAATTGCTAAAAATGGGGTCGAGCAGCAGCAGACCGCGCTAGAGAAAATGCAGGCAGGGGCAACAGCCGAGGAGCGCCAGCAAGCCCGCATCAAAACAGAAAAGGCCAAGGAAGCATTAACCCAAACGGCCCAGACACGGAAAGATGTCAAAAACAGTGAATACAATGTCGACCTGCTCGTTCAACAAAAGCAGGCCTTGGCGGTTCAGCTCAAAACACTGGAACTGCAACGTGGACGCATGGTGTTGAAGGCAACGACTGACGGCAAGGTCACACGTGTCGTACCGAAACTGGGTGAGATCGTCTCCACGGGGGCAACAGGTGCAGTTATTGAAACAAACCAGCTATACTATGATATTTATGTGGATGAGGCTTCCTTGACCAAGTTTAAAGCAGGAGGCAATGTTACTTCCCATGTCGTTGCTTTAGATAAAGATATCCAAGGCACGGTAAGATACATCACCTCTGCTCCACAGTACACGAATATGAGAATGAGCCGCGATAAAGGTCTGGCGGATATCAGTTCTTTCCAGGTGCGTGTCAATGTAGAGCGGACTCCTGAATTGTTGCCTGGCATGACAGTGGAGGTTAAAACACGATGAGAGCATTCGCTGATGAATGGAAGCATTTGTTCAACGGCAAGATGGTTTACATTATCCTGTTCGTTCCTATTGTTGTCGCTGCTATGTTCGGTTATGTCTTTAAAAATAATCAGATCAACGATGCTTCAATAGCCGTAGTGGATCTGGACCATAGCAATTACAGCCGGCAGCTTATTAATAAATTGGACGCATCCCAATATATCGATGTTCGTTATGTGCAGGAAAATGAGGCCGATCCGAATTTGTTTTTATATAATGAAAAGTTTTTTGCGGTGATCTATCTTCCGGCTGGCCTGGAGGAAAATCGGCTCAAAGGAATTCAGAGCAATATTGGCTTTTATGTAGATAACACGATGGGGGCGGCAACAGGGAATCTGCGCTCAGCCGTGGCTGAAGTGATTTCGACGGAAAATGCGACGCTGGCTGGCGGGAGTCTCAAGGCTATGGGGTTAAGCGACAGCCAGCTGACGGGGATGACCACCAATATGCTGCTCCAGCAACGCCTCTTATATAATCCGACAAACTCGACACTTATGACCTCGGTTATAGGCTTTGTCAATACGGTCATGATTTCATTAATTGGCTCTGCTGCTCTGACGATCGTTCCCCGTTTGCGGGTGAACGGGAAATTGGAGGGGGAATTGGAGCATTGGAGCAATCTGCTGATGCGAGTGCTGCCTTATGCTTTGGTGGGATGCGCAGCCTTCTATTTGAGTCTTGGTGTACTCAAGCAGGTTGGCGGGCTTCGTTTTGAGGCCAATGTGTGGGAAATCAGTATTCCATTTTTATTGTTCACCACTACCCTTAGTCTTTTGGGGATGGCCCTGGGATGGACGGCGGCAACCCCGGACAAAGCCTCTTCTCGTATCATGCTGATCATGCTCCCATCTTTTTTGCTTAGCGGGGCTCAATTGCCTACAGTCATGCTTCCAGGACCACTGCAAACGATTGGCAACATCCTTCCGCTCACCTGGCAATTCAAATTTTTGAGGGGAATGGGGTTCAAAGGGGGAGGCTTGCAATATTTTATTCCAGAGCTTGGCGGGTTCTTACTCCTGTTAACCGGCTTATTGCTGGTGATCTTTATTTTGATGGCACGGGAGAAAAGAAAATGGGCCAAATCTGTTAATACGCAAGATACGCAAGCAGCTCAGCCAGCCACACCATAAAATAAGCTAATTCAGGATTCGGGCGCCGATCGAGGTGCCCTTTCTTTTTTTATATTTTCAGGTCATAAGCTCATACTCCCAATGCGTTGTATAATGAAAGAGCAGGCGGAGATCAAAATCAAATAAGGATTCCGTAGTCCCCTGAGCGGGAAGTACGAAATCCTCATTTTCTTGTTCTTGTATAGCTGTTACACCTTTCCCATTTTACAGCTTCAGCATGTCTTCGAATGTTTCTTCATTCAACACGCTGCCGACATAGAAGGAGCCGAATTCACCGTAACGGGCACTCACTTCGTCAAAACGCATTTCGTAGATGAGCTTCTTGAATTGCAGGGCATCATCGGAGAACAGCGTTACGCCCCATTCCCAATCGTCAAAGCCAACGGAGCCGGAAATGATTTGCTTCACTTTGCCGGCGTAGCTGCGTCCGATCAAACCGTGGCTGCGCATCAGGGTACGGCGCTCGTCCATCGAAAGCATGTACCAGTTGTCGTCCAGATCACGTTTTTTGTTCATCGGATAGAAACAAATATAACGGGCCTTGTTCAAAACAGGCTTCAAGCGAGCGACGATTTGCGGATTTTGCATTGGATCTTCATCCTTGCTCAAATAGTTGCTCAGCTCCACCACGCTCACATAAGAGTAGGTTTTAGTTGTATATTTGGCGAAGGTTGTCTTGTTGAAATCATTTTCCAGCTTATTGAGATCTTCCAGCGTTTCACGCAGGTGCAGCATAACGAAATCAGCCTTTTGTCCAACGATCGTATAGACAGCAGAGCTGCCCAGACCCGCTTCCTCGGTAGCGCTCCATTCCTTCATAAATTCTTGAAGCTCGTCCAACGCTCCGGCGCGCTCCTCATCGTCTGCCGTTTTCCATGCCGTCCAGTTGATGGACCGGAAATCGTGAAGCGCATACCAGCCCTCCAGTGTGGAGGCTACTTCGTTGGGTGTTGCCGGGTGTTGTTGAGGTTGATGTTGATTCACGATCTACACTCCTTTGCAATCTGTAAATGATAATCGGCACAGCCGAAATGATGTGTACTTCAATCTATCTACTTTGCATTCAATCCGTGATGCTTAACCATTATATTGTAGCTCAAAGTAAAACTTTTCACCAATGAAAGAAGTGTGAAGAATTTTATTTTTGCCGTGATGCAGGTCACAAAGTCATAAAATAGTTAGTATTCGCGAAAAAAGGAGAACACAGACGAATACGGCTGCCAAAATGGAGAACAATTGCCCTTATTTTGTTCGTCCCAGCAGAGGGCAAGTATGATAGAATAGAAAAACATCTTGGAGACCGTTATGTCAGGAAAGGAAGAATGTTGGGATGCGGATGAAAAACCTGCTGCACTATACTGAGAACCACCGCTACTGCGTTTATCGGGAATTTGGCTTGAGCGCATTGGATGAATTGATGCTGGGAAGCGTCTATCAGCCGATGGTAGGTGCATTTGCGGTCAGTCTATATCGACTGTTGTTCCAGCATGTGCCAGTCGGACAGATTGGGTATTCGCCGCTGGAACAGCAGCGTCGACTTTTTTTGACACTGGGACTGGAGCCGAGTGAGAAGGGACGCAAGTATTTGATTGAACAGACCTCCAAGCTGGAGGCTGTTGGTCTGTTGCAGACGTCCAGGCTGTATGCGCCCGAAACGGACGATTACATGTATGAATATGAGCTGCAGCCGCCGCTCTCACCTGCCGAATTTTTCAGAACGCAGCATCTCACCCTTTTGCTCAGAGACAAAATCGGCAAGTTTGCGGTGCTTTCTCTGAGAGAATCGTTGTGGAGCAGGGAATCTAGCGAATGGTCGCAATCTTCCTATAATAAAGAGAATATTTCGGTTCCGTTTTATGAGCTGTTTGAGCTGAACACCCATGTTATAGATTATGAGCTGGAGCAGGCGCTGTCCGAAGTGTCCACAGGCCGTCAGACTGGGGCATTAACGTCAGAGTCGGAGGAAGCGCTGAACTATGCAGACATCATTCTCCGTTTTCCGCGTGAATCCGTCAATCGCAAGCATGTGGAGCGTCTGCGTTTTGATCATGAGCAGTTAGGCATGGTGAATTACGTTGTCCGCAAATTTGATCTATCTGTACAGGACATCAGCCGTCTGCTGGATGAGGACGGTATTTTTACCGAAGCAGGCGATTTGCTGCTCGACGAGCTTCAGCTTCGCGCTAGCCAGCAATCCAGGCAGGATCGGAAGCGTCAGGAGGAACAGCAGGTGCAGGCCGCCAAGGTGGTTGCTTTACGCCAGAGGGAAGCTTCTCCATCTGAAGAGCCGCCCGTAGAGCAAGCGGTAGAAATGGAATTTTATGTAGAGGTGCCACCACAGTTCACAGCCAAGTGTGACATTCACCAATATAATATGATGTTACGCAACGAGCCTTATCGCCGTTTGCTGCAAACCTTTTTCCCCGGCACGGTTCCCGGTAACCTGCTGGATATATTCGAAAAAATTGATATCAGCTACAAGCTGCAGGGTGAAGTCATCAACGTTCTTATCCATTACTTGATGTCGCTGCTCGTGTCGGGGAGTGATCAACGGATCAACCGCAATTTTGTCGAGGCCGTTGCTTCCAACATGCTGCTTAAGCAGGTAAATACTTATGAAAAGGCCGTTCAATATATACGGGATCAAGCCAAGGTAAAGGGAAAACAGTCTTCTGCTTCTTCTACCGGCGGCCGCTCCCGCTCGTATGCCAAAAATAATGGCTCTGCCAAGCCATCCATTCCGATCGTACAAGACCAGCCTTCCGAGGAATCCGTATCCGAGGAAGAACTGGACGAACTGCTGCGCCTGGCCGAGCGTATGCAATCGGGTAAACAGAAAAAGGTGTAGATAGATTTTAAGGTGTCAAGTTTTTAGTCCTTAACTTATTAAGCGAAGCCAATTCAATAATGTGTCGACTTTATGGCGGTCGGTAGCGAAGCGGATGGAATCGTTCTGGAGAAGCGATAGCGTTCGCCTTTGCCACCGGATTTTTACCATTGAAACTTAATCCAAAAAGTCCGGTGGCAACAGCGATCGTAAGAATGATCCATCCGCGAAGCGTCTCTCCCCCCATAACTCTGCACATTTTAGAAAGGAGGAGTGTTCTTGGAATCACTGGGCGATTTGCTACAGCAGATGCAGAACCCTTCGTTCCGCCAGCGCACGCGCAATGTGGCCGATCAGGTACTCAATGATCCGCTGGTGCAGGAATTTTGCACTGCGCATCCTGATGTGGACGAAGCGCAATTGCGACTCAATATGAGCATGCTCTTTCAGTATGCCCGGGATCGTCGAAATTGTGACAATTGCCCGGGGCTGGAACGGTGTCCTAACGATTTTCAGGGCCATTTTTGCAAGCTGGGCGTGGAATATCCGAATGGAACAGCGGAAATCGTGGACATTCGGACCCCGTGCGCCAAGCTGGTTGCTGCCCAACATGAACAACGGGTGCGTCAGCGAATTAAAAGCTTTTATGTAGATGAGCGCGCGCTGCTGGAAGGATATAATGCCGTTGAAATTGCGCGCAAGGACTTGCAGCGGGTACCCGCAGTTAATCAGGTATTCCGCTATATTGAAGAAACCAAAAGCCAGGGTTTGTTAAAAAAAGGACTGTATCTGGAAGGTACATTTGGTACGGGAAAAACCTTTTTAATGGGATACTTGCTGCACGAGCTGGCCTTGTATGGGCTGAACGGTGTGATCGTGTATATGCCTGATTTTGTAGAGGACTTAAAGTCCATGATTCAGGATGGGCAGAAATTGAAGGAAACGACCGAAATGCTAAAAAATTGTGACCTGCTCGTATTTGACGATATTGGGGCCGAAAATTTAAGCCCCTGGGTACGGGATCATGTGATGGGCTCTATTTTGAATTACCGAATGAACCGCAAGCCCACCTTTTATACCTCCAATTACACGTTGGATGGGCTGGAGAAGCATCTCAGCTTTACGAGCAAGGATGGGGAGGAATTGTACAAGGGACAACGTTTGATGGACCGGATTCGTCCTTTTGTTGATATCATTACTGTGAAGGGGAAAAACCAGCGGGGGTAAAGGGGCACCCGTCTGCTATTTTGATATCTTACAATTAAAAAACTATTGTGATATAATTAATAGGTGTCGAAAAAGACATTACAGGTTATAATAATCTTGACTTTTCTATAAAGGAGGAACATACAATGGCAATTGTTAACGTGTCCGATCAATCCTTCAACGCAGAAGTCGAAGGCACAGGAACCGTTTTGGTTGATTTTTGGGCGCCATGGTGCGGTCCTTGCAAAATGATCGCTCCTATTCTGGAGGATCTGTCCACAGAGGTGGGCGACAGCGTCAAAATCGCGAAAGTAAACGTGGATGAAAATCCAGAGTCTGCTTCTCGTTTCGGCGTTATGAGCATTCCTACTCTGATCGTCTTCAAAGACGGACAGCCTGTTGATAAAGTGGTAGGTTTGAACTCAAAAGAAGCACTGAAAAACATGCTTACCAAACACCAATAATCATTGCATGTGACCCATGCTCCTGCGGGGGTCTGGGGAGCGGCCGTGATTGGTCAATGCCTCCGGTTGTATATACCGGGGGCGTTTTTTGCGTATTATTCCTATATATTATATCGTAGTTAAGCAGTCATTTAAGAATGGAAGGGGGAACCGGGCGGATGAAATCTTTTACGGAGGACTTGCACGATCAGGAGAAGGCGCTGGAGAACATACGGCATAAATTAGCGTTACTGCCGGATGCATCAGGTTGTTATCTGATGAAGAATGGCGAAGGCACCATTATTTATGTCGGCAAGGCCAAAGTGTTGAAAAACCGGGTCCGTTCCTATTTTACAGGCAGCCATAATGGCAAGACGCAGCGACTGGTTGCCGATATTCGTGATTTTGAATATATCGTAACAGCCAGTAATATGGAGGCGCTCATTCTGGAGTGCAACCTGATCAAAAAGTATCAGCCGCGCTATAACGTGCTGTTGAAGGATGATAAAACCTTTCCGTATTTGAAAATTACGAACGAGGCCCACCCCAAGCTGGAGGTGACCCGGCGCGTTCTGAAAGATAAAGCAAAATATTTTGGGCCTTATCCCAACTCCTACGCGGCACATCAGACGAAGAAGCTGTTGGATCGCATGTATCCGCTGCGCAAGTGCGGTGTGATGCCCAAGGAAGTATGCCTGTATTATCACATGCATCAATGTTTGGGACCCTGTGTAAAAGAAGTTGATCAGGAAACGTATGACCAGATTGGTCAGGAGATTGCTTCTTTTTTGAGCGGGGGACATGAGGAAATTAAAAAAGATCTCCAGCGTAAAATGCAGGAGGCCGCAGAGGAGCTGTATTTTGAGCGTGCCAAGGAGCTGCGGGATCAGATTATCAGTATTGACGCCATGATGGAAAAGCAGAAAATCACAACCTCTGATGCCAAGGACCGAGATGTGTTCGGGTTTTCGGTAGACAAGGGCTGGATGTGTGTGCAAATCCTATATGTTCGCAAGGGTAAAATGATCGAGCGGCATATGTCGACTTTTCCTTTCTACGGAGAGGCTTACAGCGATTTTATGTCCTATGTGACGCAATATTACAGTGACAACCCGGCAGTACCGCAGGAAATTTTGCTGCCCGATACATCCAAGCTGGTAAAGCAGACGGAACAGGATGGGCAGAGTGTAGAACCTGCTTCAGAACGTCCTGCTGATACACTTCTGGTGGCTGAGGAACGAGCTTCTTATGCGGAGTCAGCACATCCAGAAACAGAAGCCCAGCTCTCCGGCGGGCTGGAGGAACCGGCTACAGCAGCCCTTGCTCTGGCTGAATGGCTGGATGTAAAGGTGTTTGTACCACAGCGTGGTCTGAAAAAACAAATGACCGAGATGGCAACGGAAAATGCACGTGTCGCTTTGGATGAGAAGTTTAAGCTGATCGAGCGGGACGAGGAGCGGACATCCAAGGCTGCGAGCAATCTGGGGCATGCAATTGGACTGGATCGCTTGCATCGGGTGGAGGCGTTTGATAATTCCAACATACAAGGCTCTGACCCTGTATCAGCCATGATTGTGTTCATTGACGGCAAGCCTGCCAAAAAGGAGTATCGGAAATATAAAATCCGTTCTGTGCAGGGGCCAGATGACTATGAAACGATGCGTGAGGTTATTCGGCGCCGATATGAGCGTGTGCTGAAGGAAAATCTGGAGCGACCCGATCTGATTGTTGTCGATGGTGGGCGTGGGCAAATTAAGGCGGCGACTGATGTACTGGAAAATGAGCTTGGTTTATTCATTCCGGTGTGTGGTCTCGTGAAGGATGCCAAACACAGAACTTCCCAGCTACTGGTGGGAGAATCCAGTGAGGCTGTGAAATTGGCTCGTAATAGCGAAGAATTTTATCTGCTGCAACGAATTCAGGACGAGGTTCACCGTTTTGCGATTACCTTCCACCGGGAGCAACGCGGCAAGTCCATGATAACGTCCCGTCTGGATTCCATTCCGGGCATTGGCGAGAAGCGGCGCAAGCTGCTGCTTAAGCATTTTGGGTCCCTCAGAAAAATAAGAGAGGCCAGCGTCGAAGACTTCCGGCCTCTCTCTATTGGTGATAAGCTTGCGCGTCAGATTATAGCTGCCCTTCGGGAGGAGGAGTCGTAGTATACGGCTCCTCTTTTTTAATAGGCTCAAACATGATTCGATTAGGCTTTTTTGGACTAAACCAGTAAAAAACGTAACCCACAATGGCTGGAAGTAAGATCCAGAACAAACCTGCGCTCAGGTTCACGGTATCTCCCAAACTCATCACACTAAAGCCCATGAGAATGCTGTCAAAAATAACGTGGCTGAACATGGCAGCGATAAAGCCGTAACGCAGGAACACAAAGCTGAACAGCAATCCGAGGAAGGTCAGCTCAATAGGTCTGGAAATCACCGGATAGATCGGATACAGTGTGTGCCCCAGTGCCCATATAAGCGTGGTGATCAGGCAAGCGACAAAAGTGTTCCTCACTATTTTTTTCACCATCGGAATACCGAACAGACGGTATACGGCCTCCTCCCCAATACCAGCCATCCAGGCCATAATCGGCAATAACCATGGATAAGCCATATTGTAAGGAGATTGCGTGGCATCTGTTGTGGAGAACGTATTGAAGGTACGTTCCAGTACAAAGAACAAAATGGATTGTACTCCAAGTAAAATAAAGGCCCACAGGTAACCAACATACATACTGCGAAGCACATACAGCCCGTAGCCCGGCTCTTTGGCACGTGGCCATGCATTCAGTCCAACCTGACGCATAAGCCCGTCACCGCCGACCAGGGAGAAATAGAGTGCTACGGTCATAGCGAAGGAAACACCAACCTGGAAAACCATGAGAAATATAAGCATTCCCCGGCTGCCTGCTTCTGCTTGCAGTAAAGGCAGCATGTTCAAGGTCCCTGCCATAGTAGCAACAAAATACACAACGGACAAAACAATGCCGCGTACAAAGGAAGTGTGGCGTCGTGTGAGAGACGCGTAGACAATCGCGAGTACGGCCAATACGAAGGTAAACAAGGCATAACCCGCATAGGTCATCCAGTTGGCCCAGTAGGTTTGCTTTTTGACATAATCGGTATAGGACGATGGGGCAGAAAAGCTCTGTGTAAACGAGCGAACATCCCCATCTTCAAAAGTAAACGCCAGTGTAAGTACCGAGGAGCCGATTTGTTTTCCGTCCACGGTATACTTTAATCCACCCTCCCCTTCGTTGGTCACGAGCTTCAAGTCCGACGGCTTAAAGCCAAAGCGCTTGACCCATACAGAGGCTGCCTGCTCTTTTGCTTCAAGCGTCATGTCGCCCTCAGCCGCACGAACAAGCCTGCTGCGCGCTTGCTCATCCGTAGAAATATCGGCTTGTGCGTAATTGGTACTGGAGGTCATTCGTTTAAAGCTAACGACTTTGCCAGTCGATAAATCCACATGAATTTGCAATTTTCCCTTCGTGGAAGGATCTGGGATATCGACCCGAAAAGTTTCGTAAGGGTAGCTTTTTTTCCATGTACGGTCGTACTGTTGAAGCAGTTTTTCTCTGGATAAATAACCGTACAAATCCGTTTCAGCCTGATAGGTGACGACAGGCATTTCTGGCGGTGATTCTGTATAGCCCAGCTCGGAGCGAGCGAAGTCTAATGCGTGGTTAACCGCTTCTTGTTTGCTGATCGTCGCTGTGCTCATCAATGATTCTGGACTTGGATTGCTAAGCGAGGGAATCAGCAATTGAAAGATAAAAAAGCAAATCAGGCCAATCCCGCCCAACAAGCCTAATCTTTTGAAGTTGGCCGAGAGCACGACCGGTTTCCCGATAGGATTCATGAGTTTCCTCCTTAATCTGTAAATAAGTGCATCCATTAAAGATATCATACTGCACAGGTTCCCGCCAACACAGCTGTGATATTCATGAAAATGGAGTGAAAGCACCCTAAAGTTTCAATAAAATAAGATAAACTGCGATTAAACGCTGCCTATTCGCAAAATAAAGCCAAATTAACGTTTTTTAGACAAAATCGGTTTTGTGATCTGGATACAGAAGGATTATAATCTTGAGGCAATGCCTATAAAATCAATAGGTAACGCCATACATTTGAGCCGAATTTCCATAGGAAAACGGGGGAACCATTGTTACTGGGGTGAATTTTACAGCCGGTCTCGTACTGGACGTGTGAATAGGGCATACTGTGCTGCCCGAATCCGTCAGCTAACCTCGTAGGCTGTGACAGGGACCCAGTCAGGCACTCGGTTTTCCGGTGTCTTTTTTTGTGTATAAGTGTGAAAATAAAAGTTTGCTGAGTTAAGGACGCTGCGCGGTCCATTTGATCTTCCGATCGCTAACGCTTCTCCAGATTTAAATGGACCGCGTAGCGGGCTTACACCGTATTAAATCACTGTTTTTATAGTTTTAAGGAGTAGGAGAAGTGATGATTCATGAACCCCAATGCCGGCTGGCTTCGGCTTTCTCCACCGCGGATATTTGTTGCGGGCTTTGCCGTTATCATACTTATAGGTAGTTTATTGTTAATGCTGCCGATTTCCAATACAACGGGGAAGCCGCTTGCGTTTATAGACGCTTTGTTTACAGCGGCTTCCGCGACCTGTGTCACAGGACTTGTCGTTAAGGACACGGGGACTTTTTTTACAACCTTCGGTCAGGTGGTGATCGCTGCGCTCATTCAGGTCGGCGGTCTCGGTTTTATGACCATGGCAACCCTGATCGCGCTGGTGTTCAAGCGTCGCATCTCCTTGCGGGAGCGTCTCATTTTGCAGGAGGCGATGAATCAGACCTCTGTAGAGGGGATCATCGGCTTGATCCGTAAGGTGTTATTGTATTCACTGGTCATTGAGGGCGTGTGCGCTACGATATTTGCGGTTCGCTGGTCCTTTGACATGCCTGTAGGCAGGGCGATTTATTTTGGAATCTGGCATGCGATTTCCATGTTTAACAATGCTGGTTTCGATTTATTCGGTCACTTTCGCAGCCTGACAGGTTATGTATATGATCCCGTCGTTAATTTTACCGCTATGTTTTTGATTATCTCGGGAGGCATCGGCTTTGTGGTGATGTCGGATCTGGCAGAATATCGCAAACGTCAGAGACTGACCTTGCATACCAAGGTGGTACTTAGCATGACGGCTGCACTGATTGTAGTCGGTAGCCTTGTCATCTTTGTTTTCGAGTTTACGAATCCAAACACATTAGGCTCGCTCGATTGGGGAGGCAAGCTGCTGGGATCTTTATTCCAGTCGGTAACCCCTCGTACCGCTGGTGCTAATACGCTGGATATCGCAAGCCTGCGGCAGGCTACGCAGTTTTTCATCATTATACTGATGTTCATAGGGGCTTCCCCTGGCTCCACTGGTGGCGGGATTAAAACGACAACGTTCGCGCTACTCGTTGGAGCGGTGTTTTCTATGCTGCGAGGTCGGGAAGATATTGTATTGTTCAAGTATCGGCTTGCGCAAGCACGAATTTACAAGGCTTTGACCATTACTCTGTTGGGACTGTTGTTCGTGATTGGGGTAACGATGATTTTGTCTGCCACCGAAGATCATCATTTTCTGATGATTTTGTTTGAAACGGTGTCTGCCTTTGGAACGGTGGGATTGTCGATGGGGCTTACACCTGATTTGACCGTTGTTGGCAAGCTGGTGATTACTCTGACGATGTTTGCAGGTAGACTCGGACCGCTCACGCTGGCTTATGCACTTGGCCCCAAAAAGGGTAAGGAATTATATCGGCATCCGGAAGGCAAAATGATTATAGGATAGGGGAGTTTTCGAGTAGATATGAAAACGCAGCAGTTTGTAGTTATTGGCTTGGGACGGTTTGGCTCAAGCCTGGCTTTGCAATTGGTGGATATGGGGTGCGAGGTACTTGGCATCGACCGCAATGAGGACGTTGTAGACAGCATGAGTGAGCTGCTGACGCATACTGTTGTAGCGGATGCTACCGATGAGGATTCGTTGCGGTCGCTAGGTATCCGTAATTTCGATTGCGGTATTGTTGCTATTGGGGATGACATTCAGGTAAGCATTCTAACCACCATTTTGCTGAAAGAGCTGGGTGTAAAAAAAGTCGTAGCCAAAGCGATATCTGTGCTGCACGGACGGGCATTGGAAAAGCTCGGTGTGGACCGTGTCATTTATCCTGAACGGGATATGGGAATACGGGTGGCCCATCAGCTGGTTACGCCTAATTTGCTCGACTATTTGGAGCTATCCAAGGAATACAGCATTGTGGAACTAAATGTACCCGCATGCCTCAATGGCAAAACGTTATCAGAGCTGAATGCCCGTACCCGCTTTGGCTGCAGTATCGTGGCTCTTCATACGGCGAACGGTATTCTCATTGCGCCAACGGCTATGGATCGGCTAAAAGCGGACGATATTATGGTCATCATCGGTTCCAATGACAATATCGCCCGCTTCGAGGATGAGGTCGTTAACGTCAATGAAGAAGGCTAACCGTGCTACACCATACGATAGCCGGCAAACGACGCGCGTGTTTCGCTAATCCAGCTTCGCGCTGTCGAGCTGAGATCTGCCGTCTCTGAATAAATGAGAGACGTCGTTCGGCGTGTCTCCTTCAAGTCCGGTAAGAACAGCGCAGTGAGTCCATTATCCCGCAGCAGTTCGCTGCGCAAATAGGATTTGGGCAGTAACGCAGAAGCCTTACAGGTTGGAAGCAGGCGAACAATGGCCTCGAAGGAGTCGATTTCCATCCGGATATCGGGCATGATGCCGCTGCGCTGGAACAAATCATCTGTCAAGCTGCGATACCAGGTTCCTTTGGAGAAAATAATCATTGGCAAACCCTGCAGGTCTTTCATCGAGGCCGTTCCTGCTCTGGCTGTTAATTCATGTCCTAGCGGAACGACCAGCTCCAAATGATCGTCAAATAGCGGAATGCAACGCAGTCCGGCCTCATGAATGGCAGACCCGACAACACCGGCGTCTGCTTTTTTGTCACGTACAAAAGCGACGATTTCATGAGTTTTGCCTGTGAGTAACTTCAGCTCGGTTTGGGGATGCTTGCTCATGAAAGCTTCGACGAGGGTGGGCAGCGTCGTTTGGAGTGTCGTGAGACTTGCGCCCAGGGTGAGCATGCTTTGGGCTTCGTTTTTGTGCCGGGACAGCTTTTGCAAAAAGCGGAGCTGTCGTTGCCGTTGCTCCAGTGCGAAGGTATATACAAATCGTCCGGTTGACGTAATTTCGAGCCGTTTGCCCCGTCGATCAAAGAGCTGCACACCCAATTCTTCCTCCAGCTTGGCGATTTTACGGGACAGGGCGGGCTGGGACAGATTAAGCAGTTTGGAGGCTTTATTCAGGCTGGATTGCTCGACAATGACAGCAAAGGCATTCAAGTCCTCAAACATATCATTCACTTCCTCTCTATATGCAAAAAAGACATAATAATTAATACGTATATTGCAATTCCATTATAAGCCGAAAAGGAGTAACATAAAAGCGACACAAGATGTTCACACTTTTGATTTTCCTTATAAGGGACACCTTGTTGGACATTTCCTGTCGGAAACTGTCATTTTATATGTTATATTACTAACATTGAAAACGCTATTATTGGAGAAGGGAGCATTACCTAGATGAAAGGATTCTATTCCAGAAAGCTGCATTCGCTTCTTGGCGTCATCCCGCTGGCTCTTTTTTTTGTTGAGCATTTGGTGACGAACTTCACTGCAGTGGAGGGAGGCAAGGAAGGATTCAATCGCAGTGTGGCCTTCCTGAATGGTTTGCCGCTGGTGATTGTACTTGAAACGTTATTCATCTACTTGCCATTATTGTTCCACGGAATTTATGGCTTGTATATTGCTTACCAGGCTGATCCGAATGTCAAAAATTTTGGCTATTCGCGTAACTGGCGCTTTC
The DNA here is from genome assembly GCF_002240415.1 of Paenibacillus kribbensis. Lineage (NCBI taxonomy): Bacteria > Bacillati > Bacillota > Bacilli > Caryophanales > Paenibacillaceae > Paenibacillus > Paenibacillus kribbensis. The sequence continues at coordinate 1,086,192 of NZ_CP020028.1, forward strand.
TGTTCCAGCGTATTACCGGCGTCATTACGTTCGTGTTCATTATCTGGCACGTGTTCGATACACGTATTCAGGTGGCTCTGGGTAATGTAACACATGAGGAGCTGGGCGGTGTAATGCACGGCATTGTAACGAACCCAGTCTATTTTATTCTGTATTTAATCAGCGTTGTTTCGGCATCCTTTCACTTTGCTAACGGGCTATGGGCATTTATGGTCAGTTGGGGTATCACCGTGGGACCACGTGCGCAAAAGGTATCCTCCTATATTTGCATGACCCTGTTCGTGGTGGTATCCCTCGGTTTTATCGCTTCCCTGTTTGCATTCCGCAGCGCGGAATTCCAGGAAACGGCTACCGCTTTGATACAAAGCAGCGCTATTCAACAGCTACTGTAAAAAATGAATTTACACTATATATCGTTTGCATTACATCGTTTGCAGATTCTATTTTCAATGGGAAAAGGGGATTTGGCTAAAATCCTGAAAACAAGGAGTGAGCAGAAATGGCAGCATCCAACATTATTGTCGTGGGCGGCGGTCTGGCGGGTCTGATGGCTACGATCAAGGCGGCAGAGGCAGGAGTCCACGTTCATTTATTTTCTTTGGTTCCGGTCAAAAGATCCCACTCCGTTTGTGCTCAAGGCGGCATCAACGGGGCAGTGAATACCAAGGGCGAGGGAGACTCACCCTGGATTCATTTTGATGATTCGGTCTATGGCGGGGATTTTCTGGCCAACCAGCCTCCGGTAAAAGCAATGTGCGAAGCGGCTCCGGGGATTATCCATCTCATGGACCGCATGGGTGTTATGTTTAACCGGACACCGGAAGGATTGCTGGATTTCCGTCGCTTTGGCGGTACCCAGCATCATCGGACAGCCTTTGCTGGAGCGACGACAGGTCAGCAGCTCCTGTATGCTTTGGATGAGCAAGTACGGCGCTGGGAATCCGATGGCTTGGTGACCAAATATGAAAATTGGGAGTTTTTACAGGCGGTACTGGATGATGAAGGTAGCTGTCGTGGTATTTGTGCGCAGGATTTACGCACGATGGAAGTGAAAACTTTTGCAGCGGATGCCGTTATTTTGGCATCGGGTGGTCCCGGCATTATTTTTGGTAAAACCACAAATTCCGTGATTAATACCGGCACGGCTGCCGGCGCGGTGTATCAGCAGGGCGTACGCTATGCGAACGGTGAGTTTATCCAGATTCATCCGACGGCTATTCCAGGGGATGACAAGCTGCGTCTTATGTCTGAGTCGGCACGGGGAGAGGGCGGTCGTATTTGGACGTACAAAGACGGCAAGCCGTGGTATTTCCTCGAAGAAAAATATCCGGCTTACGGAAATTTGGTTCCACGCGATATTGCGACACGTGAAATATTCAGCGTATGCGTCGATGAAGGACTTGGCATTAATGGCGAGAATATGGTCTACCTCGATCTGTCCCACAAGGACCCGAAAGAGCTGGACGTGAAGCTGGGCGGTATTATTGAAATTTATGAAAAATTCGTCGGTGACGATCCTCGTAAAATCCCGATGAAAATTTTCCCGGCTGTGCATTATTCAATGGGTGGCATGTGGGTCGATTACAATCAGATGACGAATATACCGGGGCTGTTTGCTGCCGGGGAATGTGAATTCCAGTATCATGGAGCCAACCGTTTGGGTGCAAACTCGTTGTTGTCAGCTATTTATGGCGGGATGGTGGCTGGACCGAAGGCTGTGGAATACATTAAGGGCTTAAAAAAATCCACCCAGGATGTAGCTTCCTCCGTGTTCGACGCAGCGGTAAAACAGCAGACGGAGAAGTACGAGCGTATTTTGCATATGAACGGAAAAGAAAATGCTTATGTTCTTCACAAAGAGCTGGGCGAATGGATGACGAACAATATGACTGTCGTTCGTTATAACGACAAGCTGGAAGCTACGATCCAGAAGATCAAAGAGCTGAAGGAGCGTTATGCCAACATCAACATCAATGATGCTTCGCGCTGGAACAATGCGGGTGCGGCGTTTACACGCCAGCTGTGGAATATGATGGAGCTGGCTGAAGCGATGACCAAGGGGGCGCTGCTGCGCAATGAAAGCCGCGGAGCTCACTATAAGCCGGACTTCCCGGATCGTAACGATGAGGAGTTCCTGAAAACAACCATTGCAGACTGGACACCGGAAGGACCCCAAATTTCATATGAAGACGTGGACGTTTCACTGATCAAGCCGCGTATTCGAGATTATTCCAAGAACAAGTAATAGAAGGGAGTGTATTTTAGATGTCGGAGCAAGTAGTGAAATCGAATAAAACAGTGAAGTTCGTTGTGACCCGTCAGAATGAACCGAATGCCAGTCCATATACGGAAGAATTCGAATTACCCTATCGCCCGGGCATGAATGTGATTAGCGCGCTGATGGAAATTCAGCGCAACCCGGTAGACAGCCATGGTAAAGAGACTGCCCCGGTATGCTGGGAGTCGAACTGTCTGGAGGAAGTATGCGGAGCCTGCTCGATGGTGATTAACGGCAAGCCGCGTCAGGCCTGTGCTGCGCTTGTTGATAAGCTGGAACAGCCGATTACGATTGCACCGATGAACACATTCCCGGTTGTGCGGGATTTGATCATCGACCGCAGCCGGATGTTTAACGCACTCAAGAAGGTCAAAGCATGGATTCCGATTGACGGCACCTACGATCTGGGCCCTGGCCCCAGAATGGCGGAGAAAAAGCGTCAATGGGCGTATGAACTGTCCAAGTGCATGACCTGCGGGGTTTGCCTGGAGGCTTGCCCAAATGTCAACGAGAAGACAACGTTCATTGGACCTGCGGCGATATCTCAGGTTCGCCTGTTTAACAGCCACCCGACAGGGGAAATGAATCAGGAGGAGCGGCTGGATGCATTGATGACGGACGACGGGCTGGAGGGCTGTGGTAATTCGCAAAACTGCGTACGTTCTTGCCCGAAAGGCATTCCGTTGACAACCTCCATTGCCGAAATGAACAAGCAAACGACCAAGCATATGTTCAAGCGTTGGTTGACTGTATAGCACGAGCCAGCAAAGATGACATCAAAACCAAAACAGGCTTTTTCCAATCGGAGAAAGCCTGTTTTTTGTGTTCATAAGAGGTGGAGGGGAACATGAGGGAGGAGAGTAATATCGCACTTATGGTATAATTATGGTATTGTGTATCGTTTTTGGAGAAAAGGAGGCAGGGCAGGTGACTGTGCAACCGATAACGAATCGACCTGTCACCAGGTCGGATGTAATGAGGGGCTTACAGGAACTGGGAGTTCGGAACGGCATGACGCTGCTTGTTCACTCTTCGATGCGCAGCTTCGGGCGCTTTGTTCCAGGCGGTGCCTCCGCCATTCTTGCGGCATTAACGGAAGCGATTGGTCCGGAAGGGACGCTGGTGATGCCGACACAGTCCCATGACTTGACTGATCCGTCGACCTGGATGAACCCACCTCTGGATGAGTCGTGGTGGGAGCTTGTGCGTGAGGAAATGCCCGCATATGATCCGGGCTGGACGCTGACCGGGGGGATGGGTGTTATTGTAGAAACATTCCGAGGTCTGCCGGGAACAGAGCGCAGCGGGCATCCGCACGTTTCCCTGGCAGCGCGTGGACCTGCCGCTTCGGGATTGCTGTCAGATCATCGGCTTGACTTTGGGCTGGGTGAGCATTCACCGCTGGGGAAGCTGTACGAGGCTGATGCTTACGTCCTGCTGCTGGGCTGCGGACATGACAGCAATACGTCTTTGCATTTAGCGGAATATCGAGCAGCGTATAACGGACGTGAAAAAATCACGCATCAAGCTCCTATGATAGTGGATGGAGTCAAAATGTGGGTTACTTTTGAGGACTTTAATATTACCTCAGATGACTTTGAGCAGTTGGGGTATGATTTTGAACGGGATTGCCCTACGTGCTTTACGCGGGTCAACATCGGAGAGGCTTCATGCTTTTTAGCGAGGCAACGCGATTTGGTAGACTATGCGGTACCGTGGTTGTCCACTAATCGTTAGAGTTTCCAGGGAAGCAAGAATTACAGAATAGTGAGCTAGAGGAATAAATAGCAAGGGGACACGCATATGGAGAAAACGCCGCAAACCCGCCGCGAGAGTCAGGATGGTCCGTACAATGAGGCCGCAACCCCTCCCGGTTCTTCGCGGCGTTCCACTTCAAATGAGCCGGCCAATCCTTCCCGCCGCCGTTTTTTGAAAAAAGCGGCTTTAGCCACAGCGGGAACCGCGCTTTTGGCTGGAGGATATGCTTCCTTATGGGAGCCTAATCATTTGGAAATTACACGCTTCACCTTGTCTCTGCCCCGTCTACCGACTGCTTTTGACGGTATCAGGGTCGTACATTTCAGTGATGTACATTTGGGTTTTCATATGGATGAGCAGGATCTGCGCGATCTTGCGGACCGGATTGCAGGACTGGAGCCAGATTTGCTCTGTTTTACAGGTGATATTGTGGATGACTATGCAATATCCATGAAGGCTGCTGTTCCGGTTATGGCTTCCATGCACGCGACTCTTGGTAAATTCGCCATCTTGGGCAATCATGATTATAGAGGCTTGCCAGCCGGAGTACAGGAATTATACCCAAAGACCGGATTTACGCTGCTGAGGAACGAACACGTGGTTGTGGAGCGCTCGGGACAGCGTGTGGCAATGGTTGGTTTAGAGGATAACATCATGGGAAAACCTAATCCGCGGCGTGCCATTCATGGACTTCCCGCTGAGATGTGCAAGCTACTGCTGATGCATGAGCCGGATTATGCGGATGTGGCGGCGCGAATGTCCTTTGACCTTCAACTGTCAGGGCATACGCATGGAGGACAGGTGCGTTTGCCTGTCATCGGAGCAGCGATGCCGCCTCCGGGTGGACGCAAGTACATTCAGGGATTGTTTCATGTAGGGGCGGACCGGATGCCGCTTTATGTCAGCAGAGGGGTTGGCATGACCAAGCTGCCGATTCGTGTGCTGTGCAGACCAGAGCTTAGTGTCATTACGCTAAAATCTGGTCAATAGGCCATTATATTTTTATCTTTACCCGTATATGCTTGGGGCTGCACAAGGAAGGCTTGAATATAGTAAAGGATGTAGCTGTTTCGGACAAAGGAGTGAGGCTCAGATGGAGCGTATTGCTGTCATTTCGGATATTCATGGCAATTGGCCTGCCTGTGAGGCGGTGCTGGAGGATATTGCTTCCCGAGGCATTGGCCGTGTGTTTTGTTTGGGGGATCTGATCGGCAAAGGGCCTAGTCCGTGTGAGGTTCTGGATGCTGTCCGTCAACGTTGTGAAGTTGTCGTGCGGGGAAATTGGGATGAACTGGTCAGCATTACCGATGATCTCAATTTTAGCTGGCAAGCCGAGCGCTTGGGTACAGAACGAGTACAGTATTTGGCACAGTTACCGTTTCATTATGATTTCAGGATGAGCGGTCGTCGTATCCGTCTGGTGCATGCTTCGCCCCAAAGCGTGTATCATCGTGTGCAGCCTTGGGATGAGCCGGAAAAAAGATTAGCCATGTTTGACCCGTTGGCTGAGGAGAATGGAAAAGATGCTTTTGCCCCGGATGTGGTGGGCTATGGAGATGTACATAATGCCTTTATTCAGCATTTCCAGGGGAAGACGCTATTTAATGTCGGGAGTGTTGGGAATCCGCTGGACGTCACCCAGGCTTCGTACTGTATTCTGGAAGGAAACCTGGGAGAAGAGCAAGCTACCCCATTTTCCATTCATTTTGTACGCGTACCTTACGATATAGAGCTGGCAGTCAAACAAGCAGAGGAAGCCGATGTCCCTTCGTTGTCGTATTATATTCGTGAGTTGCGCACAGGCATTTACCGGGGAATTCAGGACCTGGACTAATGTGGAAAACATTCATTCCAGCAAGCCAATCCATCCGCAGGAGGGGTCCATGTGCTGACTAAAGAAATGCTTCGTTCAGGACTGCCGGAGCTTTACACCCATCGTGTCCGATTACGCCAGCTGAGAGCGGAGGATTATCCCGCACTGGAGCGAATGCTGTCCGATCCTTTAGTCATCCGATACGTGAATCGAATTCGCAAGCCTGTTTACGCACGAATGCGGCGTCTGGTTGCCCAAATCAAAGTAGCTGGGGATTCTTTGGATTCCTTGCACTTTGCGGTGGAATGGGATGGAAGAACTACAGGCGTTACCCCTTCACAGCTGCTCGGTATCGCTTCGTTTCAGCAATGGAATGAGGGGACAGGTGAGGCGCAACTGGGCTATATTTTAGATCGTCCATTCTGGGGACAGGGATTGGCTACAGAGATCGTGGAAGTGATGCTGAAATTTGGTTTCGGGTCTTTGAAGCTCAAGCGAATCGAAGGTCGTTGCCAAGAGGATAATCAGGCTTCCGTGCGTGTGCTTGTCAAAAATAAGCTGCGTCTGCTCCGCATCATTCGTTCCTATGATCCTTCAGGAGAGGTGCCCAATGTATTGGTGTTTTCGATTACCCAAGGGGATTATGCGTAGAAATGGAAAAGGGATATTTTGTTACAAAGATGAAACATAACTGCAAAACAACTCTAACACAGGACGGGTACAATACAGACATGACCCCCTTTTGAATAATAAATGTTGCTGGGACCCGAAGCTTCGGGTCCTCTTTTTTTGTGTTTCTATTGCAGCTACTTGCGATTACAGGCGATTCCTATGATTCATATGACGTTTTAATTTTATGACTATATAAGTTGAACTTGAAAGTTACTTATCGTGCCACTACGCAGACGGATGGTGCTTCCCATCGCCACCGCCCCCGGATTTCAGAAATAAGGCCTATGATCAAGGTAGAAATCCGGGGACAAAAGCGACCGCTTCGCTTGTACAGCACCATTCCGCCTACTCCGTTTTACTTGTACATTTTTTAGTTCAACTTATATAGTTCCATATTAGATTATCTCCTGGCTTGAATTATGCTGTCAGTTCTCTTCTTCTAACTGGATTAACTCCGATAAGTCTGTGATATCCAGAGCATGAGCGATTTTTTCAAGCATGAGTAAGTTAACTTCTTGTCGGTTGCCGCTACAAAGAGTAGATATTCTGGATTGGGGTATCCCTGTCATAGCTTCTAAGTTTTTTTGGGTGATTCCTTTTGTTTTTAAAACTTCCTTGAGTTTAATTTTGATTTTTAACATTAAATAGATGCCTCCGAGATTTGTTGCAAATAATAGTTTTACATGAGGAAATTAGTTCTCTTCTTCTAACTGGATTAATTCTGATAAGTCTGTGATCTCCAGAGCATGGGCGATTTTTTCGATTACGGGAAAGCTAATTTCCTGTCTTGCATTACGACACATGTCCGAAATCGTAGCTTGGCGGATTCCTGTTAATTGAGACAACTTTGTCTGAGTAATGCCTTTATTTTTCATAACTATATGTAGCTTCAATTTAACCTTTAGCAAACTTAAAACCTCCATTGACATTATACTATCCATAGTATATACTAAGGAACGTATAATAAATAATTTATATACTATTTATCTTAACAAGGGGATATGCATCATATCCTTGGCTTTGCTGTTGCCATTTTACCAAAAAAGAATCGGGGGAGATACATATGAGCACACTAGGAAATAAGGTCAACAAACAACACATTCTGGACATCGCTCGCATGGAACCAGTTTGGCCACAAGAAGAGGGAAACGATGAAAAAGAGATACATTATTATCACATCACCGATGCTTTGAACCGTAAATGGCAAACGATTGGCTATAATGTCTCAGATGCTATTGAAGTATTTGAGAAAGAAAAGAATAATGTGTGGACACGAATTATAGAGCCAGCTCCGTTTAATCCCAAATTGACCACGAACGATCTCATTCAAATGTTCCATATCAGCTCCGAAGATGAGCACATCCGTAACGCTATGCAAATCATACTGAACTCGGTTGAAAGGCGCAATGAGTTCATTGCCCGTTCTATTTATATTAACGAACAAGACATTTTTAATCTACTCTGCAACATGAAAAGTGAATATCTTCGGCATCATCGGCTTACAGACGAGGAATTTACAGAGTTGTATGCCGCAAATCCTGTTGAAGCATTATCTGTATATTTTCTGGAGTCCGTAGACATTCATCTGTATTGGGAGTGGGCAGGGGCAGGAGGTACATGTGAAAAGGCTATTCAATACAAACAGGGTGCACCTGAAATAACTTTAATCCAAGCAATTGAAAGAGCTGAGGATGAAGTCGACTGTCATATATCTGGCTATTAACTGTTTTGCAAAGGAGGAGTGTGTATGTATAGAACAGGAAGATTAATTGGCGGTAAACTGTTTCTAAAGACACTTGCAGGCGATTGGATCAGCCTACAGATGCTTATTGAAAATCCATTTTATAGAGGTGTGGAATATGCTTAAGAGGGCTAAGAGGCGATTGGTAGCGGAGCGAAGGATTTGAATCTGGAGAAGCGTGAGCGTTCGCCTTTGCAATGGGATTCTACCCTTTAAAGGACTTATAAAATCCAGAGAATCCCGTTGCAACAGCGATCGTAAGATCAAATCATTCGCGTAGCGGTGGATCACCAACGAAACCTATCCTTTTACTCTCCGAGAAGCTTCAAAAAATTGGCTGGCACCGCAATTTGCTGATTATTAATCATGATCTTCCGAAGCTCCTCAATGGAGTCTTCTTCGCCTCTCGCGTCTTTAATCTCCTTGATTTCACGATGCAGCCGTTCCATTTGGAGGTCAAGCGCATTAGCAGAGTCTGCCGCATTCTTTAATTCACGTGTCAGGCTTTCGGGAACGGACTGGTTATATTTATAAAAGATTTTATGCTCCAGACTTGCCCAGAAATCCATCGCAATCGTTCGAATTTGTACCTCTACACAGACTAGCTCCTGACAATCTGACATGAATACAGGGACTTGGATCAGCAAATGCAGGCTTTGATAGCCGTTTGGTTTGGGATTTTTGATGTAATCCTTGATTTCCAGCACTTTCAAGTCATTTTGGCTCTGAAGCATGTTGCTGACATCATAAATATCAGAAATAAAAGAGCAGGTAATACGCAGTCCGGCGATATCCTTAATTTGATTTTTGACAGCATCGAGGGAAAGCTCGCTATTTTTCCGAAGCATTTTATTCATAATGCTTTCAGGAGATTTGAGCCGTGATTTGGTATGCTCAATTGGGCTATAATCGTGCAGGGCCTGAAATTCCTGCTTTAATATTTCAATCTTGGTTTCCATTTCGTCGAGTGCGAATTTATAGATTAGCATAAAACGCGTGATGTCATACTTTATTTTTTTGAGTTTGTCCATTGGATCTTCTAAATGCATATGTAGTTCTCCTCACACATAGATGTCGTTTATTTAAAATAGTGGAGCTGTATGTTTTAAGGTGGTTGGTAGCGGAGCGAAGGATTTGAATCTGGAGAAGCGCAAGCGTTCGCCTTTGCAATGGGATTCTTACTTTATAATATACAATTTCCAAGAATTCCATTGCAACAGCGATCGTAAGATCAAATGATTTGCGGAGCGGCGATTCCCACTCTAAATAAAGCTTAAAGCGCCATTAAAGCTCTACGGAAATTTTGCGTTTTTCCTTAAAATAAACCCATTCGCGGAAGCCAATATCCTTCAGCATCGCCTTCACTTCGTCCCAATCCTCACCTACACGCGAAGGCTTGTGCGCATCTGATCCAAAGGTAACCTCTACGCCAAAATGGTGCGCTCTTTCTAAAATAGATGCAGACGGGTACCATCCGCCACTCAGCTTGGTTTTACCCGAAGTGTTAATTTCAATGGCCACGCCGGATTCTGCAATCACCCGCAAGGTTTCATCAATCGCCTCATCGGCAGGAATATCTGAAAAAGCCGGGAAATTTCCCTTCATTGCGTCAATATGACCCAAAATCTGGAACATCCCGCTTCGCGCAGACTCCTGAATGAGTGAATAGTAGGCCTGCTTAACCTCGATTTTGCGAGCATCACTTATTTTTTTCCAACGGCTACGGTTAAAAATGCTGTCCCCTTCAACACTGTGGACCGACCCAATGAGGTAATCAAACGGATATGGAGCCAGCGTGGAACGATACAGCTCCGCATAATCAGGAAAATAATCGGTTTCCAATCCGAGCAGGACGTCAATGCGGCCTGCGTATTCCTGTTTAAGCTGTTGCACCTCTTCAACGTACTCGGCAAGCTGAGATTTTGCCATATAAATCTTCGGAAAAGCCTGATCCTGCTCGCTGCCCAGGAAAGGGGAGTGGTCCGAAATGCCAATCACTTGCAAGCCAGACTGAATGCCAGCTTCAATGTAATCCCGAATGTTGCCGTCCGCATGACCGCAACGGAAATGATGGGTGTGCAGATCAAATTTCATAGCCTTTCTTCCTTTCATAATCAAGGTTCATATTCCGTAGGGTGTTCATAGCGAATTACGTTATTCAGAACTGGTAAAATTCGTTTCCGGCATCCCTTTCAAATCACTTAAAAATTGCTGCATGGCTGAGTTTAGATATCGGCCGGATTTATAAATCACTCCTACCGGATGACTAACCTCCAGCTCGGGAATATGGATCATTTTTAATGTGCCTGTACGCAGCTCGGAAGTGACCGACAGTCTGGAGATAATGGCAGCGCCCAGATTAATTTCGACCATCCGTTTGACTTCCTCACTGCTGGACAACTCGATTACAACGTGAGGCACGATCTGGTGCTTTTTAAATACATCGTCCACGAATTTCCGTCCTACCGTATCGGGTGAGAGCAGAATAAGCGGGATTTCCCGAAGGGCTTCAATGGTAGCGTGCGGTTGGGAGGCCAGCGGATGCGTAGGGGACACGACAAGCTCAAAGGAATCATAATACAGAACTGAAGTGCTCAAATTCGGATTCCGTTCGATCAGATAGCCGATCCCTACATCAATAAGTCCGTTCTCCACCTGCTGATAGATCATGGAGGAGGCCATAGATTGAATGGAGGTTTTGATGAGCGGGAACTGATCCTGAAAGTACGAAAGCACGCGCGGTAAAATTTGAATGGCGATGGATGTGGTCGTACCCAGCGCAATATGCCCCTGCGGAGTTTCGTTTAGATCGTACAATTTCTGCCGTAATTCCTCGACTATCTCCAATATGCGCTCGGCGTGCTCTAAAAAGACAGTTCCCCGGTCGGTCAGGGTGACGGGCTGATTGCGGTCAATCAGAATGGTTTTGAATTCGTCCTCCAGGCTTTTGATCTGGGCGGACACCGCGGGCTGCGTTAAATTGAGAAGTTCTCCGGCTTTTCGGAAACTCATAGTTTTGGAAATCATGATAAGCGTTTCAAGTTGACTGATGTTCATGAAGTTCCTCCTCTCTTTTCTTAATTCTGTCGCAGCTGTATAGAGTGAATATTTTTAGCCAATTCACCTGTTCATATGTAAAACCGTCGATAAGCTTTATTTCATTAGATTATAGGTTATTCGGGCAGGAAGGGCAATGAATCAAAGCAGAGCACGGTGAAGTATGGTATATTGGAAAATAAAGACTAAAGTCCTGATATACATCAAAAATAAGTAGCTTAATTCCGATAGGAAGTGAGATATAGGACAATATTCACATTTTTTGTGATTTGGCTATAAAAAATTGCCGGGAAGCTGTCGATAAGTGATAAAGAGAGTATTTTGTTGAGGGTCGACTCGTTTTGTATCAATGTTTGAATTAAAAATTCTAATTAAAATGGGACTTTTGTTGTATGTCTAAAAGCCCATCGTAAAGGGGCGCAATGATCGTGAAGGCAGAAGTGATAAATCCTTTTTTGGAGTCGGCGCGACGGGTCATTGAACAACTGATCCAAGTCTCTCCTTCACCCGGCGATCTCGGTGTGAAAAATGTCGAGCTGGTGGATGACCATATCTGGATTATGATCGGAATGACCGGACAGCTTAGCGGAAATATTGTGTTCGGTCTGAATGAACAGGTGGCGCTACGTATGGTATCAGCGATGATGGGCGGATTTGTCTTGACTGAAATTGACGAGATGGGAAAAAGTGCAATTTCCGAATTGGGCAATATGATTAGTGGTAATGCCAGTACGATTTTGTCCAGTCAGGGAATTGTCGTAGACATCACGCCTCCGCAAGTCATGAAATCGGAAAACCTGACTACTTTTGTACCTCAGCGTGCCCTTTTTATTCCGCTTACTGTGGAAGGAATCGGTGAGATGGATATTCAGGTCATGATCTCTTAATATTAGAGAAGAAGGTTTTCTTTAATATGGAGGGATGACCGTGAGTATATTGCAAGATAAGGTAGTTGTAATTACAGGGGCATCGAGCGGGATTGGCGCTCTCTGTGCACGCTTGTTGAGCGAAAAGGGCGCGGTCCCTATTTTGACAGCACGCTCGCAGGAGCGGCTGGAGCAAGTGTCTGCGACAATCAGCGGCAGACATGAGTTGATTCCATTGGATGTCACCCGTCAGGAGCAAGTAGAGGCCGTTGCTACCCGGGTAATGGAGCAGTACGGACAGGTCGATATTTTGCTTAACAATGCGGGTTACGGAAAGTTTGAGTATTTTCATGAAACAGACCTGACGGAATTTGAACGAATGATGGACGTGAACTACATGGGAGCTGTTCGCTGCATAAAGGCGTTTTTGCCGCAAATGACAGAGCAGCGCAGCGGGCAGATTGTCAATGTAGCATCTATGGCCGGGAAAATCGGGACTGCCAAATCGACTTCCTACACAGCGACGAAGCATGCATTGCTCGGGTTCAGCAATGCGCTTCGGCAAGAGCTGCGCGGGAGCGGCGTGACCGTAACGACGATAAATCCCGGGCCGATTGACACGCCATTTTTTGAGCTTGCAGATCCTTCGGGCGGATATGTTCGTAATGTAGGCTGGTTTATGCTTAAGCCGGATAAGGTAGCACAGCACATTGTAAGGGCGATAGAGCTTCGTAGGGAAGAGGTTAATCTGCCGCGGTGGGTATCTCCTTTTCTCAAGCTGTATCAGCTTGCTCCCAGACTGACTGACAGGCTGGGTCATGGTGTAATGAACAAGAAATAAAAGATGTCCCAAAAGCCATGGGTATGGTGAGGGACATCTTTTATTTTTGTGATTTGGTAACAGGGCTATTTTCGCATATAATGGAGAGTAACGAATTTACGTATAGGGGTTGGACCTTTTCATGACATTGAATTTTGAATCGCTTGGCATTGAACCAGATCTGTTGACCAAACTGGCTGAGCATGAAATTACACAGCCTTCGCCGGTGCAGGCGCAGGCTATACCCGAAATGATGAAGGGGAAGCATGTATTGGCGCGCTCGCAGACGGGCACAGGGAAGACACTGGCCTATTTGCTGCCGCTGCTGCAAGCGATTGACCCGCAGAAAAAGGCTACGCAAAAGATGATACTGGCTCCAAGTCAGGAGCTGGCGATGCAAATTGTGCGCGAGGGTCAGCGTTACGGAGAGCAGCGCGGAATCCGCGTGCTTGGCCTGATCGGCGGAGCAGCCATCAAACGCCAGATCGAGAAGCTAAAGGATCATCCACAGCTTGTTGTCGGCACACCGGGACGTGTACGGGAACTCATTGCTGCGAAAAAGCTGAAAATGCACAACATCACAACCATCGTCATCGACGAGGTGGACCAGATGTTCCAGCTCGGCGGAGCGGGTGATGTGAAGAACATATTGGGCACTGCCCAGCGTGATCGTCAATTGGTATTTTTGTCCGCAACGCTGAACGATGAGATTCAAGCGCTGGCGAAGCGTGAGATGAATGATTACGTGGAAATCGGCATTGATCCCGATCAGAAGACAGCCAGTGGACTGGAGCATTATTACTTTGTGACCGAAGAGCGGGATAAGGTGGATATGCTGCGCCGCCTGGTGCGTCATTTTAATCCGAGAAAAGCGCTGGTATTCGTGAATACAACGAATGCGATCGGGGAGATTGAAGCCAAGCTCAATCATATGGGACTGACTACAGCATCCCTGTATGGTGATGCGGATAAAGTCACGCGCAGCAACGTGCTGGCCCGATTCCGGGAGGACAAGCTCAAGGTGCTGATCGCTTCCGATGTGGCAGCCCGTGGTCTGGACATTGAAGGGCTGGAAATGGTCATTCATTTTGATCCGGCTACGGACAGTCAAGCCTATGTTCACCGCGCGGGACGTACAGGACGGATGGGACGCAAAGGACTGGTTGTGTCTGTTGTTACCGAGCGCGAAACGTTTATTATGCGCAAGTTCTCCCGTGAGCTGGACATTAACATCACAGAGCGTGCGTTGTATGGAGGACGTGTGGTCGTGCCGCGTCCGGCGGATGCCAAGCGTGCGCCTGTAAAGCCATCCGAGGCGAGAACGATTTCTGACGCAGTGGAAAGCGGCAAGGCGCCTGTTCGTGGTGAGAATGGACGTCCCGGAAGGACTGCCGCCGCCGGTTCGGCTTCAGGCAAGGGCAAAGGAGCTGCCTTGTCCAAAGCAGGAAAAGCACAACGCGAGCGTGAGCGTAAAAACAAGGGTGCGCCAAGATGGCTGAAGGAAAAAGGGTCGAAGCCGAACGAATAAGGACCGAACGGATAAGGGAGAAGAGGGGGAGCCATGGAACAACAGCCTGTATTGCAAATTAATGGACTGACCGGAGGATACAGTGCCAAGCGCCCGGTGCTGCATCAGATTTCGCTCGATGTGAAGCCGGGCGAAATGGTCGGACTGATCGGTCTGAACGGGGCCGGGAAAAGTACGACCATGAAGCATATTTTGGGCCTAATGACACCGCAGGCCGGAGAAATTCGCGTGCAGGGACATAAGCAAGAGGAGAATCCCGAGCAATATCAGGGAGCCATTGCTTTTGTACCCGAATCTCCAGAGCTGTATCCTGAAATGACGGTGATGGAGCATATGGAGTTCACCGCCAGGGCTTACGGAGTCAGTGAAGCGGATTTCCGCACACGTAGTAACCAGATGCTGGATCTGTTCCGTATGCGGGACAAGAGCGGAAGCATGTCCATGCATCTTTCCAAAGGGATGCGTCAGAAAGTCATGATTATGTGCGCATTTTTAGCGGGACCGCCGTTGTATGTTATTGATGAGCCATTTTTGGGCCTGGACCCGCTGGGGATTCGTTCCCTGCTTGACTTTATGCTGGAAATGAAGCGTTCAGGCTCATCCATTTTACTTAGTTCTCATATTTTGTCCACGATTGAAAATTATTGTGATCGTTTCATTGTGCTTCATCAGGGCGCCATCATTGCGCAGGGTACGCTGGATGAAGTGACAGCACAGGCGGGTAAGCCGGGCATGCCGCTGGAAGATGCATTTTATGAGCTGGTACAGGGCAGGGAATGAGTATGGACTTGCAACGCTTGCATAAAGAAAGACGTGTTGCGTTCTGGGGACAGGTGCTGCCCTATCTGGGCTATGTCATTCAGAGCGGACTGGCAGTGGTCTTCGGCTTTGCGCTGATTGCTTTTGCTGCATGGTACACGTCGCTGCTGATGCATACTCCACCGGATTTGCCCATCCGCTGGATCATGCTGATTGTAGCTATTCCGATTGCCCATGCGAGCTTTCGTACGTATTTGGACGCGGCGGATATTGTCTTCCTGCGTCCGCAGGAATATGCGATGCAGCATTATTTTAAGGCCAGCCGCATCCGGGGTGTGGTGTATAAAATATTCGGTCTGCTGTTGTTGTCCATTATCGCGTGGCCCCTGTATATTCGCAGCGATGTCGCACCTAAGCCGTTGCTGTTGACCCTGCTGCTGTTTGTGCTGTTGAAGCTGCTGTTCAGCTATGGCGGCTGGCAGGAGCTTCGCATGGTATCGGTTGGCGCCAGCGCAGGTTATCGTCTGCTTCGGTGGGTGCTGGCTGTGCTGATGGTAGCCGCATGGCTGTGGCAACCTTCGCTCCGCAGCTTGCCGTTTATCATATTGGTCAGCGTGGTCTACGTGCTTGTCCTGCGTTTTCCGGTCAAGCTGTTAGTAGCTTGGGAAAAACTGATTCGGACAGAAAGCATGCAGGCCGCTCGGGTGATGCGTACGTTGGGCTGGTTCGTCGATGTACCTGCCCTTACGCAGAGAGTAACTCCGCGCCGCTGGCTTTCCTGGCTGGGGGGAAACATACCGTGGGGCAGAAAGGGAGCGTATCGCTATCTGCTGTTTAAGACGTTTTTACGTACAGAACCTGCAGGTATTGTCATTCGGTTAGGTATTTTGGGTCTATTAATTATATATATCACCCATACGGGCTGGATTGGCATTGCGGTGTATTTATTTTTTATATTTCTCATTGGCGTACAAATCACTTCGCTCAGGCAGTATCACAAGGATTCGTTGTGGCTTCAGCTATATCCGATTCCTGTACATCATCGCCGCGCGTCTTTTCTGGACTTTGTCGTCCGATTGACGTTGCCCGCTGCCGTAGTCCTGTGGCTTCCTTTTCTGGCAAAAGGAACTGAGGATCTACTGTCTACGCTGCTTACGCTGGTTGGCGGAGTTGTTGTGGTGTTTCTGATCCGGGGAACACAGGCGAAAAAATGGCGTTCGGACGGACAGGATGAGGAAGAAGTGTAATCTGAATTTTAATAGATAAAGAATAGGCTAATCCGCAAGCAGCAGGGGCTGTTTGCAGGTTAGCCTTTTTTTTGCGCGGTTGCTGCTATTGTCAGCTGTGGGTGCAGATATTCAGCTGCCTAATAAATAAAGAACGTTTTACTGATGATAACTAATAAAATGAACAATACCAAAATGGTTCCTGTGCTTGTGAATGCGCCATGACCACCGTAACCACCGTAACCGCCTCTTGTTTCTTCTGCTCCCATGCCCATTCTCCTCTCGTTCATTGTGATAAAGGATACACCGTATCTTATGAGGCGGCTTCCCAGATGGCGTGGGCCAATGTTCAGATAGGTTGCCGAATCGCCTTATATTTTTTATCAGATACGGGAGTATAGAAAGGAAAAGACACGCATTAGCGAGAATAGAAGAAGTATGTAATCATTATCACTTGGAAAGTGGGAAAGACGAGATGCTGGTCGATAAGCTGCTCGTAAACATATTTCTTGTGTTTGTACCGTTGCTGGTGTACAGCGCTTTGTCGGATCACCGACATATGAAACATGCCCCGCTGCTTATGGGAGGGGTGCTGGGTGTGTCTTCTGTGCTATGCATTGTTTTTTCGTACATTTGGTATGGCTTATACTGGGATCTCCGCTATGTTCCTTTGATTCTATCCGTGCTGTATTTTGGCCCCAAGGCAGGATTGCTGAATATAACAGTGATGGTGTTAGCTCGTATGTATATAGGTCCGGAATCCGTAGATGTCGGGCTACTCAGCATGATCTTCTGTTATCTCGGCCCCCTCCTGGCGAGAAAAAAGTTTGTGCAGCTCAAAGGCATGTTTTTCCGGGTAGGCATCAATATGCTGATGAGTATATGGGCCAGCATGGTTATGCTGAGTATTCTTTTTATACATTCCTGGGTTAATGGCAGCCTGGATAAGGATGAAATCGAACTGATCAAGATCATTATCGGGTTTGGTGTGATCCAATTCCTAAGTGTTGGGGCCTCTTCATTCTGGATGGAGTTCAGTCTGGAACGGGAAGAAATGAGGAGAAAGATTCGACAGGCCGAGCGTATCAACACATTGGGTGAACTGGCTGCCTCTATGGCCCATGAAGTACGGAATCCATTGACTGTGGTTAAAGGGTTCCTGCAAATGGTTCAGCCAGAGCTGGAAGGGAAAAACCGCAGGTATATTGCTTTGGCGCTGGCAGAGACAGATCGGGCTGAAAGAATTATTAGCGACTATCTGAGCTTGTCGAGACCGCAGATTGGCCAAACAGAGTTGATGGATTTGTCGGGTATGGTGCAGCAGATTGTTCTGCTTCTGAATCCGATGGCGACCAAGCAAGGTGTAAGACTATATACAGAGCTAAAGAATGAAATATACGTATATACAGATCGTAACCAGTTGCTACAGGCATTAGTACATGTGACGAAAAATGCGATTGAGGCAGCCGAGGATGGAGGCAGGGTATACATAACACTGATAATTCATGAAGAAAAGGCGTGTCTGAGTATTAGAGATAATGGGAAAGGCATGAGCCGGGAGCATCTAGATCGATTGGGCACTCTGTTTTTTTCGACCAAGGAGGTAGGAACGGGACTGGGAACGGCGGTCTCCTTTCGAATCATTGAAGCAATGAACGGGAGTATACGCTATGAGAGTGAGCCGGGGGTCGGGACCGAGGTGATCATCCTGCTGCCGCTGGCACAGGAATCCTTGCTCGCTGCTGAAGGATAATCTATCCCAAAGTGTGATTGACAATCATGCAGCGAACTCCAAAAAAAGCGGTATACCGCAACATCCGGCATACCGCTTCATTAAGCTATACATTTAACCCGCTATCATCAGGCGTTCAACAAATCCTGTGCGCCACGATAAACAATGTCATACAAGTCCTCAAGATATTCTTCCTCGATGCAGGAGAACGCGATTCGCAGGTCGTGCTCACCCAGTGCAATCGTTCCAACTCCATATTGCTCCAGCAAATGTATACGCAGCCGCTCGGCGGACAAGCCGTTCAGCTTGAGACACATGAAATAACCGGAATTGAAAGGATAATAGCTCCATACATCTTTGTATTTTCCGCTATCCAGCAATGCTTTGACTTTATTGGCCCGTCCCTTCATAATTTGGAACTTTTCTTTCTTTTGCTGCTCAAAATCAGGAGATTTGAGAGCCTCCAGTACAAAGGTTTGGGACGGGTGAGGGCCGCTCGAAATCGTTGCCCGGATAATCCCCAATGTTTTTTGCTCCAGTGCGTTCAGCACATCCTGATTTTCGGAAGCGAAGGTAATAAATCCGACACGGAAACCCCAAACGTATTCTTCTTTGGTAGCTCCGTCGACTTTGACTGGTAAAATTCTAGGATGAAGTCCAGCTAACTGACCGAATAGCGATTCATGCAGGGAGTCTTCGAAGAACAGACCAAAATAAGCATCGTCTGTCACCACCACAACATTGATGCCTGCCTCTGCGGCTTCCTGAATGGCAGCCACAATTGCTTTCCCCTCTTCGGCGCCCGGTGTATAGCCAGTTGGGTTGTTCGGGAAGTTCAGCACAACGATCGCTTTGCCGTACTCTTTCTGCGCCAGCAGCGCCTCACGTAACCCCTCGCTATTAAAGCGATGATCCTCCGTGAACAATGGGTAGTTCACCAATCGTGCATGACGTCGAATACCGAAGGTCAGCTCATAATTTTCCCAGTTTTTGTCCGGGTAGATGACAGCATCCCCTTCATCTGTAAACAGGTCGGCAACGATACTCAGGCCGTGGGTCAGCGCGTTTGTAACTACGGGAAGGCTAAAGCTTTTTCCAGCCAGTGAAGGATTTTCCTTCAGCATTTTATCGCGCCATACGCTGCGCAGCTCAGGCTTGCCCGCAGGGGGAGCATATGGGTATAAATCCTTGGGACTATATGCGGACAGCTTCTCCTGAATAACCTGCAAATGCATAGGACCGCTGCCTTCAGTAGCAATACCAATCGTTGCGTTATACTTTTTGGCAAGTTTCCCCGCCTCTGCGGATTGACTCAAAATTCCCTCTTTTGGAAAATAAATTTCTTTGCCCAAAAGGGAAAGCATTTGATATACATGCTCGTTGCCTGTCTGAATGTTTTGGTTTAACTGTGCTACCAGTGGATTCATTCCCGTTTCATCCTTCCAAGTCATTTTGATTACATATTATAGCATTACACTCGGTAAGCGTCACGCAAAAGCATTAAGGGGACGCAACTGAAAGTAAGCGACTTAAATTGAGGCTGCCAAATTTTCTGTGGTAGCAGCGATATGATCATAGGCTTTTTTTAATTCACTCATAGCATCCGAATTGTTGGAAATCTGGTCCGTGATATCTTCAATTTTTTGCATCATCGACGACATTGTTTTTGCAATTTCATTTATTTGAATGAAGATGTCTTCTGCAGATAGCTTGCTGGAGGCCGCCATTTTTCTAACTTCATTGGCAACCACCTCAAAGCCATGTCCCTGTTCACCGGCTCGGGCAGCTTCAATGGCGGCATTCAAACCCAGCAAATGAGATTGAGAAGCAATATCCTTGACAACACTAGTGACTGATTGGATACTTTTGAGCTGGTCTCTGACTACTGCAGATTCCGTATTCAACTTTGCCATATGGTCTACAATCAGCTTCGAAGCTTCCAATACCTCATCAGTGTTAGCAGTCATTTCTTCCACCATTGCTATCAGTTCTGCCGTACTTTCCTGGAGAACGGTTTCGCGTTTCGTGATGTCAGTTGCTATCTTGATGACTGCTTGGACATGATTTTCTTTAAGGATAGGCATATAAGTTGCCTCTAGTGTTAACTTTCTTCTATCTTTTGTAACCCGTACGATTTTATCTTGAAAGGCTTTTCCTTGACGCAAATTACTCCATAAGTCAGCATACGCATGACTGGATACAAATTCTTGCAAGCAAAGCTTGCTGTGATGAATACCGACAATTTCATCAACCTTATATCCCATTGCACTAGCGAAAAGTTCATTGGACCAAGTGACTTGTCCTTGCGTGTCAAACATGATCATACCTAAATTGTTTTGAATGGTTGATAAAACAGCTAATTGTTGATCAGTTGTGTCTTTGTCTAGCATGAATACCACACTCTCCTTGAGGTACCAGTACCCGATTTTTGTGTCGCTTCTTCGCGTCTGCTTCGGGGGAGGTACAAAGGCTGCTGTTCTTTGCAATCCTGCTCCCGACGGTGCCAGTCCCTCCAAGATTCGGAGAGAGTGGTAGAAAATTGCACTAAAAAAGTACTTAACGACGGCTATATTTTATCAAGCTCTCGCGCAGTTCGGCAAGTTCCTTTTGTACAGCTATTGATCGCTGGTGTCTGCAAGCTGATTCAGCTTCATGCCAACTGTTAGTAATTTTTTGCGTATTGGCTGCGCTGCGCTTATATTAGTATTTAACGGGATAGAGAACATCCAAAGAATAGCAAAAGGAGGTGCAGATGTTGCTGGATATGTCTGCGTCATCGTTTATCCTGCTGCCCGCCTTTGCCAAGATTGTGTGCGAGCCGGGCTGGAAATGGCAGGTGCGTGAAAAGCCGATGCCAAACTATGATTTATTTTATGTATGGAGCGGAGAAGGGACGGTTGTATTAAACGGGGAAGCCTATTCAGTGAGCAAAGGCAGCTGCTTTCTGTTCAAGCCCGGGGATGATACCCGTGCCACACATAACCCGCAAAAGCCGCTTATACTTACTTATATTCATTTTGATCTTTCCGAGCAGCCGAAGCTCATCCCTGCAAGCTACCGTATGCTGGAGGAAACGTTCGAGGTGGAGCATATGCTCGCCAGGTACGTCCGCCTGCGCTTGGAGCATGCTTACGGAGCTGAGGAGGAAGGCAGGCTGATCCTGAAGCAATTGATGATTCATCTGCTGCGTGCCGATCGCAAGGAGCCGCAGGAGCAGCAGGCCAGCAACCAGCTCACCGAGGTCATTCGAGAAACGGCCAACTATGTGCGTCAGCATCCGGGACTTCCTCATCGTGTCGAGGATTTGGCGGCACGGGCAGGGCTGTCGCCGCGTTATTTTTCAATTAAATTCAAGGAGCTGCTGGGCGTTTCCGCGCAATCTCATATTATCAGTATGCGGATTGAGCGCGCGCAGCATCTTTTGCTGCATGCCGGAATGAATGTGACCGAGGTGGCAGAGGCTTTGGGATACCGTGATATCTTTTTCTTCAGCCGTCAATTCAAGCAATATACAGGGAAAAGTCCGTCCGAGATCAGGTAGAGCCATGACGGTGGACGAGCTGTTCAGATTTTTCGGGCATATGGAGTGCTATCGTTTGACAAAACGAAAAGGACCCAGGCAGTAATGCCGGGTCCTTTTTGTATGGGTAGCTGCAACGCACTGGCGGTAAAGCCGGTTACGCTTTAGCATCATGGCGGAAGCAACCAAGACGTTGTCCCATTTTTACCACATCGCCCGGCTTCAACGCGGGGTCTGGCTCAAACGTCCCATTTTCCGTCAATAGAACGACGGTTGATCCAAATTCGAAATATGCGAGATCGTCGCCTTTTTGCCATGAAACGGCTTGATCGTCCGTATACTTGATGCTGCTCACATTCATCGCGCCAACTTTGACGACAGCCACCTCACCATATTCATGGGCAATGTACGTAATCTGTCGTTCATTACGGCTAAGTACTCGCTTCATATGCTGCAAACCGAAGTCATTTACGGGATATACCTTGCCGCGCAGATGCTCCTTCTCTACCAGCGTGCCGGATACCGGCGCATGAATACGATGATAATCCGTCGGGCTGAGGTAGAGCACATAAGCATAGCCGTGTGTGTACTTTTCAAGACGCGGCGAGCGGTTAAGCAGCTCATCCAGCGTATAATCCTGTCCTTTGACATTCAAAAGAGTGCCAGACGTAATTGGTCCAGTAAAAGTAATCCGTGCATCCACCGGACTGGTCATCACCTCGGCGTTCGTATCAATCGGGCGCATGCCCGCTTTCAATTTGCGTGTAAAATAGGCGTTCAGAGAACGGTATGCCTTCCATTCCTGTTCCGCCTCATGCGTCTGGATCTGGTACGTACGTATAAAGGTGGGGATAAAAAGTCGGCTTGCACCGCTTTGCGCGAAGGAGCCCACAATCCGGCACACCCACTTGCGCGATGATAGCTCCGTCATGAGCCGCAGCCATTGTTTTGCCATTTCAGATCCCCCTGTTCATCTCCGAGCCGTCTTGGCCGGAACCTGTCCGGCCGCTCTGAACTATATTGACACAGAATGTGACGTAAATCAATACAGTGGACGATCGAGTGAACGTTCGGTGTCTGCTGAAGGCATCCGTTCAAGAAGCCACCGGGCGTAAGCCATTGGCTGAGTGTACGTTTCCTTCCAGACATTGTTCATGCCTGCCTGACTGAAGCCGTAGCGCTGGTCGCGACCGTTGCACTCGATAAAAAAAATGTTGCCCTCTTGGGTGATACCCAGATCCAAACCGACGTCAGCAAGCCGGGGAAGGCTCTGTGCCAGTCGGTGAACGATTTGTAACGCGAGTCTCTCCAGTTCATTCATCAAACGGGCTATATTCGAGACTTTAGCCGCCTGTGCCTGTGCCTGTGACAACACCTCCGGTAAGGAACGGGCTGTACCGCCCTGTGCCACATTGGATACAAAGGTGTGGGAAGGGGCAATTTTGGCAAACATGCCTGTCACCCCCCAGATGCCGCCATATCCACGCTGAACGGTCACACGGATATCAAAGGGACGATTGTTGTACAAAGCAAGCGGTATGGTTTCCTGTACGATGTGAGGCACATGCAGCAGTCGCTTGTGCAGAAATAAAGGCAGTTCTCCGACATGTAAGCGTAGCGTGGACCAGCGCTCACGTTTAGAAGGATGAGCACATTGCAGGGTCCAGTGGCCACGGGAATGCCGCAGACGCATAATTCCTCTGCCAACACTACCGCTGCTGGGCTTAATTACAACATCCCCGGTTTGCTCCATCAGAGAATGGATTGAAGACAGGTTGCCTTGCAATGTTTTGGGGAGGTGGATGCGTAGCAACGGGTCTTCCTGCAAAATCGCGTGTATATGGTCCTTGCGGAAACGGTTTTGTTCATTAAAAATATAGATTCCCTTTTGTACCAGCCTATGGATATCGCTGGCATTTTCATTATGCCGATAAAGAGTTCGATTGTGGATGACCGGCGGCAACGGAAGAATCATCTGCCGATACTCGTTGCCGTGTTTAACAAAAGCCCGGCATGTTCCAGTCACTATATGAATATCCTCCAGACGAAGAAAGCAGGGGATGAGCTCATAGCTTAACCCGGCGTCCTCGTAATTGGCGATGGATTCATATCGCGTCTTCATGGCGGGGATGCCCCGGTAGGCCACCGGGTTGAGCATGACGCCGACATGCAACATGAGTATGTCCGCCCTCCTTATAGTCACTCCAACTGACCATACTGTAATTCTAGTCCATCATATGTATCAATGATTGGCCAGGCATGGACGCTAGCCTTGCGGTATGCCCAAAGTGAGAAATCAGGCACCTTTCAGGGAAGGAGACGATATGATACTAGATGAGTGTTGAAGGGTGCTGGAATAAGAGAGGGAAGTAGGTGAAGGATGGATGCAGAGGCCCAAGGTAGCGGTCGTTACACCGGGCTCTTTTGTGATACCTTCGCCCCGCAGCAGCTCTGTGGAGCGGGTTATTGCCTGTATGGTACCACTAGCCAGTCATGTGCTTCAGGCACAGATCTATGGGATCAAGGGAACAGAGACACCGGACCATGGAGACGTGGACGGAGTCCCATGCATGCGTTATACGCGAGGGGCAGGCTATATTCCAGAGGTAATTGCTGACTTGAAGAGATGGTCACCTGCAGTAGTAGATGTACACAACCGCCCGACTGCTGCGCATGCCATTCGCGAGGCTTTGCCTGATAGCCGAGTGGTGCTGACCTTGCATTCGACCACTTTTATCCGCGAGCCCCATCTCAAACGAGAGGACATAGGCAGACTGCTGCTGCCACTCGATCGGATCGTCGTGAACAGCGCTTATTTGGGGGTCAGCGTCGCCGCCAACAGTCCTGCTGTTGTTAGGGAACGTATCGTCGTAAACAACCTGGGCATTCATCCCGGTGATTTTCTGCCACGCTGGACCCCGGTAGGAGAAGCGGTCAGAGCGGCGCGATTGGACGACTTCGGCTGGTCAGGCCGACGGATCGTGCTATACGCAGGCAGATTGATGCCGGGGAAGGGTGTTCACCGGCTGCTCCAGGCCCTGCGCCGTGTCGTCCGGGCCTGCCCGGATGTGCTGCTGCTCATTGCAGGCAGCGCTTATTACGGTCACGACCGCCTCACGCCGTACACGGCTTCGTTGCGGCGGCAGATGCGTAAGCTAAGATTGGAAAAGCACGTCCAATTTCTGGACTATGTTCCCCATCCGGCGCTGGCCTCGCTCTATCAGTTGGCCGACGTGGCTGTCGTTCCTTCGGTGGAGGATGAAGCCTTCGGGCTGGTCAATCTGGAAGCTATGGCGGCAGAAATGCCCGTGGTTGCTTCCCGTATCGGCGGCATTCCGGAGGTTGTACGACACGGCGAGACGGGCTGGCTTGTCGATCCATCCCCCGGGGAGCGGGAAATGGCTGCGGCCATCATCGGACTGCTCCGGCAGACGGGCTTGCGGCGGCGGATGGGAGAAGCCGGGCTTGGTGAGGTGCGGAGACGGTTCTTATGGCAGCATTCAGCACAGCGATGGGCGCAAATGATGCTGGATTGTGCAACCGAGTGACATGGGCGCCTTTATGTGCATAGGCTAACTTATAGGCATTAGCCATGATTCCCAGCCGGGTGAATGAAGCGGAGCGACCGCTGGTTCACTCCTGTGCCAAAGGAGCGGTCACTATGAATCATCGTACGAACCATGGTCATAAGGATAAGAAAACAGCGCGGCGCAACCTTCCCAACGAGGCCCCCCGTGTGAGCAAGGATAAAACGGCTTCAACTTCTGGCATTCATAGACCGATACAGCGTGGAGAGTCAGCGGTACCCACATCCATAGAAACGGAACTCTCGGTTCAAGCTGTTGAAGAAGTGGTCAGGAAGAAGCATAAGCTGCCCAAGACGCTGGAGGAAGCGATGCTGATGAATCGGGCATCTGTATTGCTGTTGTCTGTACCTGATTCGGATACGGAAATCCAGACGGATAACGACCTTCCGTTGATCACGACGGAAGGTCAGGCAGAGCAAGAATCGTTACTCGATTGTTCCATTACCAGTATCCACATAGCAGAAGGGAGACATCGCTCCAAGCAGCGAATGGTCTTGCCCGGGGAAAATGCCGATCCAGGTATCCACATGGACGACCCATCAAGGGTAGATGCAATTGAAGATGGCATATCGGCCTGTGATGAGGCTTCTGATCCAGAGAAAGCTTCATCTCAATTTGGCAGCATTCCTTTTTACCTTCCCGCCACAACAGACAGGGATGAAGTGAGCATTGTGTTCAAAAAGCCATTTATCAATACCCAATATGTAGTCACAGCCAATGCGAGTGTGCCGGGGGTGATGGTAGGTGTCACAAAACGTCAGAGGCATTCAGCGGTACTTACTGTGGAACGTGAACACTCGGGCTCGACATGTGAAGGGGTGATCCTGTGGATTGCGATGGGATATTGAAGGCAAAAAAAGGCGTCCCGCTGAGGGGACGCCGTATATATAAGGAGGAAGGGGGTAAACTTGTAATATCTGAGGAGATGTGTCCAACAAACTTATTTTATACCTACAGCATCAAAGGACTTAATGGCAGAGGTTACCGCTATTGAATCCTCACCGTAGCTATCCTTGGCCGCCTGAATAACGGCAGCACGCGCGGTGGAGAAGTTAGAGGTCGAAGTCAAATAGTTAGTAAACGCATTATAGTAGATATAGACGGCAGCATCACGTCCGATTCCATCTACCTTGATTCCATGGAAGGTCCCGCCCTGTGCCAGTAGATAGTAGGCTTTATTAATAATACCGCTATTGATGTGGGCCCCGCCATAATCCTCGTTATTTGGGTCAGGATAAAAATTGCTGTAGTGATCTACCTGACCGTATTTGACCGGATCGGAAAGGGAGCGGATGGCGTCACCCTTAATGTTAGGTGTATAAGCGACTTTGCCAAAATCCCAATTGGTGCGATCGATGTCATTGCCGATAATATCCGAGATGGCTTCGCTCAGGGCAGCAGATTCACCGAAATATACCAGCCCGGATGAATGCTCGGTTACGCCGTGCGTCAGCTCATGAGCGACAATTTCAAGGTCGCTGCTGAAAGGGGCAAACAACGTGCCGTCTCCGTCCCCGTAGAGCATATGCGTTCCACCCCAGTGGGCATTATTGTAGTTCTTTGGACCGTAATGGACGGCCGAGGCGATGGCCATGCCATGCCCGTCAATGCTGTCGCGCCCAAATCTATCTTTGAAATAATCATAAGTGCGAATCGCGTAAGCATGGGCATCTACCGCAGCCGGATCTTCCCATACGTTATCTGAGTCTGTATACAGGGTGCCGGGAAGCGTCTCGGTGTTGTGAACGTTATAAGTTAAAATGCCTTTACCACGGGTAGTATCCTTTAGCTGGTATTTCTTGCCCGAAGCGGTCGTTTCAAATGTTTTGGTATCGCCAAATACACCGCGTCCTTTGCCAATGACTTCGTTAAGGATGTCATATTTGTATACGATTTTTCCGTCATTAGCATCAATGAAGTAACGTGTGCGCAGTAAAGTAGGCTGCAAAATGTTAACTTCAGTTACATAAACGAGACGAGTTGAGTCTGCATAAGGATAGATGTAGAGCTCTGCTGTAGGGTCTACGCTTGGTTCCAGATTGGCGATTTTGGCAATAGATGAGGATGAAGGCTCTGCCACTTCCAATTTGCTGTTCTTCAGCTCAGCTTCTTTTTCCAGCTCCAATGGTTCCTTATCAATAGAAATCGATAATTCATTGTTAGATGCTTTTCCGTAAGTGTCTTTACTTACATTACTTGTATTCTCGATAGGTTCAGAAACGGTATTGACGGAGGAAGAAAGCGACTGAATCCGTGTAGCTGCATCTTCATACGCGGTATATACGGCCTCAGTAGCGCTGATTTTTGAAGTTGTGTTTTCTTTAGCGTCGGCTTGCTGATCCTCTGAAATGACAGCTCCCAAATAAGAGGTGATTTTACCGGACTTGTTCACATGGATTGTTTGTTCGGCTCCAAATACGGGAATTCCGTCCACATACTGCTTGAGTCGATAATGCGTTGTACCAAATTTGTCAGTGGTTCGATCCATGATGCGAAATTGCTTACGGACATTGGTGCCGCTGTTGATATTGTCCAAGCTCATTAACGTTTTCTGTTGTCGATTCAAAAAGCTCCAGACCAGGTCGTCACCAGTCACTGATGTAGGAGACTTCCAGCTTACTGTTTGAAATGTCGGTGCAAATTGAGTTGGTGCGGGAACCGCATTTTCAGCTGCGGAGGCTCCGGGAGCGGCAGAACCTAATAACATCGCTGCTCCAAGAAGTGAAAACCATACCTTGTTCATTAATATTCACTCTCCCTAGATAATGTGGGATAAAAATACCCGATTTTGAATAGGTATTGCGTCATGTATGTAGGTCTTTCATGTCTCGGCTCTGATATTAGCACAGAGAATGTCGAACGAGAAGATTCGTTTTACAAAATAGCCCAAAATAATTCATTAGTCCCAAAATGTTAATGGAAATGTCGTATCTGGTCGAAATATATCGAAAATAAATATTATGTTAACTCTCGCATAGCCATTGTAGGTTTAGAAAAAAAAAGGCAACCCTTGAGGAGGGATGCCCTAGATATAGGGGGAAGGGGTACAGACTTGCACTGCACCCCCATTTTTTTGACTGCTTACGAGCAGGATCAAATGAGGGCTGTATAGCAGGTGTCTATCTCTTGGATGAGGAACAATTGCGAGGAACACAGGATATCATTTATTTGATTCCTACCGCATCAAAGGATTGAATAGCACTGGTTACTGCCAGCGAATCAGCACCATAAAAATCCTTGGCTGCCTGTATAACAGCAGCGCGTGCGTTAGAGAAGTTGGAGGTAGAGGTCAAATAGTTGGTAAAGGCATTGTAGTAAATGAATACAGCCGCTTCGCGTCCGATACCAGTTACCGTTACACCATGGGACGTACCGCCTTGTGCCAGCAAATAATAGGCTTTATTGATAATACCGCTGTTCGTATGGACTCCGCCTTCATCATCATTGTTGGGGTCCGGATAGAAATTGGAATAATGATCCGGCTGGCCGAATCGTGTAGGATCGGACAGGGAACGCAGAGCGTCGCCTGGAACATTAGGCGTATAAATGCCGTCGCCAAGAAGCCAACTGGTGCCATCTATATCATTACCGATAATATCCGAGAAGGCTTCGTTCAATGCACCGGATTCACCATAATACTCCAAATTGGAGGTGAACTCGGTGACGCCGTGGGTAAGCTCATGTCCTACGACATCTGGATCGCCGCTGAAGAAGGTAAATGTGGACCCGTCTCCGTCTCCGTAAGTCATTTGGGAACCATTCCAGAAGGCATTGTTGTATTTTTTGCCGTAATGGACTGTCGAACGAATTTGCATACCACGTCCATCAATACTGTCGCGACCGAATTTATTCTTGTAATAGTCATAGGTTTTAATGGCGTAGGCATGGGCATCAACAGCCGCAGGGTCCTCCCATACATTGTCCGCATCAGTCATAATCGTACCTGGCGTCGTCTGGCGATTGCCAGCAGTGTAAGTCACGATTCCATTGCTGCGAGTCGTGTCTTTCAACTGATACCGATTGCCTGAAGCTGTAGTCGTAAATGATTTCGTTTTCCCGTCCACGCCGCGGCCGGTGCCTGTTGCGTGGTTGAGGATATCATACTGGAATACGATTTTGCCGGTTTTCGCATCAATGAAGTAGCGTGTGCGCAGAGGCACAGGTTCAAGAATATTAACCTCTGTTACATAAACCAGTCGTGTAGTCTCACCATCTGGATAGATGTATAATTCTGCTGTGGGCTCTACACTTGGCTCCAGATTAGCAATTTTGGCAATGGAACTTTGCTCTGCTTGGTCAACAGGGGTTAAAAGTACGTTGTTATGCGCCTCTGCGTAAGTATCATTACTTACACTGCTTTTAATCCCACTGTTTTGAATCTCACTGCCTTGATTCTCACTCCCTTGTTCCTCACTAGCCTCAGAAAGGCTATCATTGCTGGATGGGGAGGATTGAATCCGGGCAGAGGCTTCTGCATATGCGGTATAAACGGCTTCAGTGGCGCTGATTTTTGGAGTGGTATCTTCGGTCGCGTCTTGCTGCTGATCCTCTGAAATGACGGCACCCAAATAAGAGGTTACTTTACCGGCGTTGTTCACATGAATGGTCTGTTCAGCCCCATATACGGGGATCCCGTTTACATACTGCTTGAGCCGATAATGGCTTGCACCGGATTTGTCGCTTGTACGATCAATGATGCGGAACTGATCACGCACACTGGTGCTGTCTGTATTCAATAAGGTTTTCTTTTGTCGATTCAAATAGCTCCATACAATATTGTCACCGGTTACCGTGGAAGGAGCCTTCCATTGTTCAGCGTGAAAAGTCGGTGTTAGCTGAGTAGGATCAGGAACAGAATGCTCTGCTGCTGATGCACCTGGTGCTACAGCCCCTAATAACATCGCTCCCCCAAGAAGTGAAACCCATACTTTTTTCATTAAAAATCACTCTCCCAAGTGTAGTTCAGGATCAATTGTATCCTGTTTTGTTTTGGCATGGTTGCCATCTATGTAGGTCTTGTTGCCTGTTGCTTTGTTGTTTGTCTAAAATTTGTTGTTTATCTAAAACGAGATCACCATGGAAAAACAAACCTATGCAAAAAAAAAGTTTTATTTTTTTTGTGATTACATCGTCTTGGACTGATATTAGCACAGAGAATGTGGAACGAGAAGATGTTTATTCCAAATTACTCCAAAATGAGTCTAAAGTCCCTAAATTGATTTGCATTTGTCTTATTTAGTCGATAATGGTCGAAAGGTGATATAGACAAAAAAGGGCGTCCCTTTGAGGGGACGCCATATACATAAGGGGGAAGGGGTACAGCTTGTACACTGCCCCCCCAAGTCGTCCATTGTATGCGCAGGGGCAGATGACAGTTGCACAACGACAAAGGTCTGACAAAGGTCTATGGAAGAGGATAAATGAGGGGGAGCATGTATTTGATTTAGTTAACGCCTACAGCATCAAAAGATTTGGCTGCTGCGGTAGCTTGTGCCGAGCTCGCGCCGTAGAGATCTTTTGCCGCTTGTACAACGGCATCACGTGCATTGGAGAAGTCAGAAGAAGAAGTCAGGTAGTTCGTAAAGGCGCTGTAGTAAATTTGAACCGCTGCATCGCGGCCAATCCCATTGACAGTTACACCATGGAAGGTGCCGCCTTGTGCCAACAGATAATAGGCTTTATTTATAATACCGCTGTTCGTGTGAACGCCGCCGTTATCGGAGCTGCCTCTGTACAAGTTCGAATAGTGATCCGGTTGATCGTACAGTGTAGGATTGGACATAGAACGCAGTGCATCACCCGCAATGCTTGGCGTGTAAATATCATCGCCTACAAGCCAGTTTTTGCGCTGGATGTCATTGCCGATGATGTCCGAGAAGGCCTCGTTCAGCGCACCGGATTCTCCGTAATATTCCAAATTGGAAGTATACTCCGTAACACCGTGTGTGAGTTCATGACCAACTACATCCGGATCACCGCTAAACGCGATAAATGTGGTGCCGTCTCCGTCTCCATAAGTCATTTGGGAGCCGTTCCAGAAGGCGTTGTTGTAACGATTGCCGTAATGGACTGTCGAACGGAGCTGCAGGCCTCGTCCGTCAATGCTGTTGCGATTGAACTTTTCCTTATAATAATCATAGGTTTTGGCTGCATAAGCGTGGGCATCCACGCCGGCTGGATCATTCCATACGTTATCGGCATCGGTCAGGATCGTGCCCGGGATGCTTTGACGGTTGGAGGCCGTGTAAGTCACGATTCCATTCCCGCGAGTCGTATCTCTTAACTGGTAGCTGCTGCCGGAAGCGGTAGTGTTGAATGTTTTGGTATCACCGAGTACACCTTTACCTGTGCCTGTCGCTTCATTAATGATGTCATACTGGGATACGATTTTGCCATCATTGGCGTCAATGATGTAGCGTGTACGCAGCGGCGCAGGCTCCAAAATATTAACCTCTGTCACATAAACCAGCTGCAATGCATCGCCCTTCGCATAGAAATATAGCTCGGCTTTAGGATCTACCTCAGGCTGCAGATTGGCGATTTTGGCAATGGAATTTGGCTCTGCCTCCACCGCTTCAATTTTGCTATCTTTCAGGTCAGCCGCTTTCTCAAGGCTGAGCTTGTCCTTTTCAATGGAACTCGTTTTTCCGTTGTTAGCTGCTTCGGAGTAAGTGTCTTTGCTTACACTGCTTGGCTCCTCCGCATCTTTAGAAATCGTATCATCGGAGGTAGGGAGGGCTTGAACCCGTGTAGCTGCCTCCTGATATGCGGTATGGACCGCTTCAGAAGCGCTGATTTTCGGAGTTGTACCTTGCGTAGCTTCTTCTTGCTGATCCTCAGTAATCACGGCTCCCAGATAAGAGGTCACTTCACCGGATTTGCCCACATGAATGGTCTGTTCAGCTCCATATACGGGAATCCCGTTTACATATTGCTTCAGCCGATAATGGCTCACACCGGATTTGTCGCTTGTGCGATCTACGATACGGAATTGATCACGGACACTGGTGCTGTCCGTACCCAGCAACGTTTTCTTTTGCCGATTTAAATAGCTCCATACGATGTCATCGCCCGATACCGATGAAGGTGCTTTCCATTGTTCGGCATGGAAGGTTGGCGTAAGCTGAGCCGGCCCCGAAACGGAACTCTCCGCTGCTGATGCACCAGACGCTACAGACCCTAATAACATCGCTCCTCCAAGAAGCGAAACCCATACTTTTTTCATTAACATTCACTCTCCCTGATTAGTTGTCAGGATGAATCATCCTGCATTGACTAGGCATTACGCCAATTAGGTAAGTCGTGTTGTCGTCTGGAACATGAAGAAAATGGAACGTGAAGAGAAATACCGAAGTGTGTTTTTCGTGAAGTTTTTTGTGAAGTTTTTTGTGAAGTTTTCCATGAAGCGTAAGTGAAAAGAGGGGGACTGCAGGTGAAGCATATAGCCTAAAAAGGTGACAAACTCCTCCTTTCCTGTCGTATATTAGAAAGTGGAATAATAGTGGATAATGGAAAAAAAGTCCCATATGCAAAAAAAACAAATGCTGATTTATTGAACTCCCATCATCTGGCTCTGATATTAGCACAGAGAATGACGGACGAGAAGATCTATGTCACAAATTTATCCAAAATGAATCTTTAGACCCTGATAACCGATTTATTTAATAGGATTAATATGTTTTGTAAAAAAAAGTCGAAAATTGCTTTGTCGAAAAGGCTCCACGCTTGCCGTTACACACGGTATTTGGACCGCATAGGTTATGTTGAACTGTCCTAATCACGCTGTCCATCTATACAGCAATAAGGGAGGTGAGACGGGAGCATGAGGAAGCAGAGAAGAGGTGGATTCAAGCTCAATCACAGGCGGCATTCCGGTGCTAATCCTTACTCAAAGATGTGGCTGCCGGTAAGAGTGCCCAAGCTGCATATGAATCCGATAAGTCCAGTCAATGGGGAGAAACCGGGCGTGGAAAAAGGCGCACAGACAGGTGAGGAGCGGCCTTCTGAACCATCAGCGAGTGGCAAATTGCTCGTATCTGTCATTATCCCTGCCATGAATGAGCAAAAAACGATCGGAGCTGTTATTCGTGAGGCACGCCGTGTCCACCCGCATACCGAAGTTATCGTGGTCGAGAACGGATCAAGCGACAGGACGGCGAAGGTGGCAGCGGCGGCAGGGGCGCGTGTGATTTCCTTCCCGGAACCGCTGGGACATGATGTGGGCCGTCGGATTGGAGCAGAGGCAGCTTCCGGGCAGGTACTGCTTTTTCTGGATGGCGATATCGTCATTCCCTGTGTCAGACTCCGACCGTTCATACAGGCTATCTGCGCAGGAGCGGATATTGTGCTGAATGATTACCATGGACCCGTGAATCGTACGTCTGTACATCCGGTGGTTGATGCAAAGCATGTATTGAATATTTTGTCGAACCGTGTTGATTTAGGAGGGGCATCCATGACAGGTATTCCACATGCCATAAGTCAAAGGGCCTTAAAAAAAATAGGTCTAAAGTCGCTGGAGAATCCCCCTTTATTTCAAGCTATGTCCATCGTCTCCGGGTTGCGAGTGATGACTGTATATGGAATAGCTGTCGGTAGAATGAATGCAACACGCAAAAAACAAAACGGAAAGGACCCGCTGGTGGATGTGATTGTACAGGATCATCTGGATGCTATTGCCTGGATTACATCACATCTGGGAACACGTGCGGGATTCACCGATTTGGAACGCAAACGGATCAGAGACGAGGTGAAACCGTGAGCAGAGAGTATCGCAGGGGGAAGCGTGACGACCCAAGCCGGGGGATCAGACGTGTACAGCGAAGACAAGGATCGACGCATTCAATACACAGCCGCAGGGTGAGGAAACCCGCACCTCGGGGAAAGGAAATGACCGAAGTGAACCTGCCTCAGATACAAGAAGTTCCCGAGGGCATTATACTGCAGGGAACAGCGGCAGCCGTAGTCAGTGTCTGTAATGAGGAGTCGACAATTGACCGGGTGCTGGGTGAGCTGGAAAAACTTCCGCTTAAGGACATCATTGTCGTTTTGAACGGCTGTACGGACGGCACGCGCTCCATCGTAGCGAAGCATCATCCTGGCGCGACTCTCGTCAACATGCCGGATCGACTGGGGCATGATGTCGGGCGTGCTGTAGGCGCGCGTATGACGCAAGCTGATATCGTGCTGTTTGTAGACGGAGATTTGCCGATTCCAGCGTCTGACTTGCTCCCTTTTCTCCACGCGGTTGATCAGGGAACGGATGTGGCGCTTAACGATCTGAGCAGACATTTGCCGCCCTATGCACAGCAGGACAGCGTAACACGGTGCAAAGGCTTCCTGAACCGCATACTGCGC
This sequence comes from Paenibacillus kribbensis, assembly GCF_002240415.1. Classification (NCBI taxonomy): domain Bacteria; kingdom Bacillati; phylum Bacillota; class Bacilli; order Caryophanales; family Paenibacillaceae; genus Paenibacillus; species Paenibacillus kribbensis. The sequence continues at coordinate 1,120,906 of NZ_CP020028.1, forward strand.
AGGCCGGATCTTGGAGCAAACTCATTGACCGCTGTACCGCACGCCTTGTCACGACGCTCGCTGGATTTGCTTGGTTCGGCCATGCTCGCTGTTCCGCCAAAGGCCCACGCCATGGCGGTACTGCACGGGATGATGGTGGCAGCCGTACACTCGGTCGACGTCATTAAAACGAACCGTAAGCGGGCCTTCAATACCGGCAAAGGAAACGCTATGGAGCAATTGATCGTCGGTGATCATGCGGAGGCGCTGACAGCGGTATTGAAGGTAGCCGGCACTTCTCCGTTCGGTCCCGTTCCTACACGGGCAGACGTTGCCAAAGGGAGGAATGCACGATGAGTATGACGAGCATTATTATCCCGACTTATAACGGCCTGCATCTGCTCAAGCCGTGTATTGAGGCGATTCGGACACATACGGTGGATGTACCTTATGAAATCATTGTAGTAGATAACGCTTCAAATGACGGCACGGATGCTTTTTGTGCAGCCGAGCGTCTGATCAGCGTGCGTCTTCCCGAAAACCGGGGATTTCCGACAGCTTGTAATATGGGGTTCCGTCTGGCTTCGGGCGACCAGCTTGTCATATTGAACAATGATGTGACAGTTACGCGAGGGTGGCTATCCAATATGCTGGCTGCACTACAGAGTGAAAGCACGGTGGGACTGGTGGGGCCGGTGACCAATTATGTCAGCGGTATTCAGCAGATTCACGGATTGGCAGGAGATTTCGCCAGTTGGATGCGATTTGCGGAGCAAAATAATACAAGTAATCCATCCAGATGGCAGGAGGTCAAGCGATTGGTCGGATTTTGCATGTTATTCCGGCGCGAACTGGTGGAACGGATCGGATTACTTGATGAACGGTTCAGTCCCGGACATTATGAGGATGACGATTATTGTTTGCGGGCACGCGTGCATGGCTATAAGCTGCTGATGTGTAATGACTGTTTTGTTTATCATCAGGGAAATGCGAGCTTTTCGCGCGAAGACACTTCCTGGAATGAAGAGTTGATCGAGCGGAACTATCGTTTATTTATAGAGAAATGGAGCATAGATCCCAGAATGTTTATCGAAACTGGAAACGTTGAGGGATTACATGCTGAACATGCTGTTGAAGGAGGAGGGAAGATATGAAAGGGGTTATTCTCGCAGGAGGAACCGGGTCGCGCCTTCATCCGTTGACTTCATTGCTCAACAAGCATCTGCTTCCGGTCGGCAAATATCCCATGATTGTGTATGGTATCGAAAGACTGCGACAGGCAGGAATCACCGATATGCTTATCATTATTGGCAAACAATCGGCTGGACTGTATACCGATTTTTTGGGTAGCGGCAGCGATTATGGTGTCCAATTGACATACCGGATTCAGGAAAAGGCGGGCGGCATTGCGGAAGCACTTGATCTGGCAAGAAGCTATATGCATCCAGAAGAAAAATTCACTGTTTTGCTAGGGGATAATTTGTTCAAGGAGGACCTGGGTCCTGTCATCGAACGGTTCAAGCAGCAGCCACCGGGGAGCGCCAGAGTATTGTTGAAAAAGGTGGCAGATGCCCGTCGTTACGGAGTACCGGTGTTTGATCCCGAGCGGCCGGAGAGCATCTCAAAAATTGAAGAAAAGCCGGAAAATCCCCAATCCAAATATTGCGTTACTGGTATTTACATGTACGATACTGCCGTATTCGATAAGATCAGGCAAATTAATCCTTCGGCGCGCGGTGAGCTTGAGATCACGGATGTCAACAACTGTTATGCCGCTGAGGGCAAGCTGGAATATGATATTTTACGGCGATACTGGAGCGATGCAGGAACCTTCGCTTCCCTGCAGGAGGCTGGAATAAAAATGAAAGGGCTTCTGCCCTGATCTCGGGTGAAGCACCATCCGGCCGGGCCAGGCATATAGTATAGGCATAATGCCACCCGGAGGAGTGAACGGCATGAAACGCCTGAGTATACGAAGGAAACATAGCAAACGGCTCGGTAAGAAAGGCTATTGGGCAGGATATAAAAGGGGTCAGGAGCAAGGCAGCAGATTTGGCCAGGCTTCGTTCGGCAAGGTGTTTGAAGGCGTCAGCATTATCATTCCGTCCTGCAATCAGCTTCATCGGCTTCGAGCTTGTATTCACCGTATTGAGGAGCATACGAGCTATCCTCATGAAATTATTGTGGTGGACTCCGGCTCAACGGACGGAACACGCACCTATTTGCTCCGTAAAAGTATCGCTGTGCGTTATGCGCTGCTAAAAAAGGATGTTCATATGCTGAGCAGCCTGAATCAGGGACTGATGATGGCAAAAGGCACAACCATTGCGGTACTGGACCCACATGTTATGGTGACTCCCGGCTGGCTGAACCGTTTGCTGGAGTGCTTGGACAGCGATCCGCGGCTGGGGGTCGTCGGGCCTGTAACGAATGGTCCATTCGGAGCGCAGCAGATTGAGGTTCCTTATATAAACGAAAATGAAGCATTTCCGTTTGCCAAGACCTACAATATTTCCAACCCGGCCGCATGGCGAGAAACCGAGAGCCTGGCCGGATTTTGTTTACTGCTGCGCAGAGAAACGCTGGAAAAAACGGGGTACTGGGACGAAGGCTGTCACAGTGGTCAGGAAGCCGCTGAAGATTGGCTGCTGCGTGTTCGCTTGCTGGGGATACGTATGGCAATTGCCGGAGATGCTTTTATTCATTACACAAAAAGTGATCGGGATACGGCCTATGCTTTTCTCCAGTCGACCGGAAAAAGCGGTTCAATGGAGGAGAATAGCCAGAACCGATCCTTTTTTGTCCAAAAGTGGGGGGACATAAATAAGCTGCTCCACAGTCAGAAAATCGGCGCAGCGAAGCCGGATGAACAGTTAACATCTGGCAAGGAAAGACGTGTGTCAGCGGCAAGCTTCTATCCCGTAGGAGCGCTCGTTCAAGGACCTTCAGGTGCAGTATTTCGGTTAGAACCGGGAAGAAGGCGCTTTCTGCATAGAGTTCGTGCTGCGGGAGGTGAATACGTAACTCCCGTCAGAATATCCCAGCTTGATCTGCTGGCACTTCCCCTGGTACCGAAGCCGGAGGTCATGGTTTCCGGTGATACGGAAGTGCCTGTAGTTGTACCGCCGGAGGAGCCCATTCCTGTGCTGGCGGCTTGCAAACCGGAAAACATGCCCATGCTCCCTACGTTGAATACCCCGGCTCAACGCAAGCAATGGATTGAGGTACTGTATGCCGAAGGCAGACAACTGTATCAAATCGGGAACAACTGGAAAAGGCCGTTCCTTACCCCCTATGCAGCCATGAGCTGGCGGGCGGCTGACTACCGAATTCAGTTGTTGTCCCCCGGAGATTTGTCCGCGCTGGTGGAGGAGCGGCCTATTATTGCGCCACCTGTGCTGCACGGGCATCTGTAATGATCGGAATAGGCGCTTTTAGGCGGAACCGACTACTCGCTGTGGCATACGCTGTAGTAGCGGAAAGCCCGTAGGTATTCGTGGGTTCCGCAAGGCGGAGCACATAAAGGAGGGGCTTATGCATAACGAGGTAGATGATTTGCTAGTTCATATTTCACATTCGCAGCAACAGATGTCAAGGTTGTTGGATGCGGAACGGCAGGTAGTCGTGCGTATGGCGCAGATCATACATGAACTGCCGGATGAGGAGCCGCGTTTTGACGGAATTCCGGGCATTCTGGAAAGCTCGGCACAAGTAAACAAAAGCATTGTTGCCTACTTGAACGGTATTGCCGATCTTCAGGAAGCAATGGCTGAAATGCTCGTTCGTGTCGTGAAAGAGACGGCATACCCGGAAGAGGAGTAACGTACCAACCAAGGGCAGGGAGTGAACACATGAGTAGGGAAAAAGCAATGATTCATATGCTGGATTCAGCTTCCAAAATGCAACGGAACGTGTCCATGATCCTGGAGGCCAAGGCGGTCGAAGCGGAAAAGATGCGTAATTGGGCGCTGAACCATCTGGCACCCAACGCATTTGATACCGATGAAGAGCAGTTGGGACGGCCGCTGGAAGTTCATGAGCAGATGGTGGAAATGCTGGAGGGACTCACCCGGCTTCAGACTGGACTTTGCAGCAATCTCAAGGCATTGCTGGATCAGGATGAGCAGCAGGGTGGCGGAATGGAAGGGATGATGGGAGGAATGGGCTCGGGGGATATGAGCTAATGAGCATGAGGCGTGAACGCGAGATCAAGCTGGATATGCTGGAGTCTATTGCTGCCAGCCAGCACGCCGTCGCCCGGATGCTGAACAGTCTTGCGGACTTAACGCCCCATGCGGATGTGTCGACTACCCGTCTGGAGGAAACCATTCGGATACTCAGCAACTACCAGGGAGAAATCACGCAAATGCTGGCAGGTATTCCATTAAGGCGGCAGGTATATGGAAAACCGACGCGGCCGTGGCTCCATATTCCTGTTCAAAAAAATGAAGCCATCACGGAAAAACAGAGGAGGAATGAAAATGAGTACAAGGTGGGAACGCATTACTCGGCGCAAAGCCCGCAAAAGACGCAGAGATGCCCGGCGTTCCAGCATTCGCAGATTAAAACAGAGAAGAAGACGCCTGCTTGCTCTAAGACGTCGTAGAAGAGGACTTCATTCAATGCGCAGACGCAGAAGTCGTCATCTGATGCGACGGCGCAAAAAATCTCAGATCCCGGCGGCAGCCGCAGCCCCTCCTGCTGAGAGTCCACAGTCCGAGCCTGCCCGGCTGGAGCATGATCCGCAGGCATTTCAGCAGGGCTATGATGCAGCTTACAACGAAGGCTTCAATTCCGGTTTTGCAAAAGGCTATGAAGATGGCCACCAGATCGCATACAAGGCTCAGTAAATCGTGCGGATCATAATTATCGTCCACCCCCGAGGCTAACAGCTTTGGGGGTATTTGCGGTTTAGGCAGTTGGACAGGCAAACGCCAATTTTGTCCGGGCAGTGGCAGTCGTCCATGATGCGTTAGGCCCCTCCGCATATAGTTTAGGAGTGACAGAAGTTTATCCTACAACAGGACAGGGTGAAGGATGTGAACGATCAACGAAGCGGAAATGAACGCGAAGCATACCGATGCGGCTACCGGGAAGGACGCAGAATGGGCGGTTGCACGGCTGCTCTGTCACAGGTCGTGGCAATACAGCCAACTGCTCGCCCTTTGAAAGTGCTGTACATTCCGCAAGGCTTCATTGCTATAGACACAGGTGTGCAAGACGCATTAGGCCAATTGTGCAGCGCATTCGTCATCGGTAAGCCCGCTACGATGCTGGCTGACGCCGAGGTCCACCGTCCCGACCTCGTGCTTGTTATGAACGGGCTGCATATTTTTCCGGAGGATCATCTGGAGCAGGTGCAGCGAATACGAGCCTTGGGCATTCGGACGGTCATCTGGTTTGTAGACGATCCCTACTTTACGGAGGATACAGCGTTGATCTGTCAATCCTACGATGTCGTATTTACGCACGAAATGTCCTGCTTGCAGCTTTATCGCAATCAGGGAGTAGCGAGGGTGCACTATTTGCCGCTCGCAGCGTCAGCCCGTATCTTTTATCCCCGGCGGGTGGTGCGGGAGCATCAGCATGATATTTGCTTCATCGGTAATGCCTTCTGGAATCGTGTGAAGCTGTTTGACCACCTCGCTCCCTTTCTGGCTGACAAAAGAGTGCTGATCGTAGGTGGACACTGGGATCGGCTGACCCGCCGAGATGTGCTGGAACGTTTTATCCGTCCGGTTTTTATGGAGCCGGAGGAGACCGCTGAATACTATAACGGCTCCAAAATTGTCATCAATATGCACCGCCCGACAGACCCCGGACTGGATAACCGGAATACACATCAGCTGTCAGCGGAGTCCATCAATCCCCGCACATACGAAATTGCGGCTTGCGGTACGCTTCAAATAACGGACATTCGGAAGGACCTGAGCCGTTATTACCAGCCAGGCTATGATATCGAAACCTACTCTGGAGTTGAGGAACTGCAGGTCAAGCTAGACTACTATCTCAAGCATGACTGGGAGCGCGAACGTATGGCCTGGCGCGCGCTGCATACGACCATGCAAAAGCATATGTACTCGAATCGTATGGAAGAATTGCTGGACAAGGCGATGGCCTAGAGTAAATACCAAATACAGTGAGGAGTGAAAGTGATGACGATATCTACGACAGGACCGTATGACCCGGCTGTTCATCTAACGGCGGCAGCCTCTTGGGAAAAGGGGAGGGCCGCGGGGCTCCATGACGGCTACGACGAAGGATACCTGCGCGGACGCGCCAACGCCATTGTTGCCCGGACGCAAGCCGTTTTTCCTTTTCGACAAATCCATGTACTGTATGTCGTCTCGGGCAAAGGCCTTCCGTATGCTCCGCTGGATGAGGCAGTCATTAACACGCTGCAAAGCATGACAGCTCAGGTTACCGTATCGGACCCGCGCCAGCCGGTGGGAGATATTGCCGCTCAGCTCCGTCCGAATCTGATGCTGTCACTGGATGGGATGGATCTCCCGGTGGAGCAGGTTGCTGCGGTACGCCAGTTAGGCATCCCAACCGCCATCTGGCTTACAGACGATCCTTATTACACTGATACCACGACTAAAATTGTTCCGAATTATGATCATGTATTCACACTGGAAATGAATTGTTTAGAGCTGTACCGTCAGCTGGGCTGCTCATCTGTACACTATTTGCCCTTCGGGGCATTTCCGACTCACTATTTTCCGATCAGCTCGCCCGCTCCGATCAGACGTGAAATCGGCTTTACCGGTTCGGCTTATTGGAATCGCATCTATTTCTTTAATCCGATTATGCCCCAGCTTATGGCACGCAACACTAAAATCAATGGAATCTGGTGGGATCGTCTTCCTGATTATCAGTTGTATGGCGACAAAATTGAGCTGGGCCGCTGGATGTCCCCGGCCGAAACCAATGATTCTTATAACGGCAGCAAAATCGTGATTAATCTTCATCGTTCCCATCAGGATGATTCGGTGAACAACAACGTGCTGAAAATTCCGGGGGTGTCCCCGAATCCACGTACGTTCGAAATTTGCGCCAGCTGCACCTTGCAGCTGACCGATACAAGGGATGATCTGGCCCGTTTTTACAAGCCGGGAGAAGAGATTGAGACGTACAGCTCTCAGCAGGAATTGCTGGAGAAGATTGAGTTTTATTTGACACATGAAAAGGAACGCCGCGAAATTGCTCTGCGCGCGCTGGAACGAACCTTGCGGGAGCACACGTATGGTCACCGGATAGACCAGCTGCTGTCGATTGTATTTCCATAATACCATTCGCACACCTGCTGGTTGCTATTTTAAAGGAGGTGAACTCCAATCAAGCCGAAGATGATGTTATTCAGCCATGTCAGCAACGTCCGTAATATTACGGGAGCCGAGAAACTGTTATTGCAATTTTGTTTGGGTATTCGTACGTACTTTGACTGCATTCTGGTAACCCCTGGTGAAGGGCGGCTGACCTCGATTGCCCGCAAGCGCGGGATCACTGTTCAGATTCAGAACCTGTTTATGCTGCACGGCATGTATACCCCGTATGAGGGATTGGCGCAGGATGCGGAGAATTTGCGGAACCATGTTGCGTATGCGCCGTTGCTCCAAATGCTGCAGCAAGCTCGCCCTGATGTGGTGCTGATCAATACCTGTGTGAACGTTATGCCTGCGATGGCTGCCCAAGAGCTGAATATTCCGGTCATCTGGAAAATAACTGAGGTTATTAACCAGAATGAGCATACGCCAGTTTCTGTCTCCATCATTGAGCGTTACAGTCAATGGGTCATCGGCATTTCACAAGCCGTTATGCGCCCTCTGCATGGCGGGGGGCTGGCACGCCCGCATACGGTGTTGTCACCTTGCCGGGATATGGATATGCCGCCTCCCAAGGAGCATGCACTGGAACGTAAAAGAAAACGTGAGAAGCTGGGGCTGCGGGATTTTCATATTTGCATTGGTTATATTTCTTCCTTTATCAACAAAGCCAAGGGGCTGCTGCCTTTTGTCCAGATGGCCCTAAAGCTGTGCGAAACCCATTCGCGCTGTCGTTTCTGGATTATTGGCAGCCCGGTGGATTCGGAATATTACGTAGAATGTGTCACGTTAATCCGCCAATCTCGTTATAGTCGCCGCTTTCAGTTCAACTCATTCGAGGCGTCTGTGTCGACTGCCTATAGCGCGATGGATATTGTTGTAATTCCCAGTATGGTAGAGGAAGGCTTTGGTCTGACGGCACTGGAAGGGTTGGTTTACGGCAAGCCTGTTGTAGCCTTTGCGCAGGGCGGATTGGTCGAATTGATGGAGGCGACCGGAAATACGGATTTTTTGGTGGAGCCGGGGAACAGCGACATGCTCGCGCAAAAAGTGGGCTATCTGCTCGATCATCCCGAAGAAATAGAACGAATTGGGATACGTAATAACAGCGCGGCTACGCGTGTTTACGGACCCGATTCCTATCGAGGCAACTTGCATCTCATGGTTAGTCAATGGGTGTGTCATCATCCACATTGGTTTCCGCTGATTCAGCAGCCGGGTGGACCTGTATGGACGAGGGAAGGCGAAGGGCTGCGTCCGGTCATCGCTATACCCGAGGCGTTTACCAGCACAATTCGAGAATTTCCCGAATCGGTGATTTGTCAGCTGCCTGTGCTGGGGCTGCCGCCAATCGAATATGCGGCTATTCAAGGCTTGCCGCAACCAGTTCCTCCTTTGCCTGAGTCACAGCCAGAACCGCGCCGCAGCAAGCGCAGCATGCGTGCAAGATGGCCGAAGGGCCGCAGGCATATCAGACTGCGTAATCGCAGGAGCCGTAAGCTTAGCAGTGGCAGCAACGGCAGGGGCCGTCGCAAGAGCACTCGCGGATCCTCAATGTCGCCGAAGCTCAAGCGAAAATTCAAGCTTAAGCTACGGCGGCGACACGCACATAAGCGGAAGCGAGCCACGCTTAAGACTGGACGGCGTACAAGACAACGGTCCGGGTGAACGTACACCGGGCCGTTGAACTGAACGTTTAACTGGAGCATATCCAGTCAGCTGAATGAATCTCATCCATTGAACTCCACAGCTTAATGAAACAACGACAGCAAAGGTGGGTTCCAAAATCATGAAAATATTGACCGTGCTCGGCACAAGACCGGAAATTATACGGCTCAGCCTGATCATTCCGAAGCTGGACCGCTATGCAGATGAACATGTGCTTGTGCATACGGGCCAAAATTACACGGAAAGCCTGAGCGGGCAATTCTTCCGTGAACTGGGTCTGCGTACCCCGGATTATGTGCTTCAGGAGAAGGCGGGGACGCTGGGCAAACAGCTGTCTGCCATGTATTCGCAGATGGAGGACATTTTAAACAAGGAACGCCCGGATTATGTGCTGCTGCTTGGTGATACAAACAGTGCTTTATGTGCTTTGCTTGCAGAACGCATGGGCTACCCGGTCGTGCATATGGAGGCAGGGAACCGCTGCTATGACCTGGATGTGCCGGAGGAGAAGAACCGCCGCGTCATTGACGCCATTTCTACGATTAATATGCCGTATACGGAGCAAAGCAAGCAGCATCTCATACGGGAGGGCTTTCCGAGTCAACGAATTGTACTGACGGGGAATCCGATCTACGAAGTGATGCAGCATTATGAGAAAGAGGTGTCTGGCAGCAACATCTTGAATACGCTCGGACTGTCGCCGGGGGAATATTTCCTGGTTACTGCCCACAGAGCTGAAAATGTCGACCATCCGCCGCATTTGCTGGCTATTTTGGATGGTCTTAACCGGGTAGCCCGGCAATCCGGGCAGCGGGTCATTTGCAGTATTCATCCTCGCACCGCCGCCCGAATTGCAAGCCATCCGCCGATCCAGCTTGATCCGCTGGTGGAATTCCACCAACCGTTCGGATTTTTTGACTTCGTGCTGCTGGAGCGGCATGCCCGCTGCGCTTTAACGGACAGCGGCACCGTACAGGAGGAATGCTGCATCATGGGCGTGCCGACGGTCACGATGCGCTGGACGACAGAACGACCGGAAACGGTGGATTGCGGTAGCAATATCGTATCCGGGCTGAGTGGCGAGGTTATAGCGAACGCAGTAGCCTTGATGACCGGGATGCCTCATCAATGGCAGTGTCCAGCAGGTTATCTGGCGGAGGATGTGTCGGATAAAGTAGTTAAATTTCTGCTTGGAGGGAAACGGCATGTTTGAAAACCAACGTATCTTGGTTACCGGTGGTACCGGCTCCTGGGGGCATGAACTGGTTGCCCAGCTACTGCCGCGTAACCCCAAAGAGGTCATTATCTATTCACGAGGAGAATCGAACCAGGTTGCCATGAACAGGCAGTTTGAGGATGAACGACTCAGCTTCTGTATTGGAGATATTCGGGATAAGGAAGCGCTGGTTACTGCTTGTCAGGGTGTGGACTATGTGTTTCACTTGGCGGCTCTCAAACATGTGCCTGTCTGCGAGGATCAGCCTTATGAAGCACTCAAAACCAATGTTGTGGGCACCCAAAACGTGATCGAGGCCGCTGTTGCCAATCAAGTGAAGAAAGTTATTTATATATCGACTGACAAGGCCGCAAATCCGTCCAATTTTTACGGTATGACGAAGGCGATTGGAGAAAAACTGATTGTTTACGCCAATCTGCTGAATAGCGACACACACTTCGTGACAGTGCGCGGCGGCAACGTATTGGGTACAAACGGAAGCGTGGTGCATCTGTTTCAGAGCCAGATTCGCCAAAAGGGCAAGGTTTTTATCACAGATATGAAAATGACCCGCTTTTTTCTGACCTTGCGTGATGCGATCAGTCTTCTGTTCAAAGCTTCGGTTGAAAGCATCGGTGGGGAAATTTTTATCATGACCATGCCAACCTGTCGTATTGTGGATCTGGCTGAGGTGCTCATTGAAGATTCCGGCGTGGAAAATGTAGAAATTGTAGAACAAGGTGTCCGTCCCGGCGAGAAAATCCATGAGATTTTGATGAGTGACTTTGAAAGCCTGACGACGGTTGTGTATGACGAGCAATATTTGATCATTCTCCCAACGCTGAACATTCCTCAATTAAAAGACCGCTATAATCAGTGCCCTCCGGTGTCATTCAGCAGCTTTAGCTCGGAGTTCAATCTGATGTCGAAAGAGGAAATTCGAAGCATCCTCCAGCGCGGGGGGTTCATTAAATGAAACTGCTTATTTTGGGCGGTAACGGTATGGCAGGCCATGTCCTGGTCGATTATTTTCAGAATCAGGACGGGTATAACGTCTTCTACACTACCCGTGATCCCGAAAATAAAGGCGGTTTGCTGCTGGATGTAAGGGACAGCTTTATGGTGGAGCAACTAGTGCGGAGTGTGCGGCCAGACGTCATCATTAATGCGGTGGGCGTACTGAATCAGTATGCCGGGGAGGATCAGATTGCAGCCTACCAAATCAATGGACTGCTGCCGCATCTTCTCCGACGGACGGCGGACGGCATCGGTGCCCATCTCATTCATATCAGTACGGATTGCGTATTTGAGGGAAAGCGGGTGCCTGGTTTATATAAGGAAATGGATCAGACTGATGGGACAAGCGCCTATGCTGTGACGAAAATACTCGGAGAGGTAAAGGCGGCAGGCCATCTGACCATTCGGACTTCTATTGTCGGCCCGGAAATTCGGCCGGGAGGCATTGGTCTGCTACACTGGTTCTTGCAGCAGAGCGGAGATGTTGACGGGTATCGCCGTGTCTTTTGGAACGGGGTCACAACATTGGAATTGGCTAAAGCGATACGGGTGCTTATGAATGAGCCGCTGGACGGTCTCATTCATCTGGTTCACCCCGAACCGATCAGCAAGCATGATTTGCTGCTGCTGTTCAAAGACATCTGGAAGAGGGAGGATATTCGGATCGTGCCGAAAGATGAGCCGGTGCAGGATCGGACGCTTCGTTCTACCCGGGCCGATCTGCTCTACGATGTTCCTCACTACAGCATCATGCTGAAGGAGCTGCTGGAATGGACAGAAGCACAGCGGAACCGCGTCGGCCAGTCATAATCATTACCGGGGCGGCTGGCTATACCGGGATGCACGCCTGCCGCTATTTTGCAAAGCTTGGCTGGGAGGTGGCGGCGCTGACTCGCACCGCCGCTTCCGCATCAAAGCTGACCTCACTGGCTGGCGATGATAAGAACCCCGGCGCAGATACCGGCACTCATGTCTGTATCACGCCTTATGTGTGCGATTTGCTCGACAAAAAACGTCTTGGCGAAGTCATTCGCCAGATTGCTCCAGATTATGTGCTTCATCTAGGCGGTAAAAATTCGGTGCCTGAATCATGGCAGAGTCCACTGCTGTACATGGAATCCAATGTACTGTCTACATTGTATTTGCTGGATGTACTGCGCTCTTTCCCCAAAGCCCGGATTGTTGTAGCGGGTTCTCGGCTAAAGACGGCTTTGCAGGCTCCGTACAATCCTACGCACCCGTACAGCCTCAGTAAAAGCCTTCAAGAGGCAGTCGCGCTTTCGTGGGGTGCGCTGTTCGATCAATCTGTTATGCTGGCGGAGCCTTGCAACTTGATTGGCCCGGGTCCCTCCACCGGCTTTTGCGCATTACTGGCGGGGTATATCGTTCGAACGGAGCGCATGAAAGGGCAGTCGGTTACTAAAGCTGCCCCGTTCCGGGTATCTTCCCGACATGCGCAGCGTGATTTTCTGGACGTTCGAGACGCGGTTCGTGCGTACGGTGTGCTGCTGAAGCAAGGTGTGCCGGGCCGCATTTACCCGGTCTGCACAGGCAGTATCGTAGAGCTGGGCCATATCGTGGAACGTATGATTGCACTGGCGAATACATCTGTCCCCATACAATGGGGGGATACAGCGGAGTCTGCCGCTACTTCGGCATACCGTGCGAAGGAGCTGGAGGACATGGGCTGGAAACCGACCATACAGCTGGGGCAATCACTAGAGGAAATGATTCAATACCGCCGAGCTGGAAAGGAAGGAACGATATGAGACCGAAAGTAACGATCGTCATTCCCTTTTACAACTGTTCATATGTGAATCAGGCTTTGCAAAGCGCATTGGAGCAAAGCTATGGACCGCTTGAGATTATTGTCGTCGATGATGGGTCCACGATACATCGCGAATTGCTTCAGCCCTATCTTCCATATATCTTTTATTTGGGCAAATCCAACGGTGGAACAGCCAGTGCGCTGAATCATGGTATCCGTCATGCCAGCGGCGAATATATTGCGTGGCTCAGCTCCGATGATACCTACCAAAGAGACAAAATTAATAATCAGGTTTCCTTTATGTTGGAGCAAGGTGCACATATCTCCCACACCAACTTCAATTCCATCAATCAATACAGCCAAATTATAACGTATCAGGCAGCCCCCGTACTCCCGTCCATGACGGAGTTTTACCGTTTTTTCCAGCATGGTAATCCGGTTAATGGATGCACGGTCATGTTTAAAAAGGAGCTGTTCTCACATATCGGTCTGTTCGATGAATTGCTGCCGTATACTCATGATCTGGATATGTGGTACCGAGTGATGCTGGCAGGATATCCATTTCCTTTTCTGAATGAGTCGCTGGTCAATTATCGCTGGCATGATGAAATGGGAACAAATAAGCATCGGCATGTCATTGAACAGGAATACTTAATTACCCAGGCGCGCTACAGAACCAGCTTAACTGAGCTGCTGAACGGATTTGCTGCTATGTAGTACGAATCAGAGGAGCGTCATATAAGGCTGGGAAGGCAGAGGCTGAGCAGTTTCGGCCTCTTTTTTGTTGGTAAACCTATTCTAGCTTGTGAGAATCCAATCATGGGATAGACAAGCCTCCGTTGGATATCTATATATGCGAAATCTGCGTGTAGAAGCGTAGGCCATGTGATTAAGGAAAAAGCCTGTGACCTGCAGTGCCAGTATAGAGCACGCAGATTCACAGGCCAATTACAAATGACTAATGATGGTAGGGAGAGACCAAGTTAGTTAGGAAAATAATACCTTTGTTATGAAGTTGGTCCTACAGTGCTAATTACTGCCCAATCGCCGAACGGGAATGTGTGTTCCGGTACGAAATTTCCAGCAGCGTCTTTTCCTTGGGCCGCAATCGAGATATCACTTGCGATTGCGGCTGGGGCTGGAGATGAAACGTTAATGATATATGCGGGTACTACAGTAGGAATCGTAAGTGTGACGACTGCATTTGCAGCCAAGGCAAATGTGGTTAAGAAATAAGGTACTGCTGCTGTACCTGGTGGTGCGCTCCCAGGCGCGCTATAAGCATGAACAACAATGGGAGAAAGTGCTGCTGCTGTTGTATTAGTGATACGTACTACAACAGAACTCGAATGGAAAGTGGCATTTGGATTCAGGTTTTCAATTGCTCCTATCGAAAAAACTGCCATATTTTTCACCCCCTTTGTAATATCAATATATGAAAAAAGGGTAGTTTTAGAGTGTGCGAATGATAGAGGGGTTAAGTGCAAATTACTGGTTTTATTCTCGCTGTATGTCGCAAAAAGTAATTAAACCACAGGCTGGTTCTATTAGGAACCAGCCTGTGGTTATTCCTTAAGCCACGATCATTGGACCTTGTGGGCTCCGGTGAAATACATCAATCGGGAGAGGGATCGGCTGCTGTGTATGCCACCCGAACGCATGAAGCTCCCTGGGGCTGGGAATAGGCCGCAACCGTCCGCCCTCAGCATAATACAGTCCGTGATTCGGGCCCATATATAGCCGGTAATCAATCAGTTCGTGCTCCTCGAAAACATTAAAATCGATAGGCGGGCCAATGGGCAAAGTCTCCAGCTGCGCGAATGAAAGAGGAATCGATTCGTTGACCTCATAGCCCAGCAAACGGAACGATTCGAAATCGTGAAAGGGGTAGCGCAGACCATGGCTGATCAGGTGCATATTGTTCACAGGATCTCTAGCGATGTAAACCGCTGGGAAATGATCGTGAAGTTGGCCATTATGCAGTAACAGCTTGCCGTTGGGAATACTGTTCACCATGGCATCCGACAGTTGGATTACCCGATCGAGACGAAAATGGAAAGCATGAAAAGTATCAAGCGACCCGACAGGCCGCTTAAGCCCTTTCTCGATTTGATAAATATTTGCTTTAGAGTCTCGAATGAGTATTCCATTAGGCAAAGAAGAATCCTTAGGTTGATGATGCGGATGCCCGGTAGTTACCCGTCCGGGGAAAAAGAATTCATCTAATGCGTAAATGAGACGTTCAGGGTTAAAATTCCATTTTCTTAGAAATATTCGGCGATTTCTCTGGCCCCATTCAGCCATATCAATTGAATTATGTGTAAAACTGGCGTTCCCCTCATGATGGACATGACTGTCTCCTGCGATGAGGAGCCTTAATCCTATTTTTAGTGTCCGGTACCCGAAATCAATATCTTCATAGCCGCCTCCCGGAAATGCTTCGTCTAAATACCCGATCTGATGTATCAATTGACGACGGAACAACATACAAAATCCGCTTAAAGCCGTTGTATCTCGCCAAAGTGAGGGATTAGCAATATTAAAATTTTTGGTGAATTCATGATATGTCTCTGTGGTTGAATAGGACATAGGAAGACGCTGCATTGGCGTCACCATGTTGGACACAGGACCGACAATACCAATATCCGATGAGCTATAAAGTGCATGAATTAAATTTTCCAGCCAATGGTGAGATACCATCGTATCATTATTGAGTAGAAGAATAGTATCCCCTGTAGATGCCTTAATGCCTTGATTACAAGCTGCTGCAAATCCACGGTTTGTTCCATTCTCAATTAAATGTACGTTCTCCCGATGACGTAGTTGATGCTGAGTACCGTCTGTCGATCCATTGTCAATACAGATCAATTCGTAGGGAATGGTAGTATAGTGAACGATGCTATTCAGGCACCGTTCCGTTAATTCCCAGTTGTTTAACGTAAGGATAACGATACTGACCAGCATAAAATTCTCTCCTTAAAATTAAAGAGTATTCAGAAGCATTTGTAATTGTGGCTGATATGTCTGTCTGACGGTTTCTAATTCCCGCACAATAGCTTGGTAATGTTGGACCGTACCCATTTGTTCATGATGGCGGTAGGCGGTGAGAGGCTCATTTAAATAGTGAAATTTTGTATGGTTCAATATTATACGAATCCAAAAATCATAATCATGAGTATATAACAGCTTCTCGTTGAAGTATCCGATGTTGCGAACATAATCCTTTTTCATCATTACCGTGCAGCCATTTAATGGGCAGTAGGAAGAAAACGCCTCAATAAAGGAACGTACTGTCATGAATTTAGCGGTTGCATTGTGACATATTATCTTGTTCGCTTTGTTAATGACATGATAATCAGTGAAACTGGCCTCGGCTTGATGTTGCTCCATAAAATTCACTTGATGTTCAATTTTGGTCGAATAAAACCTATCGTCTGAACTAAGCCAAGCAATATACTTTCCCGTGCAGAATTGTATGCCATAATTGAGCGCGGTTGCCGTGCCACCGTTCATTTTTCCAATATAATAGATTCGATCCATATAAGGGATCAAATGTTCTTGATGCATAGTTGACCCATCATCTACGACAATAATTTCGATATTCGGATAAGTTTGATTTAAGACGCTGGCTACCGCTTGATCTACGTACGGACAATTGAAAAAGGGAATGATGACACTCACTTTGGGCAACGATTCCACATTTCCTCACCTCGCAATCTTCATGCGCTTTTCTCCTCACCTTACGGTATGTTAAAACGAATTCATCATTGTGGACGAATCACCATATGGTAATTCATTTTGGGAAATTTACTAAAGGTAAAATAGTTATTTTGTTCAACCAAAGTTGTCCGTTGATTCATATATAGTTCATAGAAGGGTGGTGGAAAATTTGAAAATATTATTCACCTATATTGTTCCAAGCGGTGGAATGGAAACCCTGAACCGAACCCGTGGGGAAGTGTTGCGAAAATATGGAGTAAACTGCCATTTTCTATATAGCCGTGATGGCGCAGGGCTACAGAACGGCTCTAGCTGCCCTACACATATATCGGATGATGATCAGGAAATTCAGCAATTGCTAAAAAAAGAAGGTTTCGAAGCAGTCGTTGTATCATCAGACTTTATTATGCTTGAGCGTTTGCGAAGATTAGGCTTTACCGGACCTATTATTTTTGAAGTGCAAGGGCTTGGCCCAATGGAATATGCGACTCAATTTATAAATAATGCAGCATTATACATTTTGTCTTATGCCGATGCCTTGTTATATCCTCCGACTTCTCATTTGAATCAGTTATTTGCACAATTTCCCACGAAAATCCACTTTAATTTTTCCAACTGTGTTGATACTGCCAAAATTCAATATCGTCCGAATATTAAACATTCATATCCAATCATCGGCTGGGTAGGACGAATTGAATCTAACAAAAATTGGCGTGAATGTTTAGAGATTGTCCACCATTCTGTGGACCAGGAGCCCAACTTGCGGTTATGGTTGTTTGAAGATCCTAATTTGTGTACACGTTCTGAACGAGAAGATTTCCTGAAAATGGTTGCTGATTTTAATTTGGAACATCGATTGGTTCTATTTTCCAACATCCCGCACAGCGAAATGCCATATTATTATTCTGCTATCGGAGATTCTGGAGGATACTTATTGTCCACTTCTATACTTGAAGGGTTTGGTTATGCGGTAGCAGAAGCAATGAGTTGCCGTTGTCCTATCCTCTCTACCGATTCTGACGGAGTACGTGCTTTTATTAAACATGACATTACAGGTAAATTTTATCCAACGGGTAGTATTGAAGCAGCGGTTCAACAAGGGTTAGAATTGATGAGAAATTATCCACTACGTAATTCAATTCGCAAGAAAGGCAGAGAACATATAGAATCTACTTTCGCTTTAGAAACCTACGTATCTCATTTTATTGGTATGTTGCACTATTTGGGTTTATAAAAAAATCAACAAAAAGAGGCGGTTTACATCTGCTAAATGTAAATGCCCCTTTTTTAGGTTGGATTGCTCAGATGTACCTTATGATCTAATCCGCTTTTTACTTTCTCCCAGAATGCCTGGCTTAAACTTTATATTGTTTTCTTCAGGTCATGAACGACAGCATCAATTTCCTGGAGCAGGTTATTAAGCCTGTTTTGGAATATACCTATGCCGAAAGATTCCACGGCTTCCTTGCGATTTTTAGTTCCTATTTCCAGCATGTGATCTTTATGTTGAAGGAGATCAGCAATTGTTTGTGAAAGTCTGTCCACATCACCTTTAGGCACTAAAAATTCCTCATTACCCGTGTTTTGGAGTAGCTCACCAAGTCCTGCTGAGTCATAAGCAACCACTGGTTTGCCGAATGCCATCCCTTCAAGAGCAGTCATTCCAAAGCCTTCATCAATCATGCTAGGTACAACAACAACATCAAGCGCAGGGTATAATTGTTCAATGTGTTTGGCAAACGGAAGAAATATAATGCGTGACGGATCTAAGGTTGAATGCGCCAATGTTTGGCATTTATTGAAGTAGTCTGTTATTTCTAGACTTCCAGCAATCAGAAATTTGGCTTGAGGAAAGTGTGGTATTAGTCTACCGGCCATATTGATAAATTGATCAATTCCTTTATGGGCTGAAACTATCCCGGATACGAGCCCTATCAGCGTCTCGTGGTCGACAATATTATGGACTGCCCTCAGATAACGACGATTTTCCTCCCACTTTTCAGGATGCAATTCAGTATCATTCCAGGAAGGGGATATAAGCCTTTTTTTATTATTAACTATTGAATCTTTAAAGGGGGCAAGTACTGCTTCCGATATACCGATAATCCAATCTGCATAACGATTTACGATCCGCACTGCATCAATCTGATGTGCCTCTGGATACAAAATTTCGTTTATTATCCAAGCAACGGGGATGCCCGCTTTTTTTGCCGCAGCCGCAGGCAACGCATTTACCGCTGTGTTAACAATCACCCAATCCGGTCTATGCATGTGGAGAAGGGTTAATAGGGATTGGTAGGAATTGGAAGCCTCTTGTTTAGCAAATTCCTGATGCATAGCTGGCGATGATTCATACAAGGACCACAGCAGTGGAGAATCTTGAATGACAATACGTATACCCGCAGTTTCTGCTTCTATCGACAGCATGCCGGCACAGGGAACAACCAACACAACCTCATATTGCCCGGTAAGGATTCTGGCTAAAAAAAGCAGCCATTTCTCGGCACCCGACATTCGATCCGGATGGCAAATATGTGAGAATAACATTACCTTAGATTTTACGCTCACGGGCTACATACCCTATGCACTTCTCGGGTATGATTGTCACCTCCTTTGGATAGGTAATTTACTATATGAGCGATGTTTATCCCTCGACACGAGCATTCACCCATGTATTATTCATTACAAAGTAGTCATATGTATAATATTTTGAATTTTTATACGCAGATTCTGGTATTTCACAACTATGGGTACTGCGTACATGCAATGGATCGCTTTAGGTGTCTATTTGTGCTTTCGCCTGTGCCAAGCTGTGCGGCAACGCATAAAATAGTGTGAGAGGGGATAGCACATATGGACTGTCATACTGGCATAAACAACGCACGGGATGCGTCTGTCTCCGTAGTTGCTGGTAAGGTTCAAGCGCCGACCCGTTCAGGTATAAAAGGAGGGTGCGCTTATGAAGGCTTTGGTCA
The DNA here is from genome assembly GCF_002240415.1 of Paenibacillus kribbensis. Taxonomy (NCBI): domain Bacteria; kingdom Bacillati; phylum Bacillota; class Bacilli; order Caryophanales; family Paenibacillaceae; genus Paenibacillus; species Paenibacillus kribbensis. The sequence continues at coordinate 1,140,574 of NZ_CP020028.1, forward strand.
CTGGAGGAGCCGGATTTATCGGTTCCCATCTGGTGCGTGCGCTTGCTGACTCGGGTATCAGAGTGCATGTACTGGATAATCTGACGACCGGGAATGTCGCAAATGTGGACCCGCGCGCGGTCTTGCATATGGCGGATATACGCAGCTCTGAGATCCGGACGCTGCTGATTCGGGAAAGCCCGGATATTGTGTTTCACTTGGCGGCACAGGCTGATGTGCAGCATTCTATTCATCAACCGGATGAGGACGCGGATGTGAATGTGCTGGGGACGATTCATCTGTTGCAGGCTTGCCATGAGGCCAGTGTATCCAAACTTATATTTGCATCTACATCCGGCGTATACGGAGAACTGCAAAAGCAGTATATTCAGGAGGATGATCCCACGGAGCCGATCTCGGGCTATGGACTGTCCAAGCTGACCGCAGAGTCGTATATTCGGCTTTTTCATCGGTTATACGGCATGAGCTACACGATTTTGCGTTACGGAAATGTGTATGGCCCCGGCCAGGCGCCGAAGGGAGAGGGCGGTGTAGTCGCTCTGTTTATGGAGCGGTTAAAAAAAGGAAGCCCCTTGCTCATTCACGGCGACGGAACGCAGACCCGCGACTTTGTGTACGTCAAGGACGTAGTCAGAGCGAATATAGCGGCGATGCGTGCAGCAGATCAACGGACGGTACATGTAAGTACGGGACGAACGACATCCATCAATCGATTGGCCTATGATTTGCTAAAGCTGCACGGTTCGTCCGTTCGCCCCGTATATTCAGCCGCGCGTCCGGGAGACATTCACCATAGCTGCCTTAGCAACACAGTCGCCCGACATTGGCTTCGATGGGAACCGCTATATGGCATCTCTGCTGGCTTAAAGGAAACATATGTTAGAAGTATGGGGTCAGGCCAAGAAGACGCGTATTGATTGCGCGAGAAAATCAGGAAGGGGCTGAGGATGAGATTCAGCCCCTCTAATTTTATTCTATTAACTCCTGTTCGACTTCATAGAATAGCGAGTATCATGCAGGCAGCGCCTGTCCACCATACATAATCATGAATCATAACGAACTTTCCTGATGAAAGCCTCATTGAGAGGCTAAACAAGATTTTCGTTCAATAACCTCGGTGTTCACCAGCACCTGCGTGTGATGCTCCTGGTTTTGATTGAGCTTCTCCATAAGCAAGTTAACAGCTGTCTGGGCCAAAACATCCTTTTTCACGTGAATGGTAGTTAGTTCAGGGCTGATGACCTTGGCCTCATGAATATTATCAAACCCCATAACGGAGATTTGCTCAGGTACTCGAATATTCATTTCCTGAAACGTTTTAATCGCGCTAATCGCCATGTAGTCATTTTCACAAAACAGGGCCGAAGGAAGCTCGTCCAATTCTTGGATAGCTGCTTTAAAAGAATCCTGCGACATGACCAGCATGGGATGCATATTAAAGGTTAGACTATCATCTATGGTAAGACCCTGTTCCTCTAAAGCTGCCATAAACCCTTCCTTTCGTTTCTTAAAGTTGAGGATTCTGGTACTGGATTGCACGTATCCTATTTGTTTGTGTCCAGACTGAATCAAATATTGACCTGCTTGATACCCGCCAAGGTAGTTATTAATGGATACAAAACTGGCGTCGATGTGTTCAAAGCAAGTATCCAAAATAACGATATTGGCATGAATGGATTGTATAGAATGAATAATCTCGGCAGTTAAATTCGTGCCCAGTAAAAGCACTCCTGAGGAGGGCTGATCCTTTTCCAAGGCAGACAATTCCTCTTCGAGATTATGGCTATCAAAGGACGAGAAAATAAGCGTGTTTCCATGTTCTTTTACCTGGTTGGTAATATGATGAATTAATTCATTGAAAAATGGAAGAGAGTCATAATGCTCTATCACAATGTCTGTATTTTTACATGCAACAAACCGAATGACATGGTGATTTTTGATGAATTCTTTATTTGACTTCATGGTCCGCGGTTTATATCCGTGTTCTTGGGCAATTTTTAAAATATGCTCCTTGGTTTCTTCGCTAACTCCGGGTTTGTTATTAAAAGCAAGGGAGACGGCAGATTTCGATACACCGGCAAGCCTTGCAATATCATCAATTTTCAACGTGGAACCTCCTATTGGACTAAACTACATAAATTATATCATTATTATGTGAGGAAGTTTACTTTATAAACTAAACTAAATTAAACTAAATGAAATAAAAATAGAAAATAAAAAATATTGACCTCGTATTACTTGTGATGTTAAAATCCAAGTGTAAAACGCTTTATTTTAGTTTATTTTATGTATTATTATATAAAATATATTATTTTGTTTTGTTTGTTGAATTGGGCAAAAAAGGAAAGGTGATTGATTTGAGCTTTAACATTGCTAAAAATCAAAGAAGTTTTACACAAGAGGGCAAGCCTTTCTTTTATTTGGCGGATACTGTCTGGAGCGCGTTTACCAACGCGACGATTGAAGAGTGGAGCGAATACCTGGACTATCGAAAAATGCAGGGCTTCAACGTTTTACAAATCAATATGCTCCGGCAATGGGATGCAAGTGAATCAGATTTGAATCTGCAACCGTTTGCATTAATGGAAAATGGAGATTTTAACTACCATGCATTAAACGAAGCCTATTTCGACCGGGCAGAAGTCATGCTCCAGATGGCTGTAGAGCGCGGATTTATTCCGGCGTTGGTTCTTCTGTGGTGTAACTATGTGCCGGATACGTGGGCTGAAATGTTCCAAAAGGGCAATAAAATGCCGTTGGATTGCGTTGAAAACTATGTAGCTTATGTTGTGAACCGCTATTCCCGATTCGAGCCTGTATATTTAATCAGCGGGGATACCGATTTTCCAACAGAACGTGCTAATGCGTACTATTTGAAGGCGCTGGAAACAGTACAGGAATTAAGCCCGACAAGCTTGACCACCCTGCATATCCAAGGCAGATTGAGAGAAATTCCGGAAGTCTTTGCACAGCACAAGGGGCTTGGATTTTATATGTATCAATCAGGACATAATTCCGAGTTTCAACATGTAGCTCACGAGATTGCACAGCATTTCTATCACAAGCCGGAAATACGACCTGTAATTAATGGAGAACCCTGCTATGAACAAATTAGCTACAGCCGCAATGTATATGGCAGATATACGGCACTGGATGCCAGAAAAGCGGCATGGCAAAGTCTTCTTGCAGGCGGGGGAGCCGGAGTCACTTATGGAGCACACGGCATTTGGAGCTGGCATAAGAAGGGCAAAAAGTTCGGCATTGTAGAAGGGGAGGGCTTCGATAGCCCTTATGATTGGAGAATGGCATTGCGTTTTGAAGGCGCGTGGGATTATTCCTTTATGAAGTATGTATTCGAAATGTATAACCTGATTGGCATTAAGCCGCTGGACATTATTTTGAACAATACAGGGGAAATCAGAGCTGCGGGCAACGAGAATACCATCGTCTTGTATGTTCCCGTTAACACGAGGGTGCGATTAAGCATCAACGTACAGGACTACAAGTTTACAACGATTGATTTAGCGGAGAGACGATTTGCGCAAACGGAAGTGTCCGTCCACGAGGATCGATCCATGATCGACATGCACAGCTTTGAAAGTGATGTTGTGATCATCGGAACGAAATAAAACATAGAGAAGAATGCGGATGGAGTGAAGCAACATGTGGGAAATCGGCAACGTCTGAGTATTGCTATACGGATTTGGAAACGATGTTGGAAGAAGCATCCATGAAGGAGTGATCATGATGGATTACAAAAAGACGGCTAGAGAAGTGCTAAACTCGGTTGGGGGAAACGAAAATATAAACAGTGTCATTCACTGTGTGACTCGGCTGAGATTCAAACTGAAGGATCATCAATTACCTGATAAAGAACAAATCAAGCAGATTGACGGTGTGATTACTGTCGTAGAAAGCGGCGGCCAATTCCAGGTGGTTATTGGTAATGAGGTCCCTAAGGTATATGAAGCTCTTTTGGAGACGATGGGCGTAAAACCGGATCAAGCGAATCAAGAAGAGCAAAGCAATGAGAAATCCAGTTTATTCAGCCGATTTGTCGATGTGATCTCAGGCGTGTTCATGCCCGTTGTTGGTGTGCTCGCTGCTGTGGGGGTTCTAAAAGGACTGTTGGCCTTATGCACATCCCTGGGCTGGATGACGGATCAGATGGGCACGTATAAAATTTTATATGCGACAGCAGACGCTATGTTTTATTTCTTTCCGGTTATTCTAGGATTTTCAGCAGGTAAAAAATTTGGAGGAAACCCGTACCTGTCTGCTGTTTTGGGGGCCGCCTTGGTGTATCCGACCATGACTGCCGCCTTTACGGATAAAACGGCGCTGTCCTTTTTGACCATACCTGTCGTTCTGATTAATTATACTTCTTCTGTTGTACCTATCATTATTGGAGCATTTTTAGCAGCTAAGGTCGAAAAAATGATAAGCAAGTATGCACCTGCCTCCATTAAAATGTTCATTGTGCCTTTTCTGACCTTGGTCATCATATCACCGATTGTTTTTCTGGCTGTCGGGCCGATAGCAACTATAATCAGCGATGGGTTAGCTAATGGCTCCATGTGGATTTACCATTTAAGTCCGGCTGTGGCTGGTCTCGTTCTGGCCGGGTTCTGGCAGGGCATTATTATCTTTGGTCTGCATTGGGCGTTTATTCCAATTCTCCTGAATAATGTAGTTACGAACGGGTTTGATCCGATTAACGGGATGTTGTTCTGTACGACTTTTGCTCAAACCGGTGCGGCCTTTGCCATTGCTTTGAAATCACGTGACCCTAAATTAAAGCCTATTGCCACTTCTGCTACAATTGCGGGGGTGATGGGAGTTACGGAACCAGCTATTTACGGGGTTACGCTACCTGCCAAAAAACCGTTTATTTTAGCTTCCATTGCCGCAGGTATAGGGGGAGCCACAGCAGGGTTTCTGGGATCAACGGCATATGGTTTTGCCTCAGGCGGCGTTTTCGGTATTCCTCTGTTCATTAATCCAAAAGGTATAGACGCAGGTTTCATCGGCTTTATCATATCTTTGGTTGTGGCTTTTGTACTCGCATTTATCCTGACTTATCTTTTCGGCTATAAAAATGCTAAACCAGCGTCCGAGATTAAGGTTGCGGATGAAAGCAAAGTGGAGGAAAAGGTGGTATTCAGTCCTCTAAACGGTGAATTGATTCCTTTAAGCGCTGTAAAAGATGAGGCTTTCTCCAGTGGTGCGATGGGTCAGGGAGCGGCTGTTATTCCAAAAGAAGGGGTAGCCTATGCGCCATTTAACGGAACGGTTGTTACCGTTTTCAAAACAAAGCATGCAATCGGACTTATCTCTGAGGATGGGGTTGAACTGCTCATTCACATTGGAATTAATACGGTCAGCTTGAAAGGAAAACATTTCACTTCTTTTGTGTCTGAAGGCGATACTATTCAAAAAGGAGACAAGTTGGTTGAATTTGATCCCCAGGCTATAACAGATGAGGGATATGATATCACCACATCCGTCATTGTAACCAATACAGCCGTGTACACGGATATCATAGTGGAAAATGGGGCGGAAATTCATGCTGGAGAACACTTATTGAAGATTAGATAGATTCATTAAATATTTGTAATTAATTTAGATATAGGTTGGTATGATATCGAGGCTGGAGTCCAATTGTATATATGTATACGGAGTGCCAGGGAAGCTCAGGACAGTGAGTTTCTCTGGCACTCCGTGCTGATGATGGCGGCAGTGAAGTTACCTCACACCTAGTGAGTTCATCATTTGTCGGAAGGAGCGCACATATTTGCGTGGTGCCAACAGGCTGACGATTCGTGCCTGCCCCTTCCGGCGGATAGATTTGCGTTGAGGTACGTTGTGCATCAGCTCCAGTCCTTGCAATACCGCCTGCTGGATGTCTCCTTGTTGATAAAATTTACCGGTTTTGTTGTGATCGATGAATGCTTGTACTCCGTCTGAATCGGAGCTTAATACCGGGCAACGGCAGGCCATCGCCTCCGCTACCGCATAGCCGAAGCCCTCCACCAGCGAAGTCGACAGCAGGTAACCGCCGGAGTCGCCAATCATGGAGTAATACAGAGGCATTTTGGCATGAGGTACGCTTTTAAAACGCTCGATAATCGAGGACATACCGAGTTGAACCAGCATATTCTCAAATTGTATCTGATCCTCGGGCTGAGACAAGGTATCATCATAAAACATCCATATTCGAAGATCAGGACGCTTTTGCAGCATCCAGTAAGAGATATCGACAAAATGCCTCCAGTTCTTGTTTGGCTCCAGCCGACCAACCCATGCAATGACCGGATTGATCGGAGGAGTGTTAGGTACATAATTAAATACGCTGGTATCCAGTACGTTTGGAAACACATAACGTTTGAGCCACGGACACATGCTGGAGAATAGATCCACTAAATGAGTCGTATCTGGCAGGAGCACCGCATCGGCATATTTTTGAAGATACGGAACCGCATTCGTGACTACTAATGCCGCCTCCTCATATGAGCCAAAGCCCTGCGATTCATAGATCAATATCCCCTGATAGCCTAACATTCGCAGTTTGGGGAGCATAGGAAAATCCGAAGAGACGATAATTGCATCGTAGCGATAAACCTCCACCAGTTTCCGGATCTCTTCTTCCGAAGAAGTTATAAACACTGGAATATCACCGTTCAGGTTTTGCATTCCCGTACCCTGCTGATAATAGAGAAGGTGACATTCAATCCCGTCCTGAATGAGCACTTTACAGCGTTGGCGGTTCAGGGTTTCCACGCCGCCGCTGGGTATATAAAATGTGAATAGAACTTTGATCTCCATAACCCCCTTTGCCAATCGCAAGCTCCTATACCAAGATATTCAACCCACGGGACGGGGTGTGGGTATCTATGGAAGCCTGGATTGAATCAGCGCATAATTATGGCTGAGGCGAGCATCCTCCGGGGAGTGCTCCGTTGCTTAAATGGCATTTATGCTAAAGCTTTTATTCTTAGCATCCACCCATCCGATACTCACATTACAACCAAGTTCATACTTAAGCATATTGCCCAGTTCTTTTTGAGCAGAAAGCATGTTATCCATATTGGTATCAGAAAAGCCATCAATCGGAAAGAAAATATTTTTAGATTGAGTAGTGATTTTTCCCTCTTCACTTTGTCTCCATGTCCATCTTCTCGTTCTCACTGAGTTACCAGTAGCATACACAATTTCATTCTTATCTACCGACTCAATCTCTGTACTACCAAATGGAAGGAAAAAATCTTGCTCCTCTGAAAAGCGCAAAGTCATTTCTCCATTCATTGTATCAATGTCATGTGCACCAATCGGAATTTTATATTTAAGTGATACGGCATTACCCAAATCAACTGCCGTGTTAATGTTTGGCATACCTTTCCCCTTAGATATTCTCGTCAATAATGCTTCGATAGAACACATGTATTTATTTGGATTTACATTAAGTTTACGGAAAGCCTCTCGGTAGCATAATACCGATTCTATTTCTTTCACATTCACTCCTTCAAGAGAGGATTGACACAAAAGCATATTTTCCTCCAAAAGCTTTTGAACCTTCAAATTTTGCACAGTATTATCTATTCCATGTGCAATTACAACGGCAAAACAAACTGTATCCAGTGTTTCAAAAACCTTGTCTTCTACTAGAAATTTCATAAAAACCTCCTAAAATAAATGAATAAGCAAAAACCATACAGCAGGAACTAGCAAAGATGGCAATAGATTAAATGTGCGGAATGACTTGATTTTTAATATAGATAACCCGGAAGCCAAAATAAGAAAACCTCCAATAATGGAAACTTCCGTCATAAATTCAGGTGTAAGGAATGGTGCAACTTGATGGGCAAGAAGAAAAATACTCCCCTGCCAGATAAACAATACCAATGCGGACAAGGCAATACCTATTCCATAAGTTGAAGCCAACACAAGAGAAGTAACTAAATCTAATGCCGCATTAGTAAACAAATAAGTGTCGTTCTGATTAAGCGCGCTTTCAATCGGTCCGAGAATAGACAAGGTTCCAAGGCAGAAAAGCATAATAGCTGTTGATAAACCTTGTCCAAGATCAGTTTTGGAGTATTTTTCCACGAGCTTATTAAATTTGCCATCCAGTTCTATGGCCGTACCTAAAATGCCACCCATGGCAAGACTTACAATAAACAAAACAGGATAGGTGCTGTTGGACATATTTTTTATGACAGCATGTATGCCCAGACCTGTTGCTGCAAGTCCCATTGCATCATAAAGAATGTTCTGATATTTTTCTTTAAGTCCTTTTCTTATTACACTACCCACTATACTTCCCACAAGAATTGTGCCGATATTTACAAATGTTCCAATCACTAAGCTTCTCCTTTCAAAAAAGTAATTATAAAGATTCTAAACTCTCTAGTTGCTAGAGGGTCAAGTGGTACATGAAAGATAATTAGTAACGTAATGTTGTTATAATAGCTTTATAAGCAAGGAGGTATTGAAGAATGTCAGATAAAGATCATAAAGGATCTGGTAAAAAGGCTCTTTTAACCATTGGAGAAATGGCCCGGCTCTTTCACATGAATATCCGCACACTTCGATATTACAATGAACTAGGCATCCTAAAACCAGAATATGTAAATCCAGATACGAATTATCGCTACTATTCTACAAATCAGTTTGAGCGTTTGAATACAATAAAATATTTGCGTGCTTTAGATGTGCCACTAGAGAAAATATCTAATTTTTTCGATGAAAAAGATGTGAATACCATGTTGTCTATTTTTATGGAGCAGCGTGAGAGTGTCTTAAAAAAGCAAAAGCAATTAGCACAAATTGAAAAGAAAATTACAAACCGCATTGAACAGATAGAAACCGCTCTATCAGCATCATATGGTCAAGTCATAGTCAAGTATTTACCACAAAGAGAGATTGTATTATTAGAGAAAAAATTCACCCTTGCTGATGATTTAGAACTTCTTATTCGGGATTTAAGTAAAGAGCATTGTCTAGATGATGCCATTTTTCTTGGAAAAGTTGGTGTATCTGTTAGTCAGCAGGATTTGATCGAAGGACAATTTACACATTTTTCATCTATTTTTGTGGTCGTTGAGGCTGAGGACGGTTTCAAAGATAAAGATAACGTATTGTCGGAAGGCTCTTATGCAACTGTTCAATATAGGGGCACTCATGAGGATGCTTCGCCGTATTACACTTTGCTGCTAAATTATCTTAAAGATTCTGGCTTTCAAATTAAAGGGGATTCTGTAGAAATCACTATAATTGATGCAGGAATGACAAATGATTACAATAAATTCGTGACGGAATTGCAAATACCATTCCAATAATCAAATTATTTATTATTAAGCGATAGATTCTCTAGTTACTAGTGGGTCTAATAGTAGATGCGTATCCATACTATAGCGAATTGGACAAGTTAACGAAGCTAAAAGCGCATTTTCGTATTCACATTTTAGACACATTATTTTAAGCTTCTATTTAAGTGATGTTAAGCTAAGGCTATATGTGTGGGATTATCATTAGAATTTAAGAGTGTAGCATGAGGTGGGAGAGACCGCTCCGCGAAGGCTTAGGGCTTCCGATCGCTGTTGCCGTGGGATTCTTCTTGTTTGAATAAGACATGAAGAGGTAAGAATCCCCCGGCAAAGGCGACCGCTAACGCTTCTCCAGCTCCCAAGCCTCCGCTCCGCTGCTACCCGCCACTCATGCAACATTTTGGTGGGGGGCAGAAGGAGGAGACCGCTCCGCGAAGGCTTAGGGCTTCCGATCGCTGTTGCCGTGGGATTCTTCTTGTTTGAATAAGACATGAAGAGGTAAGAATCCCCCGGCAAAGGCGACCGCTAACGCTTCTCCAGCTCCCAAGCCTCCGCTCCGCTGCTACCCGCCACTCATGCAACATTTTGGTGGGGGCAGAAGGAGGAGACCGCTCCGCGAAGGCTTAGGGCTTCCGATCGCTGTTGCAGTGGGATTCTTCTTGTTTGAATAAGACATGAAGAGGTAAGAATCCCCCGGCAAAGGCGACCGCTAACGCTTCTCCAGCTCCCAAGCCTCCGCTCCGCTGCTACCCGCCACTCATGCAACATTTTGGTGGGGAGCAGTAGGGGAGACCGCTCCGCGAAGGTTTTGGGCTTCCGATCGCTGTTGCAGTGGGATTCTTTTGCCATATGTGTAGGGGAGTAAGATTTTATAATCGATAAAAGAAAGGGTGAAACGTGTGCTCAAGGTGCAACAGGTGAGCAAGTGGTATGAGGGCAACCGGGGCGTACATAAGCTGGATTTTGAAATGCAGCGCGGTGAAATTGTCGGTTTTTTGGGGCCCAATGGTGCGGGGAAAACGACGACGATGCGCATGATTACGGGGTATCTCCAACCCAGCGAGGGAGTGATTACGATTGATGGCATCCCGATTCAGGATAAGGGCAGACAGGCTCGTTCCAAAATCGGTTATTTGCCGGAGACGCCACCTTTGTATGGAGATATGTCGGTTCAATCCTATTTAAAATTTGTAGCCAGTATTCGGGACGTACCTGCGCGAGAGCAGAAGCTGCGTATTTCAGAAATGATTTCCCGTTTGGGGCTGAACGGGCGTGAAAAACAACTGGTTCGCAGTTTGTCCAAAGGGTATAAACAACGGTTGGGACTGGCGGGGGCGATTATCCATAACCCGGATTTGCTCGTGCTGGATGAACCGACTTCAGGCTTGGACCCTAATCAGATTTTGGAGATTCGTCAGCTTATTCAGGAGATTGGTGAAAATCATACGGTACTGCTCAGCACGCATATTTTGCCTGAGGTGGATGCTTTATGTAATCGGGTTCTCATCATCCATGAGGGTGAATTGGTGCTGGATGGGCGGCCTGATGCACTCGGCGATTCGATGGAGGATGGATTTAAGGTAAAGGTAGAAATCAAAGGAAATCGTGAGCAAGTGCTGGACGTCCTGCAGGCCTGGGGAAAAGTGGAGATCGAGCCTTTAGCATCAGCCTTGCCTCAAGACGATACGAAGCAGACTGCAAGAGAGCAGGATTTGACTGAGGTGCTGCTAACAGGCGCTTCCAATGAGGATTTCCGCGAAGAGCTGTTTTATGTGCTGTCTGAGGCGAAGCTTCCGATTTTGGAGATGAAAAAAGAGATGCTTAGTTTGGAAAATATTTTCCAGCAGTTGACGACTCGCGAGACGGGGACAGGTCAGGTCGACGATCAAGTGGTTCATGGCTTATCTTCTACGGAGAATGCTGCATCCACAGGCGCTAATGTAGAACATGAAGAGTCCGCGTCCAGCGGTGACAAGGTCGGAGGAGACAAGGATACAGGAGGTAATCAGTCATGAGGCGTTTGTTCGCGGTCTGTCAAAAAGAACTGCAGGCCTATTTGTGGACACCCACGACGTATTTTGCGCTGGCAGTGTACATGCTGCTGACGGGGTTGCTTTTTTATACGAACTTTGTTATGTATCAGCCGAGTATTCTGGACTATCGGTTAGTGCTTGGTGATACGCTGTCCATGCTGGTGTTTGTCGTTCCGCTGCTCACGATGCGGCTGGTTGCGGAGGAATTCAGGCAGGGGACAGATGAACTGCTGCTTACCTCACCTGTAAGTGTGACGGAAATAATTATAGGTAAATTTTTGGCGTCGCTGGGTATGCTGTTCATTTTGGTGCTGTGCAGTCTGGCGTATCCGGTCGTGATGTCCTTTTATGGGTCGCTGGACTGGACGCTGGTGTTTACATCTGTGATCGGTCTGTTTATGCTGGGCGCAGCCATGATGGCGATCGGCTTGTTCGCTTCGACGCTTTCACAGCATCAGATGATGTCGGCGGTCGTCAGCTTTATTATTTTACTTGTGTTTTGGATGCTGGATTCGTTTGGTGGACAAACGGGCGCAGCTGCGACGGTACAGCAATGGCTGGAGCCTTTTTCACTAACCGCACGGTTTGACAGTTTCACCAAAGGATTGCTGAACGGAGCCGATGTGTTGTACTACGTAACGATAGCGGCACTCTTTTTGCTGTTCAGTATCCAGGTCGTCGAACGAAAACGGTGGAGGTGATCAGGATGAAAAAATGGCTGGGTCATACAAATAGTGTGGTGCTATCGGTTGCAGCTGCAGGTATTTTTATTTTGCTGACGTTATTTCTGCGTTCGTTGGGAGGCTTTCAGCTGGATTTGACGGCAGGCAAGCAGTATACGCTGTCTGACCAGACGTTAACGGCTATTCAGGGAGTGAAGGAAGAGGTACGAATGATTGCCTTTACCGTATCCACTTCACAAAATCAGAAGCTGAACCGGGATGTTACAGATATGCTGGGTGAATACGCGAAGCGTAACAGCAAGCTCAAGGTCGAGCAATACGATCTGAATCAGGAACCAGTGCTGGCCAAGCAATATGGTGTTAACGCAGCATCTATTGTGTTGGTGCAGGGTGAAAAGAAACGGGTAATAGATATTGGGAGTCTATTTACGCAAGCACAGGGGAGTGGTGAAGGAGCTTACCAGTTTACGGGTGAAGAAAAGCTGACCAGTGGACTTTTGGGGCTGTCCTCTACTCGTCAGGGAAAAGTGGTTTTTCTGACCGGACATGAGGAAATTCCTTTATCTCAAATGACCGAACTCAGCGGATCATTGGCACAGGATAATGTAAAAACAGAAGAAGTACAGCTCAATCGGGCTGGCAGTGTGCCTAAAGATGCATCTGTGTTGGCTATTGTCGGGCCACAAAGGGATATTAGCACAACAGAGCTGAAGAGTATCCGTACGTATCTGAACGGCGGTGGAAAGCTTTTTATGGCGTTGGGCTTTCATCCGAATATGGGATCCGACTGGAAAAACCTTGATGCCCTGGCAACGGATTATGGAGTGAAGGATACGCATGCGATTGTGGTGGATCAGGAGCAGACGAATACGCTTGGGCCTCTCTGGACGGTTCCTGCCTTCGGCAGTCATGCAATCACCGATAAGCTGGCAGCCTCCAATCTGTACCCGGTTCTTTCGCTGTCTATTGCTTTACAGGCGGGAGAGCAAAAGAATTGGCAGACTACGTCTTTGCTAAAATCTTCTGCCGCCAGCTATGGTGAAACGAATATTCAGGGGCTGCTGAACAACGAAACGCAGAAGGATGCCAAGGACCCGCAGGGGCCGCTTGATCTGGGTTACGCGGTAGCTGGGAAAGACGGCAAGCCCAAAGCGGTGATTCTCGGAACGTCTGCGCTTCTAAGCGACACCGAGATCAGCACGGGAGGAAATCGGGATTTTGTGCTGAACAGTCTGAATTATGTGCAGGAACACTCGGATGGACTTACCATTCGGCCTCGTCAGGAGCAGAATTACAAGGTAGCCTATTTGACTCCCGTGCAAGCGAAAACGATATTGACCATATCCGTCATCGGATTGCCGTTGCTGTTCGCGGTCATCGGAATCTTATTATGGTGGAGGCGAAGAAGAGCATGAGAAAATGGATACCCACAGTGCTGCTGTTAGTTGTATTGGGAGCGGGTATAATCTATGCCAAGAGCCAAAACTTTTTTCGTGAACAAGCACCGGCGGCTCGCCAGCTGGTTCAGCTTACTAAGGAAGATATTGCGTCTTTTGCTATCACAGGGAAGGACGGCACAACGGTGGAGCTTGCACAACGTGACGGCAAATGGAGCATGAGCAAGCCACAGCCTTACCCGTTAAACGGATATACCATAGACAATTGGTTGGCTGCGATTCTGGATGTGAAGCTGGGTGAAACGGTGGAATCTTCTCCGAAGGACGTAGCCAAGTACGGAATCAGCGCTACCGATGACCGGATAGAGATCAAGACCAGGAAGGGCGATGTGCATACCTTTGCCTTCGGTGAAACGCTACCTTCGGGAGATGCTGCTTATGTTTTATCAGATAAAAAAGAGGTAGCTTCCGTACCTATCGATACACTTTCGGGATTGCTGCTGGGTACTGCTGATTTTACAGATACAACACCGTTCGACTGGGATGATGCCAAGCTAAGCGGAATAGAGTGGGAGGGCCAGAAGGCCTCATGGATGCTTAGGTCCTCCGGTAACAGCCAAGCCGGAGACAGTGCTTCTACCTCCTGGACGCTGAACGGAAAGTCAATAGCGAGTGATACGGCGACCTCCTTGTCGCAGCAAATCAAAAACCTGGCCAGCAATCAGTCCCTGCGCAAAGCCTCCGAGCTGAGCAAGCCTGTTCACCGCTTTACGCTGAGCGTATCGCTGGATCAGGATGATTCCCAACTGGTCTATCAGGGCTGGACGCTTGCCGATGATCCGAATACTGTATGGGTCGTACCTCCACAAAGCAACTGGGCTTATGGCCTGCCAGTGGCTGACGTGAACCGTATCGAACAAAATGGGCACGACCAGGCTCAAACTAAAAAATGATGATTTTGATTTATATGAATGAACCAAGAGGCTCCAACGGCGAATCATCGTCGGCTGGAGCTTCTTTGTGCTCGTTATTCATCAGGTTTACTGCTTTTGGAAGAAGGAGTGCCGTATATAATGAAGGTAAATTAAAAGAACCCTATACAACCGCTTGAAGAAATAGTATAATAAATAAGAACAAATGTTCTTGTTTTGGTTGTGAAATGTGTTCTCAAATTACCCTATAATATGAGGATTTTAAAGGGCTAAATCCAAACAGAAAGGGTGATTTATCATAAGTGAATGTCAGCTAACATTGGTTGAACAATACCGAAAGAAATTGTACCGCATTGCTTGGAGAATTCAATATCGTGCGCGTGTACAAACCAATCATGAATTTGTAATGGAAAAGAACGAAGCCGTCGGTACTCCCTCTTTTACAGACTCTGTAAACTCTAAAATGTATACTCTACAGCTCATCAACTCTCTACCGTCTGAGATCGGCAAAACCATCATCTTTGGCCTTTACATACTAGACAAAACCGAAGCACAGATTGCAGGAGAGTTAAAGCTATCCCAACAGGCGGTGAATAAATGGAAAAAGAAAATGCTCAAGGAACTATCTCGGATGCTGAGTTCATCCAACTGCTCAATTTAGCACGAAGTGGGGATCAGGAGGCCATGTTCAGGATACTTCAATTGTTCGAGGAAGACATTCAGAAAACCAGCCGGTATATCCGTATGTCCCGTGAGGATGCCGTTCAAAGTATTATGACTGATTTTATCGAAGAATTACGGCAATAATGACAGAGGCAATAATGACAAATAGCAAAAAGGTGGCCAATGGATATGATAAGCTTGCAAAATCTGACGATTAGACACATGTTAAAAAGCCTGAAATCGCTCATATGGGTCTGCTTCCTGTCATGAACAGGCGCAGCCCCATATGATAAAGAGCGTTCTCAGGCTTTTAATATTTCAGAATAAATTAATGTACATACTTATTTCCGTCAGCATCAATATAGATGGATTGAACTGCCGTGCGGCGGTAAGGATAGCCGGCTTCCGTCGTGCCGTTAATTTCATAGGTTACGGAATAAAGACCGGGCTTGTCCGCTTTGGAAAGCTCGATTTGTCCGGTAGGGTTAACGGTTTTTTGCTGTAACGTCAAACCCTTGGGCGCTAAAGGGGTTCCTTGCTGCGGGTCACCGTAGTATTGAACCTGGTAAGTGACTTGTGTAACGGTGTTTGTGCTGTCTTTAGAATCTTGTGGTTCCAGATTCAGCTTCGGACCGACTGCATTGAACTTGTATTTTAGTTCAGGCACCTGAACGGCATGATAGCGAGCGATCAGGAGATACGCTCCTTGGTCAGCAAGCGTGACGTTCAGTTTATAGGCACCCGGTTTTGGATTTTGAATGACGGCGTTATGATGCCAGGCACCAGCAAAAATTTCGTCATCATAACCTGCTTTCAGATTAATGATCTCGCGGGTACCGTCAGGCTTGATCAGCTCAAGCTGACTTACACGTTTATCGCTGATCCAGTCCAGATCAATGGATTTGACACCATTTTCAATGGTGAGGATTTCGGAGGCTTTTCCATTATAGTCTCCGCCGCGGATAAAGTATGAATTGTCGATCTCACTGTAGGAGGATTGTAAAGCAGAAGCAGTCAGGGCAGATGCTGCTGAAAGTGCCTCAGCTTCCTGATTCAATGCTGGAGTGTTCGCTTGGAGGTAGGGTTGGATCAGGGAGAAGACGTAGGAGCCTGTACGAACCTTGGCATGATCCCAGGGTCCGACTTTGACCACACGTCCACCGGGAAGCTTGGCATTGTCGACGGTGACTACTCCATCATTTTTGCCAAAGGTTGAGAGGTAAAGTCCGCCCAGTATGTAGGAAGCGGTGCCGTCGGACCAGCTATCACCAGCAAACGTGAAGAATGGAATTGTAGTCGCGTTGCTGAGTGCATCGGTCTTCGATCGGAAATACTTCATATAAGATGTTTGTAAAGTAGAGGTGCCGGGATTCTGGGAGCCGATGATATCTGCCAGCCATCCGGCCCAACTGCTGTAGGCGAGGTCTGCAAGTTGTGAGCCATGATGAGGACTGCTGAGGGTGATGACACGTTGTACATAGGGGGCGGCTCCGTTATATACGAGAGCGGTTTGAGTATCTACTCCACCTTTGCTGTGGGCGATGACGATGAGCTTTTTTCCAAAGTGATTACTAATGACCTTGATTTTGTCGGCTAGAAGCTTGCCATTGTCCCACATATCCTGTGAGGTGCCGTTGGCATCGTACAGATTAATGGTGGCCGTCTGGTATCCGGCGTCACGTGCGCGCTGAAGCATATCGTTGTTATTCTTGGTCCAGACTTCAGCGCTGCTGTTCAAACCATGTACAAACAATAGTGCGGGCTTGGCAGGATCAATGCGATTAGGTGGCGGGCCTTCTGCCCAGCTCCCGGGGGCTTCTTTCGGGGGTTCAGGTGTAGTGGAGCCTGCAAAAGCGTCAACGGGGACAAGGGTGACAGATAATAAAAAAATAAGCATTAAAACGGTGATCTTTCTCAAGCTTGAATCCTCCTTTTGTAAAATAAAGTATTTTTCCCAACCTATTATACCTGCCATCTTGTGGTAAACCATCAATTCTATTTCATATTTACATTAAAATTTTATTTTTTCAGTCATTTTTTAGTCAGGATATCCCTAGGATTCATGGCGCATGCTATTCTCGTCACACATTTTATATGTATGGAGGATGAGTTCATGCCAGGAACTAAGAAGATCATCAGTTTGACGATTTCTGCTGCTTTACTTGCCAGCATGGCTACTTTGACAGGGTGTGGGACTGCGAAAAACGTCCGTACGAACGCTACCCGCTATAACGTGCAAAGCACACGTCCTTTGGATGGTGTGAACCGTATTGATGGTGTAAATCGTTATGGTGTGGATGGTGTAAACCGCATTGATGGTGTGAACCGTTATGGGGTTAGGTCCAACGGTGTGGACGGGGTGCCATTGAACCCGAACACCAATGTTCCCGGACATCCAGTTCGTAATTTGAAAGTCGATCGCAATTTGTCCAAGCGTATAGCCGAGTTGCCGGATGTTAAATCTGCGACCGTACTGGTTGGTGATCGCAATGCTTATGTAGCGGTTTCCCTGAAGGACCATGCCAACGCAACTGGTGTGGGTACTCCAAGCGCCACCAGTACTCAGCATTACAGAAATGCACCGAGCGTGAGTGGTGTTAATGGTACGCGCGGGGGCTATACAACAGGTACCACTACGCCCGGAGTGACAGATGGGGTTACCGGATACGGAACACCTGCGCGTCGTGGTGACGGATTATACGGCACAATGGGTACAGGTTCTTATGGTATGATTCGTGGCTTGACCGACGGTACCCGCACAGATGGCACTACAGTTCAGGGTGCACGAACTGCGTATGAGCCTAGCACGCTGACCGAAGCGGTCAAAAGTAAAATTTCCCACAAGGTTAAGCAATTTGCGCCGTCGATTCAACAGGTGTATGTATCAGCCAACCCTGATTTTATCAAGCATAGCACCGACTTTGCACGCAGTGTACAAAGTGGTCATCCGATCAAAGGAATGAGTACCCAATTGGTGGATATCATTCAACGCGTTTTTCCAACCCCTGCGGCTGGTACGAACCGTCCAATTACATCACCAACACGTCCACAAAATTATACGCCTGCACCTATGAATTATCGCTAATTTACAACATATGTATAATGCCAAAAAAAAGCTATCCATTTCGGCGAATGCGCCGACGGATAGCTTTTTGGTTTGGTGGAATGATATAAATTATTGGCGCATTCCTTTAATCCATACGCCCTGCAGATTTAGATCGGCATCCAGCAACAGGATGTCTGCTTGCTTGCCTACTTCTAGCGATCCTGTCCGATCGTGAATATTCAGGGATTGAGCCGGATTCAGGCTGGCCATTTGTGATGCTTCGGGGATACTCAAGCCCACCTGTTGAACCAGAAAACGAAAGCCTTCAATCATGGTCAGTGTGCTTCCCGCCAAGGTGACTCCATCCTCCAGTCGTGCCACACCATCCTGTACGATTACTGGCACATCACCAAGCGTGTAGTGTCCATCTTCCAACCCGGTGGCGGACATGGCATCGGTAATTAAAATGAGATTATGATTCTGCTTTAACTTGGCGAGTAGAGAAATGGCGGCAGGATGCACGTGAATGCCGTCCGCGATGACCTCTGCTTCAATGCGCGGATCAGCAAGTACCGCTCCAGCGGCTCCCGGCTTGCGGTGATGCAGCGGAGTCATGGCATTGAACGCATGCACGGCATGGTTCAGGCCCGCCGCCGCTGCCTGCTCCACCTCTTCATACGTGGCATCCGTATGACCCAGAGCGGCAGTAATATCATGGCTGCGCAGCCATGTAATCAGTTCCAGCGCGCCTTCCCGTTCGGGTGCAAGCGTCAGCTGGCGAACAAGGCCCGGGTAGCGCTGCTCCCATTCTGCCATCCACGCGAGATTCGGAGGCACGATGTGTTGCGGGTTTTGTGCTCCCGGCCAGTTCGGACTAATGAATGGGCCTTCCAGATGCACGCCCTCCAACTGCGCATGGGGCATAGGCTGTGCCATATAGGCGTGAACCTCACCCAGCACCCGGTCAATTTGCTCCTTGGGTGCGGTCATCGTGGTAGCCAGCATGGCGGTCGTTCCTTGCGAGCCGTGAAAGGAGGTGATCGTATCCAGTACTCTTGGGCTGGAGTCCATAAAATCCTCGCCGTTACCGCCGTGAACATGAATGTCAATAAAGCCCGGCAGCAGATAGCCGCCTTCCAGACGAACCATGCTTGCCGCTTCAGCTGTACCATCTGTATGACTTGCCTTGTCTACGGATGTCCAATCCGCAGGCAAATCCTCCTCTGAACCCGCATATACAATGGATTGCCCCTGAATAACGACAACCCCTTTTTCAATCATGTCGTTCCCGACGACGACCTGTCCATACAGCAGCTGAGTTATGCTGCCACTCGATTCATCTGAGTTCAATTAAACCAACCTCCTGCTTCCTGATCCAGTAATATAAGCACGTTGGGATGGCATTGCAGCAGGGAAGCCGGACATTCTGTCGTGACGGGTCCAGTTAAAGCCTGCTTTATAATGTCAGCCTTATCCGCACCAAAAGCCACCAGAACAATTTGCTTTGCCTTTAAAATCGTGCCTACTCCCATCGTAATTGCTTGCTTGGGTACAGCGTCTATATGGCCAAAAAATCGGGCATTTGCCGTACGCGTTCTTTCTTCCAAATCGACAACATGTGTGGACCCAGTCAAGCTGCGACCGGGTTCGTTAAAGCCAATATGACCATTATGACCAATGCCGAGCAATTGGAGATCCACGTGCCCATGATCCAGAATGGCTTGCTCGTGTGCTGCACATTCTGCTGCCAAATCTAATGCATTCCCATCAGGTACGCGCGTATGGGCGATGGGAATGTCGATATGCTGGAACAGGTGTTCATTCATAAATCTGCGATAGCTCTGCGGGTGATCCTGGGAAAGGCCGACATATTCATCAAGATTGACAGCAAAGGCTCGTGCAAAACTGACCTGTCCCTTGCGGTACATATCTGCAAGATGTTGGTAAATACCAATAGGCGTACTACCGGTAGCTAGACCAAGCATGGCCTGCGGTTTGGTTAGCAGCAAGCCGGCGATTACAGCGGCGGCAGTAGCGTTCAGGTCCTCACGGCTGTTAAAAATGCGTATGTTCATCTTAGTGGCCCCCTGGTTGTTTTTTGAGCTTGCTCACTTGTTGATATGAACCTTCCAATCTCGGAATATATTTGTCAAAATCCGTGCTCACCATACCTGTAAACAGGATATCTATGATATGAAGCTGGGCGATACGGGACGCCATATCTCCTCGCCGCATTCCTTCCTCCAGCGAAGAGGAAAACAGAGCAATATCCGAAATCCCGGCCAGCGTATTGTTGCCGAAGGAGGTCAGAGATAGTGTCTTGGCTCCCTGCTCCTTCGCGCAGCGCAGAGCTGCGATCGTCTCCTGGGTTTCCCCCGAGTAGGAGACAGCAAAGGCGACATCTCCCGGCCCGAGCGAGGAGGCAGAGGTGATCTGCATATGCGAATCGGCGAAGGCGGTGCTATTTTTGCCAATACGAATGAGCTTCTGGTAAAAATCCTGCGCCACAATCGAGGATGTCGCCATCCCGTACAAATCAATGCGGTTTGTGGCTGACAGCCACGTAATGGCTTGCTCCAGCTTGTCGAAATCCAGCAGCCGAGTCGTGTCCGCAATAGATGCCGTATGGTTCGCCTGAATAGCCTGCACAATACGGGAAAGTGAATTCCCGGCAACAATGTCCTGGTAGGATTCTTCACCATTACGGTTTGAATGGGACAACTCGGCGGCCAGCTTCATTTTGAAATCAGGATAGCCTTTAAAATGTAGTGATTTGCAAAACCGTGTAACGGTCGCCGCACTCACACCACAACGCTCTGACAGTTCCCGAATACCCAGATGCAGCACGTCTTCCGGGGATTGCAGAATGGATTCCGCCAGCCTGCGCTCTTGTATGGGGAGTTGCTCCAGTCTATGGGCTAATGTATGAAGGATAGGGGACATGAGCTGCGCTCCTTTGGCTGTAAAATGCTTTGATGAAAAAAAGTATCGTTATATTGAACTAATTAAAGAAAATTATTTTCGTGTATATTGTAAAATAATTATGCTCTTCATGCAAGAGATGTGAGAAGAATATCCGCTGGATTTTACGAAAAAACGGGCTGCAAAAATTGTAGAAACAAACATACATTAATTCACATATTTCGAGTTTTATTTACAAAACAACCTATTGACTTGTCTCTTCATCAGAGGAGTATAATTGAATAAAGTTCCAGTGAAGGGATTTCTCAAGGAGCTTGCAGTGGGCATTGTTGTGCGGAACGAATAGAATCTCATTCACAAGGAGGAGTTTGCTATGCAAAGCCGAGTGATTGAAATGATCAGCGCGGTCAAGGAAGATCCTGAACTGGTCGCTAAGCTGGATGGACATTCGGACATTATTCATGATGCTGGACTGGATTCGCTGCAGTTGGTTCATTTCATGCTGCAAGTGGAGGATGCGTTTGATGTGGAAATTGATTTTGATTCCTTTGAGCTGGAACATTTGCGTTCGGTAGATGCTTTTTGCAGCTACATACAGGGGATCAGCGAGGCGGAACAAGTGCCACACCCGGAGGGAATAAAGACGGTCTAAGAGGCGGCTTTGGCTTAGGAACACTTTGCCTGAAAATCCATTAAACGAGGTGTTAGCATGCAGCCCAAAAGCAATGTGCTGATTGATGAGAAGGCGTTCAAGCTCATCAAGCGTAACCTGAAAAACGCTTCCGTGTCTTATCGTAACGCAACCCAGGACCCTGCTTTCAAAACGGACATGCCCCAGACGATCGGCATTAAGCTGACGAACCGCTGCAACTTGAGATGTACACACTGCTTTGAATGGAACGAGGAAGGCTATCATCATCAAATGGATAAAGAAGAGCAAAACATGGATCTCGCCCCGGACATGCTTCGGCAAATTTTGAGCGAGACCAAGGAAGCCAAATCCCGGCTATACATGTGGGGCGGTGAACCGATGTTTCACCGGCGCTTTGACGAAATTTTGGACGTGCTGGCGGAAGATCGGCGCGAAATGACATTTTGTACGAATGGATTACTAATTGACAAATATTTGGACCGGATTTTGGATTTATCTGAAAATCTGGAGCTGTTAATAGCGATTGAAGGCTTTGAAAGAGAACATGATCTGATTCGCGGTAAAGGCACCTTTCAAAAAACGATGCGGCAGATGGATAAGCTGATTGAACTGCGTGACCAGGGATTGTACAAAGGACGGGTAACCGTCCATGCGGTCATTAACGACAACATGATCGGACGAATGTACGAATTTCTGCAAATGCTGGAGGACAAAAGGCTGGATCTGGTGCTGCTGACATTCCCCTGGTACATTTCCAAAGAAACCTCCCTCAAAATGGATGAATATTTTACACGTAACTTCTCTTGGCTCAGGCAGCTTGAAGAAAATAATATCAGTAGCTGGCATGCTTTCAAATATAAAATCAACCCGGATAATATCGACCCTCTGATGCAGGAGCTGCAGCGGATCAATGAGCGGGTGTGGAACATCCGTGTGCGCTATCAGCCCGGTTTGGATTATGAGGAGATTGACAAATTTATACATGGCGAGGAAATGGTCAGCCGCTGCTCCAATCAATGCCTGGCTCTCACCTCCAGAACGGATATTTTGCCGGATGGGAAGGTTATGCCGTGCAAATTTTTCAGCGAGTTCACGATTGGAAGCTTGCGTGAGCAGAGTCTGGAGGAGATATGGAATTCGGATGCGTATGAGAAGACCCGTCAAAAGATTAATCACGAGGGCTTGACGCCCGTATGCTCCAAATGCAGCGTCTTATACCTGCATGGAGCGGGCTCTTTGAAATATATA
Source organism: Paenibacillus kribbensis (assembly GCF_002240415.1). Taxonomy (NCBI): domain Bacteria; kingdom Bacillati; phylum Bacillota; class Bacilli; order Caryophanales; family Paenibacillaceae; genus Paenibacillus; species Paenibacillus kribbensis. The sequence continues at coordinate 1,163,476 of NZ_CP020028.1, forward strand.
TAGTGTCCTGTGAATGTTGTTTGTTACGGGATGGAAGAGAGGGATGACAGGACGTGACGACGAAAACGATCAATCTTGTGGAAGCGCTTGCTCATGAACGAGATCATGGTGTACTGATTTGGTTGTTCAATATCGGCGCAGAGCAGGTATGGCATCCGTCCCCCCGCAAGGGGGGGATGGTGGATCGGGATGAACAGCAGGTTGTAAACCGGATGGAGGAAATGAATCTCCTGCTGTGTCGAAGTCAGGATATCATTGTACTTCGCGAAAAGCCGGATGAGGCTTTTCTGGACATGCTTCAGCGGTTGGGCTTTAGCCTGCCGCGTATTGAGGTGCCGGAGCCTTCTGACCCGCTAACGCCGATTTCAGAGCTGGTGCTGGCGGACAAGGCGCTTTTGGCGCGACTGCGCGCGGTTGCGGACGCAGGCCACAGCGGGGGTGGAGCCAAAGCGTGGCTCGTTCCGTATGCGGTCACACCGCAGGAGGAAGCGATTGCGGAGTACTGCGGGCTGGAGCTGATTGGGGCTCCGTCCTCGGTCAGCGCTCAGGTGAATGATAAAATATTCAGTCGCCTGACCGCGCAAAAGCTTGGTTTTGCTGTCAGCGAAGGTGCTGTGTGCGAAGACGAAGCGGCGATCCGCAGGGAGTGTGTCAGACTGGCTGAGTTGGCGGACGGGCCTGTGAAGCTGATTATCAAGCAGCCGCATGGTGCCTCGGGACAAGGCATGTATATGCTGGACGAGCTGTCCAAGCTGGACACGCTGCTGAGTGTGATGAGACGCTTCGGCGGCTCGTCGCCATCCTCCGGCGGTTGGCTGGTGGAGCGCTGGCACAACAAACAGATGGATCTGAACTATCAGCTCTGTATCGACGAGAGCGGCGGTGTGACGATGTTTTCGCTAAAAAGGCAAAACGTGGACGGCACCGTATATATCGGGTCTCAGGTTCCGGCTGATATTGGCCCTGCACTGGAGGAAGAAGTGAGACGCTGCGCCTATCAACTGGGAACCTATCTGTATTCCATCGGATATACAGGTATGGCCTCCATTGACGGTTTTGTGGATGAAGGCGGATTGCTGGTTCCGGTGATCGAGATTAATGGCAGATTCACTCTGTCTACTTACATCTCGTTCCTGTCCTCTGTCTTGGGAGAGCAGCATAAGACATTGTCCCGTTACTATCGCAATGTTACCGCTTCACCCCTCACCTATAGCCGCTTGTGCGAGTTACTCGCGGAGGAGGGCTTGCTCTATACACCAGAGCGTCCTCAAGGGGTGTTTGTTTATACGGCGGGCACGCTATCGGATATTTCTGTAAAACGGGGCTATGTGAACCGAATATTCACACTTATTTTGGCAGACAGCTGGCAGGAAGCAGAAGCTTATGCGCACAAGTTGGAAGGGATCATCGCTGGATTGGGATGCTTATAATTCGGGAGGAATTCAAGATGAAAACAGATGTATACCATGTAGTACCCTTGCTGGAAAAGGTATTAAAACTGGCTCCGGGCGAGCTTGAACAGTTGGCTCCTGATCAGGACCTGCGAACCTTGGGGCTGAATTCTCTATCTGCTGTTGAATTGATTGTGGAGCTGGAAAATGAGCTTGATATTACGATGGAGGACGACGATCTGGTGCTGGAGCATCTATCTACACTGCAAGGCATTGAACGTCTGCTGGGCAAATATGCATAAGGGCGCGGAGAAGACCAGACCTGTGCAGGAATCTGGCATGGATAGTCGTCATGATTCCATTGTTGATCACGCTGTTGAAGAAGTAGCCAACGCTCTTCCGGGGAAACATTGTGTATATTCATCTCTGCGCACGTCATTGCGACGCTATGGGGTGAACATGGCAGAATCCGAGCTGTTCATGCTGTGTGGAAGCATGTGCGCGGAGTATAGCGGAGATTTGAAGCGCTTCGGACCTGAGAAATATCCGGAACAGCTGCAAGAAATGGCAGCCAGCGGCGGACCTGTGATTCAGGTGGAGCCGTGGATCGCTGGCGTAAGCGATGAAACCGACCTGCTGCGAGTGCTCACGTCAGGCTACGGTACGATGCTGCATACGTCAAGCACGGCCTTAACTTATCACGATGTGTATGTGAAAAATTACCCAAGGGGTCATGTGATTGAGCTGTGCGGATTGGATCTGGGGGAGCGGACGGCACAGGTAAATGATAGCTTCCTGCTGGATTCCTCGGGACAGGCTATGACTTATGTGGGACCGGCCCGTCTCGATGATTTGATGCAGGGGATTATTGAATATGCATGGCTGGTGGAGCAGCCTGTCCGGCTTTCGCCAGGCGAGCTGCATGCTGCGTGTGCATACCATATTCGTCAGTATGTGACCGGGCACGAAGCGGTCTGGAGAGGCGTGTCTACACCAGATGAGTCGGCAAATCAGACTGGAAAGGCTGCAACAGGCAAGCAGGTCAAGCGGGGGGATGCGGGGTACCGGGCATTTGTCGACGATTTCCGCTTGTTGGCAGATATGGAGGATCAGGATTTTCGGACGTACTGCCATGAAATCTATTACAATCTGCGATTGGGCAGTGCCCTTCATCTGACGGATTACACCGCTGATTATTGCCTACGGCATCAAGCTACGCTGGGATCGCAGGCACAGCATGTGATTGAATTGGCCCAATCGTTGTACGCAGATTGGCACAAGCTCAATCTGTATATTTACAAAACAGGCCTCCAGCTGCGCAAGCAGCGGATACCTGAGATTAGGGAACGCGCTCTGAGCCTGATTGAAAGACAGCGGTATATGCTGGAGAATTTAATGGTTTTAACGGAGCAGGCAGCCGATTAGTTCAGGTTGAGCGTTCGGCTAAATCGTTTGGGCCAGTCGGATCAGGCACGTTCACCAAGGTGTCACGGACAGAGGAAAGAGGAGGGGAATTCATTGCCGTCCATTACATTGAATCAATTGTCGAAAACGTTTACGTACTACAAAAAGGAGCCGGGCGTGCGCAAATCGTTACAAAACCTGTTCAGGCGGGAAAAGCTGACCAAGAAGGCCGTGCAAAATGTCAGCTTCAGTATTGAGGAAGGGGAAATTGTCGGGTTTCTCGGTCCGAACGGGGCGGGCAAAACAACGACGCTCAAAATGCTGTCCGGTATTCTCCATCCCAGTGAGGGGGAAGCATCGGTACTCGGTTTTACCCCGTGGAAGCGACAAAAAGAGTTTAAACGCCAGTTTTCCATCGTGATGGGACAGAAAAACCAACTCTGGTGGGATTTGCCTGCAAGTGAGTCGTTCGAGCTGAACAAGCTTATTTACGAAATAGATGAAAGACGTTATAAGGAGGCGCTGGACGAGCTGGTCACCCTGCTAGGTGTGGAGGAGCAGCTTCATGTACAGGTGCGGCGGCTATCTCTAGGCGAGCGTATGAAAATGGAGCTGATCGCCGCGTTGCTGCATCGTCCACGGGTTATTTTACTGGACGAGCCGACGATCGGACTGGATCTTGTTTCCCAGCGGCGGATTCGTGAGTTTTTCAAAGCCTATAACCGCGCGCACCGGACGACCATCCTGCTGACAAGCCATTACATGAAGGATATTGAGGATCTATGCAGCAGATCCATCATTATTAGCGGTGGCCAGTTGGTTTATGACGGAGATTTGCACAAGGTGAACGAGGTCATCGGTGCTCGAAAACTGCTCAAGGTCCGGCTGGAGACTCCCGTGCCTAACCTGACGCTGGCGGGACTCGGCAAGCTGCGCTCTGGCTCCGAGCTGGAGGCGGTATTTGAGCTGGATGCAGAAGATACTCTGACCTGGTCCAAAAAGATTTTGGACGCACTGCCTGTCGTTGATTTTACGATTGAGGATGTCCCGCTGGAAGAGGGGATAGCCAATTTGTACGATGGGGGCAGGCTGGCTGATGCGAACTAACAAATATGTGAAAGTGCTCCAGCTTGGCATGCAAAACGAGATGGAATACCGGGCCAATTATTGGCTGCAGATGGCGGGATTTATGCTGCCGATCATGACGCAAATTTTTCTCTGGCTTGCGGTATTCGGCTCTTCGGGACAGGCAAGAGTGCTGGGCTATTCTCTGCCGGAAATGCTGGTTTATGTCGTTATGGCGGGCGTGACCGGAAAACTGATTGCCACGGGCTTTGAATATGAAATTGCTACAGATATCAAGGAAGGCGGATTGGCCAAATTCATGGTGCAGCCTGTGCATTATTTTGCTTACCGTTTTTGCCGATTTATCGGTGGCAAAGCGGTACAATCCGCAGTCGTACTGCTGGCGGCTGTTATTTTGCTGCTATGTCTCAGTCTGGACGGACATATCGGCTTCGAGCTGTCGCATATTCTGCTTTACATATTGGCGTTGCCGGGAGCGCTTGTGCTCAATTTTGTGGTCTATTACGCGCTGAGCGGCATAGCCTTTTGGGTGACGGAATCGGCGGGATTATTTTATACGCTGTCGCTTGTCATTTACGTAGCTAGCGGTACCGTGTTCCCGCTGACGATTTTTGGAGATGCTTTGGCCCGTCTGTTCAGCTTGCTGCCGTTCAGCTACACCGTATTTTTTCCGGTGAACGCGCTAACGGGTAAGCTGACTGTGTTGGAAGCCGCCAAAGGCATTGGCGTACAATGGCTCTGGATTGCAGTGCTGGCGGCCGTATCACGCTGGGTGTGGCAAGCCGGGCTCAAACGCTTTGTCTCGGTAGGAGGCTAACATGAAAAATGTTTTCCGAAACGTTGGGCGTTATTTTAGGCTGTACTGGAAGTTCGTCCAGTTTTCCGTCATGTCGCAGATGGAATACCGCATTAATTTTATTACTGCGTTTCTGGTTGAAACGGCTTATTTGCTCATCAAGCTGCTGTACGCTTCGGTTCCATACCGGGCCGGGACGGACATTAACGGCTGGACTCCCGATGCGGTGCTGCTATATATCGGCGTATTTACGATGATGAGCGGATTTTACAGCGGCTTGTTCTACAGTAATTTTACAAGTCTGCCTGACAAAATCCGGACCGGCTCCCTGGATGTGCTTATCACCAAGCCGGTGTCGCTGCAATTTATGGTGACCCTGCGTCAATTTGAGCTGGGCTACACCGTGCCGAATGTAGTAGGCGGCGGAATCATGACGGGCATTGGCTGGGTTCGACTCGGGCTGCCATTTGATTTGGAAACCGTGGGCGGCTTCGCTGTGCTGCTCGGATGCGGGGTGCTTACGGCCTATTCCGTGTTTTTGCTGCCACAATTGCTGGCCTTCTGGATTATCCGCACGAATGGCGTAACGGAGCTGTCCAACAGCATTTTCGAGACAAACTATGTGCCGATGGCCGTGTATAGCAACCTGATTCAGCGTATTGGCTTGTTCGTGCTTCCGGTGTTTGTCATTTGTAACTTTCCACCCATGTTTATTCTCGGCAAAATGGATACCGGTTTGATTGTATGGGCATTTCTCGCACCTCTCTGGCTGCTGGCGATCATCCGTTTGATATGGCAGTTTGCGCTGCGAGATTATACGAGTGCAAGCCAGTAGCGTAGGCTAGTCATAGTAGGCTAATAACGAAGCAAGAAAGGAAGCGAATGACATGAATGCGATACCGAGCCAGCGTCATTTGTATATGGGAACGTTCGAAGCGGAGGCATACTGGCGGGACACCAAGTTGGCTTCCCTGCCCGCTCTGCCTGACCGGGCATCTTCAGCGATTGTAGCAGCGATGGATGAACTACTGTTCAGCTTTTGTCAGCCGGGAGATGCATTATTGACCCGTTATGCGATTTCGCCCGTGCATCGTCAGTATATCGCAGAGCTGGGCTTTCATCCGGCTGTCAATGAACGGGATTTGACGAATGGAATGGAGCAAGCTGGCGGCAACGTATCAGCGGCTTCTGTTTTTGAGCTGCTGGGCAGCCGTAAGGCCGATACCGGAGAGGGCTTCCCTCAGCTGGAGGGCTGTGTGCTCAGCCCGTTTGCGGGCTTGCCATATGTGGAAGAGGCCGCTCAGGCTTGGGGAATCACATTGCACCAGCCGCCGCTGGAGACGATTCGCAAAGTCAATGCCAAAACCTATTCCTCTGATCTCAAACGCAGTCTCGGCCTGCGCAATCCGGGCCATATCGTGACTTCGTTTGCGGATGTAGCTGAGGCGGGGCGCAAGCTGCTGCGGGATGGAAGCTTTTTAATCAAGGATGATTTTGGCGTATCGGGCAAAGGAAACCTGCACATTACTTCGACACAAATGCTGGACCGGATCGTATCGTATTTGCGTGGACAGGAGCGCAAAGGCAAACAGGTGCTATTCATTCTGGAGCCTTTTTTGGAAAAAGAGCAGGATTTTTCATGCCAATTTTTGATTGGTGATGATGGGAGGGTGGATATCCTATCCGTGCAATGGCTGGCCAACACTCAATTTGCCTATCGGGAATCTTTGTCGCCGGACGAGGCTTTTATGGAACGGCTGGAGCGCGAGGGTTATTTTAGCTTAATGCAGGACGTGGGACGGCAGCTGTATCAGGATGGATATTACGGTGATGTTTGCATTGACTCCATGACACTCCGTGGCGGAAAGCTGGAGCCGATTATCGAAATTAACGCCCGCAAGTCGATGAGTTTGATCAAGCATCAGCTCGATAATTTTCTCGCCACGAAAAACATGCGTGGCACGCTGACGAATTATTCACTGTCCCATGACGGCAGTCTGTCTTATGAGGAACTGCTGGAAGGGCTGAAATGTGAAGGACTGCTGTTCACAGGAGAACGTGAGGAAGGCATAATGCCGCTGGGCGCCAATACGTTATATGTGAACACAGGTGGACGGGATGGAGAAAACAGGATTGAAGGCCATACAAGCATATCAAGCACAACAAGCAGCAATGCAACCGTGCGCGAGGGCAGATCATCTGCCAAGCAGGTTCGCGTGAGTGGGATGAGCAGCGGTGATCGCGGATCAGAAGGGAATGGCATGGCCAAGCCGGACTTAAGTGGTAAAAAAGAAGCTGCCGGAAGCGAACAGACCCGAGGAAAGGGGCGTCTTTATTTGGAACTGGTTGCTGCGGGGGACGAAGACAAAATGCGTTTGACTACAAAGCTGGAGCGTTTTTTGGCGGAGCATCATTTTACAGTGCTGAATTAAACGGGAGGCGTATGAGCATGCGTACAAGTATAGAACAGCAGACGAAGATAACGATTTTGTGTTCCGGTTTCGGACTGGGCTTTTATACCCCTGGCTTGTTGCTGCAAGCGGGTTTTCGCAGACTTGGCTTCGATACGGCAATTCATGTGTTTGAAAATGTGCTGCCGGAATCGGCCCGTCTCCAGGTCGACAAAAGCCGCAAAGCTTATCACGACAATTTTGCCGTAGCCTTAATGTCACAGAAGGTGCCGCAGGATATGCGCAATTCATTGGACCCTGCTGCAATGGAAGTACTGCTGAACCAATGGATGGCAGAGGATCGGCGGTATTTTATATGCTTATCCGGTCATTGGATGTATGTGCTGGAGGAGTATCGCAAACGAAGAAATCCGGAGTCGGTGCAGGTGGACATCGTGTATATGGATTCGACACCTTCCCCTTCCTGGAAAAATCTAGCCAAGCATAACCCGCATTTTGCTGATGGTTGTGTAGAAACGACTTTATTTGAAAATGAGAAGAATAGAGTCAGCCATTATATTGATATTCCGGCTGTTGAGTATGTTTCGTTTGAAGAGCGGCAATCCCGCTTATTCGTACATGGCGGCGGCTGGGGCATGGGCACATACCGTGACAAGGTTGGACAGCTGGAAGAGGCGGGCTGGGAGCTGGATTTGCTGTTGTATGATCAGGATCAACCGGATGAACAACGGGACCGTATACGCTATTTTCGGATGGACCCGCAGTGGAGAACATGGCAGCGAAATGAAGCTGGAAAGCATACGTTTCCACCTTTCGGAGAGGTAAAACCGGGCGAGGAGACAGTGTATCGGGTTGGGCCGGATTACCATAGCTTGCTGGACCGAACATGCCATGTCCAAGCCATTGTCAGTAAACCCGGTGGAGGCAGCATGACCGATTCTTTCGCTACAGCTACTCCGCTTATTATGCTGGAGCCGTTTGGTGTGCATGAGAAGCATAATGCGGATCTGTGGGAACGTCTGGGACTAGGTATGCGCTATGAGACGTGGATGGAAACCTATGGCGGCAGTGCTGAGGTATTGGAAAATATGCATCGGAGGATCGTGGAGCTGCGCAGTCAGACGCCGCGCTATGTGGAGTCGTATGTGAATAGCATTCGAATGCAGGCGAGTACATCGGGAATGGAGAAAGGGTCATGAACCTCGCCGCTGCTGCACATGAACCTGCGGTAGGAGATATCCGCTTTGGAATCATCGGCTGTTCTGCCATTGCGCCACGTGCATTGCTGGAGCCGACCCAGCACGTTGCGGGGGCTCGTGTGACCGCGCTCGCGAATCGTACGGTTGCCAAGGCGGAAGAAATGGCAGAGCGTTTTGGGGTCAGTGTCGTTTATCGGCATGCCGAGGATCTGCTGAAGGACCCGGAGATCGACGCTGTATATATTGCACTTAGCAACGACCTGCATGCCGAGTGGATTGGCAAAGCACTGCAGGCTCACAAGCACGTGCTGGTGGAAAAGCCGTTGTGCCTGAATACGGCGGATCTGATTCCCTTGGCCGCGACTGTTGAGCAGAGCAGTGCTTACCTGCTGGAGGGAGTCATGGTGATGCATCATCCCTGGCAGCGTGAGCTGCGAAGGATCGTGGAATCTGGTTGCTATGGTCGTTTACGCTCCATAGCAACGAGTCTGTGCATTCCCGCCAGAGACGGGCATGCGAACAATTACAGATCCCGGCCGGAGCAGGGCGGGGGATGCTTTTGGGATTTGGGCGTGTACTGGCTTCAGCTGCTTCAGGCCGTCGTTGGATTAGAGCAGGCGGAATTCCGCAGCCAATCGGATTTCGACGGACCCCATGGCTGTGACTGGACATTTCACGCACAGGCCCGTTATCCGGGCGGCTTGGAGGCGTCAGCTCTCTTTTCATTCGAGCGGCCTTATCGCTGCGCTCATGTACTGACCTTTGATTCGGCGGTTGTCACCTTGCAGGACTGTTTTCGGGCAAATCTGGGTTTTTATAAAATGACACTCAAGACGGAAATGACGGAAATAGTACAGGACATCACGCCGAATATAACGGCTACGGCTGTATTGACGGAGGGATCATCGCATCAGTTGGCATCCCATTTTCACTCACAATTTCAGCCACAGCCACAATCCAAAATGAAAACTGTTTTCGAGCCTATGAACTATTATGTCAATCAGCTGGAAGCCTTCTGCAGCATCATCCGGGGGGAAGCGGAGCCGATTCCGTTCCGTGAGGCCGCTGAGCGAGTCAGACTGCTGGCAGCCATTCATGAGGCAGCACGTTCGGGCGAGACGATCTATGCAGTATGAGTATGTGCAACATGCTGAGGATAGAAAAGCGAAAAGAGGGGGATTTCAGCAGATGGTTGAAAAGGACGAGTCCTTGCTGGAGCGTTTTGGTAATCATCCGACACCATTTTACTATTATGACGGAGACGCAATGTCAGCTCATGTCAGCTCGCTGTTGGCCCGGTTGCACCCGGCTGTGCGTATACATTACGCGCTTAAGGCTAACGGCAACGTAGCCTTGGCGGGATTGCTGCGCTCGTTGGGCTGCGGCGTTGAGATCGCTTCGGCCGGGGAATTGTTCGTCGCCATGGAGGCAGGATATGCCGCGGAAGACGTGCTGTACGCCGGACCGGGAAAAACAGCAGCCGAGCTGAGCGAGGCGGTAGCCTGCGGAATCGGTTGCATTCATGTCGAATCGGTGCGGGAGCTGCGTCTACTGGAGGACATTGCTGCGCGAGCGGGCTTATTTGTCAGGGCTGCGGTTCGTATCAATCCCGATAACGATCTGTCGGGGGCGACGATTAAAATGGGCGGTGTTCCCCGTCCCTTTGGTGTCGATGAAGGGCAGCTGGATCACTTTTTTGAGACGCTGGAAGAATGCCCACATGTTTATTTTCAAGGCATCCAGGTATATACAGGCACGCAAATGCTAAAAGCGGATCAGATTCTGGCTTCGTTTGCAAACACGCTGCAGTTGGCGGAACGGGTACAGGCCCGGTATGGTGTTGCCATGCATACGGTAAATTTGGGCGGAGGGTTTGGTGTCCCTTATTTTGCTCATGAGCAGCCATTGGATATGGAGCAAGTCATCGACGGACTGAACGCGCTCGCCGAGCAGACCCGATCCCGTATGCCGGGAGTTACGCTAATTATCGAAAGCGGCAGGTATCTGGTCGCTCAAGCAGGTAGGTATGTTTGCCGGGCATTGTATACCAAGGAGTCCAAGGGAGAGAAGTTTGTGGTGGCTGATGGCGGCATGAATCATTATGTCTCGGCTACCTTTCGGGGCCGCCGTCTTCGGGACAACTACCCGGTGCGAATTATGCGCAGGCAGGTGACGGAACAGGAAGTACGGGAAATGGGAGCTAATATGCGCATGGGGCAGCAAAATGCTCCTATTCAGGAGGACATTGCTGTTGAACTGCCAGGAGAGGTTGCAAACCGGATAGAGGAGCATTCGACAGAAGCATCGCTGGAGCTGGAAACCGTAAGCATTGTTGGCCCGCTCTGTACACCCGAGGATTGTATGGTGAAAAAAGCACAGCTTCCCCCGATTCAGGAGGGCGACTATATCGTCTTTCCAAACGCGGGGGCTTATGGACTAAGCTATAGTCCAGTGCATTTTCTGGGACATGCTACCCCGGCAGAGCTGCTCGATTTTCGCGGGGAGGTGCATGTGATTCGTGAACACGGTGACCGCACGGATTTGCTGCATCATCAGCGCATGATTCCGTTGCCCGAGGATGCGCTGTAACCAAAGATGAACTGTAACCAAAGTTGTGCTGTAAATATGCAAAAACGCCAAAATCATCGGAGTCGATACACACTGACCCCGTGTTTTGGCGTTTTATATTATGAACAATGTGGATTGGATTAGTGTTGCTTGGAGCTGCGTATTTCCTGACGCACAAGCTGCCACACCATGAAGATCAGCACAGCCACTTGTGGGACAAACGTTTCCCAAGTCGGATACATTCCCAGCCAGCTAATGGAAGGGAGTGTGGAGGCAGTATGCCCCGGAAGCTTGCCAGCCACCTGAAGTGAATGAATACTTTCGCCCAGAAATCGGAATACGAGATAGTAAATCAGTACAGTGGCAGTCAGGAAAAAGGCGCGAATCGGCAACCTTACGCTAAATTTGATGATTGCAAATGCCAGGACGACCAGTATAGCCATCGCTGAGCCAATGCCGAGCAGCAATTGCGAGGTTTCGATGGCTGGAGCCATACCGATATAAAATATGGCTGTCTCGGCTCCTTCACGCAAAATCGCAAGTGCAGACACGGCGAATAGCGACCACAGGCTGCCGCGCGCCAGCGCATTGCCGACACTGCTTTCAACAAAGCGGTTCCACGCGGCGGCGCTGGATTTGCTGTGCAGCCAGCTGCCCACAGTCAGCATGAGCACAACCGCCACCAGCCCGGTGACGCCTTCCAGCAGCTCACGCATGCTGCCTGAGGCGGCAGCCGCCACCAGCGTGGTGAACAGCACCGCCAAGGCTCCGCTCAGCACCAGTCCCGTACCGGCGCCTGCCCATATCCAGCGGCCAGCTACGGCTTCGCCGCTTTTTTGGGCATACGCCAGCAGGGCTGCGAGCACGAGAATGGCCTCCAGGCCCTCGCGCAGCAAAATCAGAGCGGCATCCCAGGCGGTGTAGGAACGATTTTCCGTCAACGGGCGGAGTCTGTCCAGCATTTGATCGAGCGTCTGGATCGCTTTGGCCGTGTTTGGTGGAGAAGACAGGAGATGACCGGAAGTCTCGGTCATTTCATTTTCAATCGCAGTATACGAAGCTGGATCGGAAATTTGCACATGCCCCTCCACAGAAGGCCACAGAGCGATAAACTGACCTATTTTGTCAGCTGCTTGCTCTGGCTGATTGGCTGCCGCATCCTGGCGTGCGGATTCAAGCAATCGGACTGCATCGCTCAGGGATGCAGTCTTACCATTCGCCGTTCCAGGCGCCGCATTGCCTGCACTTGCTCCCTGTCCTGTGTTCACGGACTTGCCCTGACTATAATCAGATAGCAGGGTCGTCAGCTCCTGCGTTTCCTTAAGAGCCTGTTCTTGACGAATCGGCTCGGCTTGCATGGAAATGCGAATGAGACTGATTTTGGTTTCCAGCGCACTATATACCGAAAAATTGTCCAAACGAATCGGGGTTTCCACCTGATACCAGGCCTTTACGATTCGGTCGTAATCCACCCGGGCAGCGGTCCAGTCGCCTTTTTGCATGGCAGCCAGACTGCCCTTCGCCATAGGAAGCAGTTTTTCTGCTGCTGTGGCTCCAGCCGGGGCTGGTTGATCTCCTTCGGCAGCAGTCACATACTCATTGACCGAGCGGGCCAGCACGGATAGCGCAGCTTTCGCTGACTCCCCGCCGCCACTGGCCAGCGCCTGCTCCGCGTCGGTGAGCGCCTGATCTACAGCCGCGATGTGGGCTGAATCCCCGCCATTCGTTCTGGCAGTCTCCCACAGGGCACGGAATTGTTTGAGATCCCCGGAGGCTTCGACCCATTGGGCCTGTCCCGCTTCCACCAGCGCTCCGCCTACCACAGGCATTAGCTGATCGTTGGAGACAGCTTTGGCATCTGTTTGTGCAAAAGCGACCGCTCCGGAATCGGATATGAACGGAGTCGCTGTCAGTAGCAGAGCTGCCAGCAGCAACACCCATCCCAAGCTTTTATTGCGCCGCTTCATCATAAATCCCCTTCCTTGCCTGCTATTAAAATAACGTATCCCCGATGTAGCCGCCTTGCGATACACCCGGAAAGCAGGCGAACACCGCACTGCCTTTGTGTACAATATATTCATTCAGCTTGTCATTGCGCGCAAGCTTCTCCTGAATATGAACGAACTGCTTGAACAGATCACGCTGGTAGCTGATGAACAGCAGTCCGGCATCCAGCTGTCCTGTTTGCTTGTCCAATCCGCTTGAATATGAATAAGAGCGCCGCAAAATATTCATGCTCCCGTCTCCATGAGCCAATGCAACATGAGAGGTAGGGGGCGTAACTGACTTGCCTTCCGGACTTGTAGCCGCCAGATCGAGCTTGTCAAACTCCTTGGCCTTCCCTAGTGGGGCACCGCTGCTGCGATGGCGTCCAAAGGTATCCTCTTGATCGCCCAGTGTGGAGCGATCCCACACCTCTATCCGCATGCGTACACGGCGTACAGCCATATAGCTGCCGTTGCCCATCCATGCTGGCCCATCACTGGCTTGTGTCCACACCAGCCGCTTCATCTCGTCTGCCTTGGACGTGTCCGGGTTCCCCGTACCGTCCTTGAAGCCGAGCAAATTGCGAGGTGTGCTGCCTGCCGGGTCGGCCTGTGCTGTCCGCTGAAAGCCCTCCTGCGTCCAGCGAAGCACTGCCGTTCCTCGGGCGATACGCGCCAAATTACGCAGGGCATGGAAAGCGACCTGCAAGTCATTGGCGCATACCTGCACCCCGATATCGCCGCCGCACCATTGCTCATCCAGCGCATCCCCCTGGAAGCGCGGCAGCTCGCGGAAGCCGGCAGGTTTAAGCCCTGCCAGACCATAGCGGCCATCAAAAAAGGATGGCCCTACCCCAAAGGTGATCGTCGTCCGGGACGGCGACAACCCCGCTGCCTCGCCCGTATCGGAAGGAGGCAGGTTGAGGTTTTCATTATCCGTGCCGATCAGCGTACCAGAAGTCATCGTAGCACTTGCTTCCGTCCAGGCTTTGAACAGGCTGCGCACCTGTGCCTTGTCGCTTGTCGTCAGGTCAAAGGCTGCGAAGCAGATGAAATCCTGTGCCGGAGTCACAATACCGGCCTGATGTTTGCCGTAAAAAGGGACCATATCCAGGGTATCTGCCTCTGTCATCATGCTTTCGAGGCGTTGACCGGCTGACAGCACAGCTCCCACGCCACCGCCGCCGAGCAGGAGACCCAGTCCACCTACCCCGGCCAGCTTCAAGAGCTCCCGGCGTGATACGGTCTTGCTCTTTCCTGACAGCTCATCATCCGCTGGCAGCGCATCCTTTTTTTCCAGCTCAGCCTGTTCTTTGTGGGATTCCGCATGCTGCGACGCTCCCTGATCCTTTTGCCGCTTAAAACCCTTCATATCATTACACTCCTAACAATTTACCCATTTGGGACAGCGGTTCTGCCAAGGCATCAAGGTTCTGGCTCAGCTTTTTAATTTCTTCCGGCTTCAGCTTTGTATACGACACGTAGCCTTCACCTTCCTTGAAAGGAGCCAACTCCTGCTGCAAGGCCGCAAAGCGCTCACCAATTTGTTTTTCCAACGCCGCATCTTTTTGGTTCAGGTCTGTTTTCAGAATGTCATAGATCTTTTGGGCGCCCTCCACATTGGCTGCGAAGTCGTACAGATCCGTATGGGAATATCGTTCCTCTTCACCCGTCACCTTGGAGGTAGATACTTCATTTAACAGCTCGACCGCACCCGTTACCATCAGACTGGCGTCAATGTTGACCGTTTCTACCTTGGCACGCAGCAGCTTGGCATCACTCAACAGGCGGTCGGCAAACTCGTCCAATCCTTTGGTCGAGTTCTCTTCCCACAATGTTTTTTCAATACGGTGGAAGCCGCGCCAATCCGCTGCATCCACATCACCGTCGCGAGCATCGATATTCGGGTCCAGATCGCCCAGCGCTTCCGCAATCGGTTCAATCCGTTCATAGTACATGCGCGCGGGAGCATACAGCGCCTTGGCCTTGTCGAGATCGCCTGCTTTGACCGCATTCGTGAATTCTTCCGTCTTCTTCACAAACGTATCGCATTGCTGGGTGGCATAGGTGCGGTAAGCTGCTACCGCTTGATCAAAATTGGGGGCAGAAGCCGCAGGAGTCGTTGTCTGTGTTGCTGCTCCCGCATCTTTGGTTGCTGCAGCGGGCTGCTGAGTAGCAGTTCCGGTTTGTCCGCAGCCAGCAAACAGAATAGAAGAGACCAGCACACCGGCCGGTACGGCATAACGTAGTTTCATAATCAATGACACCCTTTCTGGCCACACTGGGCCTGAACCATAGTCTGTTGCGCGATATCTATATCGAATTTTATTTGATAATGATTATCAGTCGCGGTTTTTCTTATCATAAGGCTGGCCCATATGCCTGTCAATACATAATTTAGACACAAAGTCCAACCCATCATTAATGCAGTAAGCAAGGTGCCTATGCCCATTTTTATCCGCATATTGAACCATACCTGAGCACATGACATAAAATGTGTTGACTGTATCCCTTAACCTTGTTACACCACACAAAACCCGAGCAAGGAGGGGTGAAATTGACGAAGGGTAACGACCACAAAAACAAGTTTTTGTTAACTCACCGTGAACGTGAAGTATTTGAACTGCTGGTGCAGGACAAAACGACGCGTGACATCGCCGGACAGCTATTTATTAGCGAAAAAACGGTCCGAAACCATATTTCTAATGTGATGCAAAAATTGAACGTAAAAGGTCGTTCACAGGCGGTCGTGGAATTAATCAGGCTTGGCGAATTAAAAATCTGACCTCTTGTTCCTTGCGGGGTACAAAGTCTTCTCGATGGTCCTTCAACCGTGAGGGAGGGTCGGGAAGGCTTTTGTTTTGTAGTGAACATAAAAAAAACAAGCGAGTGTCTCAGAATTAGACATTCGCTTGTTTAGATCATTTGTGGTTTAAAAATCATAATCGAGTAGCTGTGAACAATGGATTTTTCCCTTGGAGAATGCACCGTCGAATTTGATGACCCATCCCCATTGTGCTGAAAGACGTTTTTTACGCTGGATAACCCGCTTTCTGTGGTGTCTAAAATAAGCTTGATTACGATTTTTTGGATTAGGTTTCATTACCATCACGCTCCCTTGGGATAGGCTCAGCCCGCAGGAATTTTCAAGGGTCAAAGGTTTCTACGGGCAGAGCGTGATGGTAATCCAATTTATATGATTAGGCATGAGTCACCTGCTTGGGGTTATTTTAAAGGTGAAAGTGGAATGTGAATCTTCGAAGAGAATTCTTCAACGAATTCCACATCGATTCGGCTAGTATGAAAGACATACAACTCACGTGCAGGGTACAGCTTATGAAAATGTTTATACCCTTCCCATGCTTGATGAGGGATGTCGTAATCCTGAATTACCACCATATCTTCAAGGTTTCGTATATGGTTGTTAGAACTGACTTTGATAGCTTCAATTAAAACAAAACGGTCTGGGAGCGTTTTAGTAATCTCTTCCCATTTAATTAGAGTCACCTCACCTTTTTATACTGATGGTCCATTATATCATAGTGATGTGTAATGAGGATTCAGTGAAAAGCATTCACGGCCATTCGTTTCAATAGTTTAGTTCAAAAAATCCTTGAGTACTTATACACTCAAGGATTTTTTTGTATCTTTATTTTATAAGTTTGATAAGTTGAATTTGAGATTGTTTGGGCAGAGAATCGGAGTGTTCGTATACACTGATCAAATAACTGACAACATCATTTTCATTACTCAAACCTAACTCTGTTTTTATGGATTGTAGTTTTTCTTTTATATCTTCATACACCATAACACTTTTTCTTTCCAAAATGGATTCGCCTCCCTAAGAGAAAATATATCACACGAATGAATTCAAAAAAAACGAAAATGAATTAAAAAAGAGTAATTTTGTATTCAAAAACATTTGACTATGTATTCTAAAACGGTTATTATGAATGCATAAGGGGCCTAAATGAATTCAAAATATGTAGAAATGGTCTCTGGAAATTATTTTTCATAAATTAAAATGAAGGATGATACATATGACAAACAAAGCAAAGATCAACATAATAGCCATCAAAGACATCGTGCGCATGGAGCAGGTTTGGGAACAAGAAGAAAAAGATGAGACAGGCTTATACTACTTCCACATTACAGATGTCCTTAACCGCAAATGGCAGACGATCGGATTAAACGTATCAGACGCTATTCAAGTGTTTGAAAACGGAAATGATGACGTGTGGACACGTATTATTAAGCCAGCTCCATTTAACTTTAATCTTACTGCCAACGATTTAATCAACATGCTCGATATCGGACCTGATGATTGGCGTATTCGTAATGCTATCCAAATCATACTGAATACTGTTGAAAGACGCAATGAATTCGTTAACAAAATTAAAAATATAAACTTACATGATATTGCTAATTTACTCTATAAAATGAAAAGCCAGTATCTACGGTACGCTCAACTCCCTAATGAAGAGTTTATTAAAATGTATGTCGCGAATCCAGTGGAGGCATTGTCTGTTTATTTCCTTGAGACTGTTGATGTACATACTTTTTGGGAGTGGCGTGACGCTGACGGTACTTATGAAAAAGCTATTGAGTATAAACGGGAGCAACCAGACATGACTCTAATTCAAGCCGTTGAAAGAGCAGAAGATGAAGCTTGTGGAGGTTAAAGATGCTCTGACATTAATGATGATGTTCGGTACGTTATTAGTTACACTAATCGGATTAATCGTGACCATTGTTATTGCATTGAACCAAAATAAAAAGAAATAAACGCTTTATTCTGACAAGGTGAAAAAAAATAAAATATTAAACCGCTGAAAGATGTAGGAATTTGTGTGTAAATGTTGTATTATATATAGAAGGAAGAAACTACCATTCGATCATGTGGCAACTCACATGAATAATCAATACAGAAGGCTGTACCACAAAGTTATACAAGGATAGAAATGCATTCGGTGGTAGTCTAAGAATGCAAATGCCAATATTTCGGGTTTTAAGTTATACTTATATAAAGGTGTTGAAGAAGAATCACAAGGAAGAAAAGCTCGTTGCTTCAGGTAGCAGGAAGTAGCTTTTCCATAGAGCTACCTGTGGTATATTCTTGATTGGAGGTGAACAGGCGACATATGACACCCAACCAACACTTGATGACTTATACGCTAAACAGCGGCATAAAGGGAACTGTCGACCTATCCAGTAAGCAGGTTCAGGAATGGATCAAAGCATATCGAATTGGCAGCAAGTTTGTAACGGTAGTAGGCAAACAGTATTTTGGTTTAAACCCTGAGCTGGTAGCAGATTTTAAGGTACATAATGAATACTCGGAGCAGAGAGAGCACATATCCATGATACAGCCTGTGATAGAACGCAAGGCTATAGATGTGGATCCGCTGGCAGATGCATATAATCAGCATAAAACGTTAATTCAGGTTGAATGTAAATGTGGAGCTTCCTATATAGAGGAGTCCCCGCACAAAAGAACAAAGTGGTCCTGCAAGGAATGCAATAATATTGTATTTCTGGATCGTAAAAAGGGCATGGTGGATACGGAAAAAGGCAAGGCGTGGTATATGACAAACAGGTACTATGTGGAAAGACAAAGCAACTGACAATAGTCAGTTGCTTTTATTCTAAATGCTCTATTCTCTGAGCTTTTTAGGCTGTTATAGCCTTTTGCCAAATAATAAAATTGATGTTTTTTGCGCTTTGTAGTACATTATCAAGTGTATTATAAGGAGGCTTCTCATGTACGGACATAGACAAGATGATACTTTATACATCATGACTTACACACTAAATAGCGGTATCAAGGGCACAGTACCTTTGTCTAATCAGCAGATACAGGAATGGCTTGAGTGTTACAGAATCGGCAAAAAATTTGTAACCGAGATTGGCAAAGAGTACTTTGGATTGCATGCGGAACTGGTGGCAGATTTTAAAGTGCATAATCAGTATTCAAGCTATCAGGAGGTCATTATCCCGATTCAACAGCCGGATACTGGCTTAAAAGAGTTGTCCCAGGCTTACAAATCAACAGAAACCTTGATTAAAGTAGATTGTAAATGTGGTACATCGTATGTGACGGAATCCCCCATTAAGCGGACCAAGTGGTACTGCACCAAATGCCGGGAGATTGTCTTTCTTGACAGTAAAAAGGGAATGGTTGACACATCCAGAGGCAAGGCTCATTATATGACTAATAAGTATTTTGTGGAACGGGAAACAACTGGCGTGTAAGCTGGTTGTTTTTTTTATGATTGGGGGTGAATTTCATTATAAACCGTGTGCACATCAACGAAACGCTTCAGTTGGAGCAAATCATCAGTGACCTGCGGGTGATGGGCTACGTGGCTTTTCATCATCATCTGCAAATCGCAGGCGAGTCTGATGAACTGGAGGAGTTGAAACAGCAACTGCTGTCATTTTTCCAACAGTATCATGTATTGTGGATCGAGGTAGATCCCTTAACGCAATATGCGGTAATCAATAATATGGGTAAGGCGACGGTGCTAAAGCTGATTGGTCGCAGGATGAACCCGCTGCGTGATCTGAGAGCGAATGCTGCTTTGGCCGGGCAGCCGCTTCACGAATGGGATCGGGAAATAGAGCGGCTGGACCAACTCGTGCGTCTGCTGCGCTATACCCGTTTTACATAAGTCGCTGTGATTGAAAACAAGAATAACCAAAAACAAGCATTCACGAAGCGTGTGGAATCACATGTCGTGAATGCTTGTTTGCATCTTATTTTTTACCACATAAGATGAGCAAATCTATTGTAATATGCGTTAAATTCATTTCCTTTACTCGATGCCAATCTGCTTCCGTCGCTCCCCACGATAAGGGAGTCATATGGATTAAAGGCTCAATGAGGTCTGCGTTTAACGCAAAGCGATAGGTTACCCGTTCGGCGTTCAGAAGTTTAAAATGCTCTTTAAATCGGCTTACCGTATTGTCGTTCGAATATACAGGCATATTCTTGTTCTGTTTATACAAGTATCTCAATTCCTCAAGATAACATTGTTCTGGAATGACCTTCAGGATGCAGCCCTCCTCTGAAAGAACTCTTGTAAATTCAGCATAATTGGAGGGGGATAAAATATTGAGTATACCGTCAAATTGTTGATTTGCAAAAGGACAATGAGCCAGATCGGCAACGCACCAGAGAGGATGCGGATATGTTTTGGAGGCAGCAGCAATGCCTTCTTTGGACACATCCATGCCTACACCAGTAAGCTCACTGATTCCTCTCCGGGTTAGCTTTTCCTGAATGTGGCTCAGATGAGAGCCTTCCCCGCAACCGGCATCCAACAAATAATGATGT
This sequence comes from Paenibacillus kribbensis, assembly GCF_002240415.1. Classification (NCBI taxonomy): domain Bacteria; kingdom Bacillati; phylum Bacillota; class Bacilli; order Caryophanales; family Paenibacillaceae; genus Paenibacillus; species Paenibacillus kribbensis. The sequence continues at coordinate 1,183,652 of NZ_CP020028.1, forward strand.
ATTGTGCGGCCGGGCAGGGGCTTCATAAATTCCATCAGATGGTTGGTCATGGCTTCATTTAAGGGATCGAAAAATCCGCTGTTGCACATCCTTCTTCTGGAGGCAAACAGCTGTTTATCATATTTGGTTTTGTAGGCCCGGGAGGATAAATGTACATACCCGTGTTTGGACAGGTCATAGCAATGCTGGTTCGTACATAGGAGGCTTTTACATTCCACCATACGCATCGGTTGAGAGCATAGGGGACACCTAAAGAGGTGTTGATGTTTTGCAAACTGATTGGCCTTTATCGCGTGTTTATTCCATTTGGACATGAAGAATACCCCATTCATTCGTATTTTGGTGAATGAAAAAGGCACAGTCAAATAAGCCCAACCCATTTTTTTGAAAAATGATTGAGCTTTACATAACTGTACCTCACATTACCGTAAACGAATGAATTGGATAATCATATGGTGCAGCACTCCTCTACAAAAATAGAAAGGGCTTTCGCCCTTTCTATTGTAACATATTTATAGGAAGCTGGTGAGCTTACACCGACTTCAAGAACTCTACAATGGTTAACAGACCTTTGTCGAAATTCTCCAAATTAAAATGCTCGTTTGGCGCATGCAGGTTCTCATCCGGCAAGCCAAAGCCCATCAATACAACCGGAGCAGTCAGCACACGGGAGAAGGTTTCCACGATCGGAATGGAGCCGCCATCTTTAGTAAACAGAGCACGCACACCGTACACTTTTTCAAAAGCATCCGCTGCGGCTTGCAAAAACGCATGTGACGGGTCAATGTTAAAGGCGTTTGCTTTCTCACCCTGTTGGATTTCCAGAGTAGCTCCTGGCTGAACATGAGCACGCAAATGACGCTCGATTTTATTCAGAATGTCCTGCGGATTCTGGTTCGCTACCAAACGGCACGTAATTTTCGCATGAGCTTCCTTCGGAATGACCGTTTTGGTGCCCTCACCCTGGAATCCGCCGTACACGCCGTTCAGCTCCAGTGTAGGACGCGCTCCAACACGCTCAACGAAGCTGAAACCTTCTTCGCCATACAGAGAATCAAGCGCAAGTTCCTGCTGCAGCTTGCTCTCATTGAAGCCTTGCTTCACAAATTCTTCTCTCATCTCTGCCGATAACGGCGCAACATCATCGTAGAACCCTTCGACGCTAACACCGCCCTTGTCGTCATGCAGGGTTGCCAGCAAGGACACCATAGCATGCAGAGCATTCGGTACGCCGCCGCCAAAGGAGCCGGAATGCAGATCCGTATTTGCGGTGTGAATGGCCACTTCCAGTGAGCACAATCCGCGTAGACCTGTGCAAATCGCAGGCTTGCCTTTTTCGATCAGGGAGGTGTCGGACACCAGTACAGCGTCGGCAGCCAGACGTTCAGCTCCGGTCTGCAAAAACTCAAGCAGGTTCGGGCTGGACACTTCTTCCTCGCCTTCAATGCAGAATTTGATGTTCAGCGGCAGCTTGCCCTCTTGCTTCAAAATGGCCTCAACCGCCTTAATGTGCAAAAATACCTGCCCTTTGTCGTCTGTCGCTCCGCGTGCATACAATTTTCCATCGCGGATAGATGGCTCGAACGGCGGGGTTTCCCACAGGTGAAGCGGATCAACGGGCTGTACATCATAGTGGCCGTATACAAGGATGGTCGGTTTACCAGGCGCATGCAAATGATCAGCGTACACCAGTGGATGACCTTTGGTTGGAATAATCTCAACGTTTTCCAGACCGGCAGCAGTCAGTTTGGCAGCGAGCCATTCGGCTGCCTGGTTGATGTCCTTTTTGTGCTCCGATAATGCGGAGATACTCGGAATGGACAACCATTCCTTCAGCTCATTCAGTTGTTGCTCTTTGGCTTGTTCAAAATAAGCGGAATAACTCATAAAGTATGTATCCTCCTTTGTACTTGTAATTGTACGAATTTTGCTTTATCCCCCGAACCGAGGTCGTGGACGATATGTCTAGTTTACTACGTTTTGCGCTGAACGAAAAATAACAGATCAAAAAAGCGATTCTACTCGGGTCTGTCCAGACCTGAGCAGAATCGCCCTTCAGCATGAATTTAGATACACTTACACCCGGATGTCCAGTTGACCCCCGAGATGAGGCTGTACGCTTTTTTCCATCATCTGTATCAGCGCCTGCCCTTGCTCATTGGCTTGATCCTTGGCCAGAGCAGCAACCTTTATACTTGCGGCTTGGGCCAGGCTGGCCTGGCTCATACCTGTCGATAATGCTGCGATATCCATATTCCAATCCTCCTTCATGATCAAGATTCTTTCTCTATATTTATCGGTTGGAACGATTATTTTGTTTCATCCAATTGGAATTGGTGCAGCAAATCTTGAAGCTGTTCGGCCAGACGGGTCAAATCGGCAGCGGAAGAACCGATCTCTTCCATCGAGGCGAGCTGTTCCTCGGCGGCGGCGGATACGGTCTCTGTATGGGATGCCGCTTCCTCAGCGATGCGCGTAATTTCCTCCATGCTGCTAACGACTGTGCCTGTTCCCTCTGCAACCCCGGCGGTAGAAGCAGCAACGTTATCGAGCTGCTTCGCCGATTTGGCTACCGCTCTACGGATGCGAGAGAAGGAACGACCGGACAGGTCAATGGAATTGATACCTTCGCTTACACGTTCTTTGGCAGATTCCATTGCGATCAGGGCCTCAGATACACCGCTCTGTATTCCTTGAATTTGTTCACGAATTTGCTGTGCTGAATGAGCCGAATTTTCAGCCAGCTTGCGGACCTCCGTCGCTACAACAGCAAAACCCTTGCCGTGCTCGCCTGCGCGTGCTGCTTCAATAGAAGCGTTCAGTGCGAGCAGGTTAGTCTGACTGGCGATTTCGGTTATGACGGTGACAATCGTTCCGATTCGTCCGGATCGGTCACTCAAAGCGCTGACAATCGTATCGAGCTCTTCCACCGTCGTGCGAATGCCGTCAATGGAAACGACACTATTGCCGATATGCTCACTGCCTACATCCGACGCCTCAATGGCCTGAGCAGAATAAGTGGTCATTTCAGCCATGGTGGCAGTCATGGCTGTAATGTCAGCGGACATGCTGCTGACCCGTTCCTGATTATCTTTTGCGCTGTGTACTTGACGTTCACTGCCTGCGGCTACATCTTGAATAGCTACGGTCACATGCTCAATCGCACGGGTTGTTTGTTCTGCCCCTGCGGCAAGCTCTTGCGAGGAGGCTGACAAATTGCCTGTCATCGCTTGAATTTCTCGAATCATGTTACGCAGGTTATCCACCATTTGTTGAAAATATCTGGATAAATCGCCAATTTCATCGGAACTTGAAGTTGCCACATCGATGGAAAGATTACCTTGGCTGATTGCATCCATGGAATTACGCAATCTTTGAATCGGCTTGAGTATGCCGTTGATCATCAACATGGCCAGTACACCGATGATGATGGCTGAAATCACCAGGACAACGATTGTCGTAACGAGTATCGGTTTGGCGGAGGCACTGGTTTCCGCTTGGTCCATCGTTCCGGCAATTTTCCAGCCTGTCAGCGCGTTGGTTTTGAAAATCAGGTTTTTGGCTATGCCATTCAGATCATAACCAAAGCTGCCTTCCTTGGAGGCAAACAGTTGTGGCAGCATTTCACCCATTTTCGTACTTCCGCTGACTTCTGTCGGGTGGGTAACGACACGTTTGGTACCATCCAATATCATGATATAACCATTTTGCCCGATTTTTAAATTTGTGATTTCTTTCAAATTATTCAAATTCAGAGAAAGACCGAGAACACCACTGTTGTCGGGAAGTGTACGTGAAATATACACAACGGGAACCTTGCTCGAATTGAGTTCGACAGAGCTGACTACGGTTTGCCCAGGTTTTTCAATGGCTTGTTTGTACCACGGACGCTCACGAGGATCAGTTGTACGTCCTGTGGGTTTGCCAATGATGAGCTTTCCTTCAGGAGTTCCTACAAACATATCGGTGACTTCTGCATGCATTTTCAAATACACTTGTAACCTATTCAGAATGTCTTCATCTGCTTCTGTACTGCTATCACTAACGGTTATCGTAGTAGAATAATATTCGATATCCGCGATTTTGGCTTGAATGGTTTGGGTAATTGCGCGATCAGATGCGGTGACGCTAGTAGTCGCACTGTCGAGTAATTGACGGTCCGTTTGGTCATATGCTGCCTTATAGGAAAACGAACTAACAATAATACTAGGTACGAGCATGACCAGCAGGAATGCTACTGTCAATTTTTTGCGCAATGTTAAATTCTTCAGTCGTTTCAGTTGTTTCATCAAACCCCCTGCTTTCTATGTGCGTATTCAATTTCTAATATTTATCTCATATGTATTTACTATCGGTTATTTTAAACCGAATTGATAGATTGATTGCTAATTTGTCCAATACGCTGAACAATTTCTTGTATAGCATGGAGTATCTTGCAATCTGGAGGGATGAGGTATGGTTTTTTTTCTGGATAGGTGATACGTATGCGGTTGAAATCGTACGTGGCGCCGACTATGATCCGAGCGAGGTCGTCTACCGGGCCGAGAGGGGGTATTGGGAGCTGAGTATTTCCTAAATGTAGAATGCGGATATACGATCGTTTGTCGTATATCTCGCATTCTATGCCAGAGCTAATCCTGCTTCCCGGATTCTAATTCTTTAAAATCTCTCGCAAATACACTATCAGTTCATTTGCTGCTTTGGTATGGGCGGGGAGCCCGGGATGGCTGCGAGATCCTATCGTTTCTTCCGTCGTGTTAGGCAGCTGGAACACGGATACATTCCGATCCCTCGTTCTTTTCTTATATGCGTCTACCGCCCGGTAGATGGCTGGCATCATCGGAGTACCCAGCATCCCATAGGCCCACACAATATGGGCGGCGGGATTACAGGTACGAAGCTTGATAAGAAATTTTTTGACAGCGTTTTCAAAAGCTTGTAGATCTTCTTCATTGAATGTGCCGTCCTCGTTCAAGCGCTGCTTGTACACTTTCCCGCTTGTGGGGTCCGTCCATGCAGGAGAATAAAAGGCTCCCCCGTCATTAGTCCCCAAATTCACCACGACCACATCCGGCTGCCATGAGGTGAAATCATGATCGGAAAATGCCCCTAATGTTTCATTTCTCTCTCCGGTGAGCACACCACATACCTGCTCATAATATGCCGGTATGTTCGTATGCGGATTATTATCCCAGCCCGTCAGCACACCCCATCCGCTTTGTGACAGCACTCGGTAATCCGCATTCAGTGCTTCAGCAGTGATGGCTGTATAATTATGTAGTGCCGTGAACAACATGGGAACCCAGTCCACCTCTTCCTTTGCTCCAATCGTTCCTTCTCCCGAGGTAATGCTGTCACCGATAAATTCCACCTTGTGGGGCTTATCTGCAACCGGCAGCAATTCTCCATCAATCCTCAGGGCATGAATTTGCAGCAAGCAGCGCGAGTCCGAACTCATAGGCTGGACATCCTTGACCACACGGACATTTTTGGCTGTTTCAGGGTCCATACCTCTCAAAATACAAATCCAATGCCGTCCTTCGGTCGCCATCAAGCGACTCACTGGGACACCATTGATGACAATACTGATCCATTGCTCGTACACCTGATAATCGACTTCCATTTCAATCCACAACTCCGAGCCTTTGATATTTAATTCAATGCCGCTGCCTGTCCAAAACAGAGTTAGTGGTGCAAGTGTGTGCGTAGTTCGACCATGAACCTTTACATGCTTTGCTTTTGTAAGTGGATATGTCTTCAATCTCTTGTTAGGTGTCATTTCCAATATCCTCCTTATAATCTCCAAATTTAACACCAGTTTCTATAATATTGTAAAATAAGTGACAGGAAATCTCAAAGTCTATTTTTAGGCAAGGAACCATTAATTCGCTTTGCCGAACATAACGATGTTAATCGCCTTGCCGAAGTCTATACCTACTTTTCCCGAACCATCTTACACAGTTCCTCCTTTAAAATAATTCAAGCTGTTCTGGTCCCTCGTTCTCCTGAGGTGGTTTGCGGGGTGGAAAAGGCTTGGGGTCCATGCCGAGCAGCGTCATCAGCTGCTTGGCGTTAGCGGCGGCATCTCCTCCCGAATTATTGTTGAAAATAACGCAAATCTCACGGCTCTGCTGCTCCAGCTCCAGCAATCTGTCTCTCCATTCGGTCAGTTCCTGTTCATTGTACCGATACAGATAACGAACCTCCCGCCAGTTAGGCGCGGAGCTTTGATTCCAGCCGGATGCATTTCGTCCGTGGAGACGCACGACCGTCAGGCTGCTGTCTGTAGCCTGCGGCACAATGGGAACAGAGCCCGGTCCGGCCTGCGGCTCGTCACATACGCTGTGTATCCAGCCTTCCTCGTGCATGAATGCCAGCGTTCGTTTCCGAAAATCGGGTGTAAACCAGCTTTGATGCCTGAATTCAAGTACGGATGGGACCTTTCCCATCCTTTTTTTCGTGTCTCGCAATACGGCTACATTCTCGCGTGTACAGTCGAACCAGGGTGGGTACTGAAACAGTACCGCCTTGAGCTTGCCCGCTTCGCGGAGAGGCTGTATGGATGCATGCAAGGCTTCATACATTTCATCGGTTGTTTTAAAATAAGGCTGCTTGCCGCGTGTATGTCCGGTCATGCCTTGATAGGCCTTGACGAGAAATGAAAAGGAGTCAGGGGTTTCGGCCGCCCAGCGCGCCATGCGATCCGTGGGCTGCACCGCATAAAAAGAACTATCCATCTCCACCACCGGAAAATGGCTGCCATAGACGCTTAATTTTTGATTAGCTTTGGTGCCGATCGGATACAGATCATCGTGATCGCCCCAACCCGTCAGTCCAATTTGAATCATAGCTTTGCCGCTCCTTCTTCATGAATACGCTCAAAAGGCGTTCCCATGATACATTTTAATGATAAAATGGAGTGAATCGCATGAAGCTGTTATGAAGTTCCTATGAAAATTTTAGCTTAAGTATGATTATTGTAACATGTTCCTTATTCAGGATTTTTACAAAATCCTTATTCGTAATGCTTTGGAGTTTCCAGTTTGAGAAAGCTAATATAATATGTAATAGAGTGAAATGAGCTCATGGAGGAGAAACGATATGGCAGAATGGTACGAACAAAGCTTTGGGGAAGATTATTTATTGGTATATAAGCATCGCGACTTTCAGGGTGCCTATCAGGAAGTGCAGAAAATGATCTCTTGGCTCAAATTACCGCAAGGCTCCAGCGTATTGGATTTATGCTGCGGTATGGGACGCCATTCGCTGGCACTCGCCGATGCGGGCTATCAGGTGACAGGTGTGGATCTGTCCGGTGTGTTGTTGAGAGAGGCGCATGCTGCTGATCCCGAAGGACGGGTAAGCTGGCATCAAGGGGATATGAGAGCGGTGCCGCTGGATGAGAGCTTTGACGCGGTGGTGAATTTGTTCACTTCCTTCGGCTATTTTGAGCAGGATGAAGAGCAGCTTAAAGTATTAAAGGAAATTTATCGATTGTTGAAGCCGGGAGGACGCTTTATCATAGATTATTTGAACCCTGCCTACGTGGCCCTTCATCTGGTACCGCACTCGTCACGCGAGGATGAAGGGAATTGGATTGAGGAGCATCGGGTGATTGAAGATGGATTTGTGAAAAAACAGATCGCGATTCGTTCATCCGCATCGGCTGCGACTGCTGAAACCGCTGCTGGTTTGCATACCGCCGCAGGAGAGGAATCAACTCGTGTGTATCACGAGCGTGTAAAGCTGTATCCATATGAAAAGTTCCGCGCCTTGCTGGAGCAAGCCGGGCTGTCTGTAGAACAGGTGCACGGAAGCTATAATGAAGATCAATATATCGAGGATGCTTCGCCCCGAATGATTTTTGTCGGCATGCGGGCTTGAAACGGAAAGGCGGGTGGAAAGCCATGAAATGGCCAGAGCTTACACCGTGTGAAGGGATAGATGGAGGCTTTCAGGTCAAAATATCCATGTCCTTTCCGCTGCGTTGGGTGAATAGCTATGTGCTCAAGGGACAGCACGGCTTTACGATTGTAGACCCTGGTCCGCGCAATCTGTACACAGAGGCAGAATGGGCGCATGTCTTCCAGCAGCTAGGGATGTCCTTGGCGGATATTTCGGACATTGTGGTGACCCATCATCACCCGGATCATTACGGATTGGCTGGCTGGATGCAGCAGCAAAGTCAGGCACGTGTACATATGTCAGCTCGAAGCCATCAGGAAGCGATGATGATGTGGGGTGGGCAGGCATCAACTGCTGCTATGGAGCATACGCTTCCCGCTTTTTTTGTCCGGCATGGCTTTCCTTTGAAGCAGGTGCCCGACTTGGTAGCCCATATGCTGCAGGCGTATGCGCAAGTGAATCCACAGCCTGTGATTACGATCATTCCTGTTAGGGAGAATGCCTGTTTGGAGCTGGGCGGACGCGGCTGGCTGCCTATTGAGACAGGAGGACATGCAGCTGGGCATGTATCCTTGTATGAGCCGAATAGCGGCGTGATCCTGTGCGGCGATGCGGTCTTGCCGCAAATTTCGCCCAATATCAGCCTGCTGCCGGGAAGTGATGCCCAGCCCTTGCAGTCTTATATAGACGGTTTGCAGCGTCTGGGCGAGCTGGAGGTCGCATGGGCGTATCCGGGGCACCGCAATCCGTTTGATTACTTTCATGAACGGACGCAAGCGTTGCTGGCGCATCATGAAGAACGGCTGGAGAAGTTCCAGCAGTTGATTCAGCCAGAGGGGAGCACCGCCTACGAGCTATGTATAGCCGTGTTCGGAGGCAAGCTGGGGATTCACCAACTGCGATTTGCTATGTCGGAGACATTGGCTCATCTGGTGGAGCTGGTGCGCCGTGAGCGGGTTTGGATGAGCGAGACGGAGCAGATTATGCGCTTCTATGCCCTTGGCCGGGACTAGTTACCGAATATAGCCAACAAGACAAAGCAACATGACAAAGCGGCATGCATGCCGGGAAAGAGGCTTCTATGAATCTGCTGCTGCTGGGAGCTACCGGACGCGTAGGGCGGTATATATTGGAGTATGCATTGGCGGACGGTCATACTGTTACGGTCCTTGTCCGATCACCAGGCAAACTGGAGGAATACGTATTAAAATACGGGACGCAGCTCCGAATGGTACAAGGGGATGCTACCCGTGCCGAGGATGTAGCGCGAGTGCTGGCGGGTGGGGTGTCGGCTGTCATCAGCGCACTGAATACGGATGGAACCACTACCTTATCCGTGAATATCGACCTGCTGATCCGGCACATGCAAAAGCAATCTGTGGCCCGTCTTATTACGGTAGGGACAGCAGGGATTTTGCAAAGCCGTACCGAACCGGGCTTGTATCGGTATGAGTCCTCTGACACCCGGCGACGCAGTACCCGTGCGGCAGAGGAACATCGGCGGGTGTACGAATTGCTGCGTGATTCGGCGCTGGACTGGACCATTGTCTGTCCAACCTATCTGCCAGACGGTGCGCGGACAGGCATTTATCGTGTGGAAAAAGACTTTTTGCCCGAAGGCGGCTCACAGATTTCCACCGCTGATACAGCTGATTTTACCTATCGTCAATGGAAGAGTCACGAATTTATACATGCACGTGTAGGCGTTGCCTATTGATCGTAAAACGCCAAACATAGCTTCATTTTTAACATTCAGTCAGAGCGCGGTAAGTGTACCTACTTATTTGCGTTCTTTTTTATTTGACAAACCATCAGGGTTAGAATACTATGATTCTTAAAGGAAACACTGTTTCTGAAAAATGAGTAAGATCTTACATTGAGTACGGCATGATCTTCAAAGTAGTAATCGTCTTTTAATAAGCAAAAGGAAGTGTATTGAATCATGGCCGAGTCATCGCAGCCCTATAAAACCTATTCGGAAGTGAAGCTTCAGCAGCAGCAATTGCTCCGTAAAAACGTTATTGATGCCGCATGCATCCTTCTTGTAGAGGAAGGGCCTGAGTCCGTGACCGTGCGACGGATTGCGCAGAAATTAAGCTGTTCAACCAAAATTATTTACAGTATCTTCGGCAGCAAAGATGGTCTGGCCAATGAAATGTACCTGGATGGATGTCGGCTGCTGGCGGAAACCTTTCAGCACGTACCTGTTACCGAAGACGTACTCGCTGACCTGGAAGCTTTAAGCTGGGCGTACTGGGAATTTGCACAGCTTCATTCAGCCTATTACAAAATGATGTTTGGCGGGGCATTATCTGATTTCAAACCGGATGAACAGAGCCTGGAAGGTACGACAACAGCTCTGTCCCGAATCCTGCAAACTGTCGTACACGCTATGGAGCAGGGCCAATTGGCAGAGCAAGATCCGTTGCTGGTCGTCCGAATGCTGTGGTCTTCCTTACATGGGGTTATCCATCTGCAATTTGCAGGTCATTTTTCGGATGCAGCTGTGGCCCATGAGATTTATGCATTTACGATGAAGCAGACGCTGGCTGCATGTAAGGCCCCTTCATTGTAATTATAGGATTTGAAATGTACTGAGGTCGTCATCGTGGATGACTTCAGTTCATTATAGAGCAATGGTAACAATGTTTCTAAAATAAAACAAAGATACTATGGAGGTCTTTATCATGTTTATGTATGCAAACAAAACGGCTCTGATCACGGGGGCTTCATCCGGTATTGGCGAGGCGTTCGCCTATTCGCTCGCAGCTAAGAAATGTAATCTTATTTTGGTGGCGCGCAATGAAACAAAATTAAAGGCGCTGGCCGAAGAGCTTTCTGCGAAATATAACGTAAAGGCAACCGTGATCGCGCTTGATCTTTCAGCAGCAGGTGCGCCACAAACATTGTATCAGGAGGTCCAAAAGCATCAATTGAAGGTGGATCTTTTGATCAACAATGCAGGCTTTGCTACCTATGGTTACTTTGAACAGGTTTCAGGGGAACGTCAGCATGAGGAAATCATGCTTAATGTCGCTGCTTTAGTAGATATTACACATGCATTTATGCCTGATTTATTACGTAACCGGGATGGAGGTATCATCAACGTCTCTTCCACAGCCGCATTTCAGCCTGATCCGTATATGGCCGTGTATGGAGCAACCAAAGCATTTGTGCTTTCCTTTAGTGAAGCGCTTTGGGCCGAAAATCAGAAACGGGGGCTAAAAGTGCTCGCCCTCTGTCCGGGTGCCACTGAAACCGCATTTTTTGATGTGGTAGGTTCCAATGAAGCTTCTGTGGGTTCCAGAGAAACCCCGCAAAAAGTAGTTCAGAACGCGCTGAAAGCATTTGAAAAGGGAAGGAGTCACCTGATATCCGGTCGCCAAAACTATTGGGTCGCCCAGGTTTCCAGATTTTTCTCTCGTCAAGCCACATTGGGAATTGTAGAACGTACGCTTCGACCGCAAAAATAATAGGACTGTAAGTAATAGCAATGCTATCAGACACACTTCATGTGCCAGGTCTGATCGGTTCCAAACTATATCAGACCTGGTATTCCTGTTTACATGAATAATCGCTTGCTACTCCAGCCCTCTGGACTCCAGTCCTCGGGAATATAGTAAAATTCCATCCCGTTTCTCCCAGCCGTTGGCCGACCAAAAGCGTTGCCCTGCCTCATTATGCTCCATCACAAAAAGATGGCATTTATCTATGCCCTCTCGCAGCAAAGCAGATAATGCTTCATTCACCAGCAACGGGGCGATTCCTTGACCACGATGCGCTGTGGCAACGCCCAGATGATACAGAAATCCTCTACGACTATCATGTCCTGCCATAATCGTGCCTATGAGGCTGCCTTCATACTCACAGACAAAGCTAAGTCCTTCATTCCGCTGCAAAAAGCGTGCAATTCGCTCCGGCGAGTCGGCTTCGCTTAATCCCAATCCTTCCAGACCGTTCCACAGTACAAAAGCCTGCTCATAATCATCGGCCTTCATCATACGGATTGCATATTTGTCATTTACGTTTGCCATGTCCAGTTCTCCTCTTACCCTGCATCTATCTGCTGTTTTCTAGCGTGTAGTATTCGGTGCGCTTTCTTCCCCAAGCTCCTGTTCACGCTCTGCCTGTTTGCGATGGGCGATACGGCTGCTGGCCGAAGCTGCGATAGCGCCTACAATATCGTCCAAAAACGTATGGATTGGCCCGAGGCTTTTATCATTCAGGCGTTCCAGCACGCCCGGTTTGAGTTTATCAACATAACCGTAATTGGTAAATCCAATGCTGCCGTACACATTCACGATGGAGAAGGCCAGAATTTCATCCACCCCGTATAGTCCCTCATCATTCTCAATCATATCCTGCAATGGGGGAAGCAGGGCACCCTGTTCGGCAAGGATATCCAATTGGATGCCGGTGAGCACTGCATTTTGAACCTCGCGCTTCATCAGGACTTTGTCTACATTTTCAATGCATTCTTCCATTGTCAGGTTTGGGTAATATTTATTCTGTAGCAGCATGACCAGCTCTGCGATTTCAGTCATGCTTACACCACGCTTGTGCAGCAATTCACGGGTGGCATCAGCCACCTTTTTACTATTCAGGCTGTAAGGTGCTTTTTTCTTATCCATAAAGCTGTAGTCCCCTCCTTGTATAGATTCTGATTTTTGTTGCGATTATGACCAGTGTGTCCAGTCTGCTGAAAAAGTAGTTATTTTTTACGCGGGGCTCGTATACATATTAGTACAATCTGTACAAAATTGTTAGGGAGGAACTTCACTTATGAACCTAAAACACCCATGGCGTATGACTTCTGTAGCAGGGCTGCTGTCGCTGCCCCTGTTGTTGTCCGGATGCAGTCTTTTCGGCAATGAGTCAGCATCTATTGATCCCCCGCCGTCCACGTTAGAGCAGTCCATGATCAAGGCCGTAAGCGGAAAAGCACCTGTGAGCACCGGGCAGCTGAGGGCTGTCTTTCTGCAAGATCATAACGGTTTGCTGGCTCCGGTATCTTTGCCGATTGCTACAGGTGATGTACAGGCAGATGCCAAGTCGGCGCTGGAAACACTGGTTGAGGGTGGGCCATATGCCGGATTATTGCCAGAGGGCTTCAAAGGCGTACTGCCTCAAGGTACAGAAGTGAAGAGTGTGACAGTGGACAAGAACAACAAGCTGGCTGTCGTTGAATTCAATAAATCTTTTGCCAACTATAAGCCGCAGGAAGAACGCAAATTAATGGAAAGCTTGACCTGGACCCTGACCGACCGCCCCGATATTAAAAACGTGCAGATTTGGATGGATGGCAAAAGACTGAACGAAATGCCCGTTGACGGTACGCCGCTGGATCATCCGTTGACACGCGCAGTGGGCATTAATCTGGAGGTCGGTCAGGGTGCGACACCGCTGGATTCCAGTCCGGTCACGGTATATTTTTCATCGTCATCTCCTGCCGGAGTTCAATATTATGTGCCCGTCACACGGCTGGTCAACCCGGAAAAAGATCGTATCCAGTCCGCGCTGCATCAATTGATTCAAGGGCCGCAAACGAAGGACGGATTACAGGAAGTGATGACAGGGGAGACGGCGCTAAAATCAATAGAACGTTCCAAAGACAACGTAATTACGGTGTCACTCTCGGATGATATGTTCGCCAAGGGAGAGGCTGTACCTGCGGAATTTCTGGAATCGGTCGTACTGACAGCAGCAGACAATTCGGGGGATGCGGCCAAAACGAAAATTCGGATTGAACTGAATGGTGAGAAAAGTGTGATTGGACAAAATAATCAGAACTATGGAGAACCTGTAGCCAAGCCGCAGCACATTAACGAAATTCCTCTTTAAGGGCGGGGAATCGTCCTTGGGGTGCTTTTGCCTGCACACTTTGGTAAAATAAACAATATAAGAACAGGTTGCATACGACGTAGGAGGAAAAAGCATGAGTAGATCTAACGGACGAAACGGTGATGAGCTGCGCCCGATAAAATTGACAGCAGGAGTAAATAAATACGCGGAGGGCTCTGTTTTTATAGAGGTTGGCGAGACGAAAGTCATTTGCACGGCTAGTGTGGAAGAACGCGTTCCACCCTTCATGAAGGGACAAGGAAAGGGCTGGGTGACTGCAGAGTACTCCATGCTTCCGCGGGCAACTCATAGCCGTAATCAGCGCGAAGCCGCGCGTGGCAAGCTGACGGGCCGTACGATGGAAATTCAGCGTCTGATTGGAAGAGCGTTGCGTTCGGTTGTCAATTTGCAGGCGCTTGGTGAACGGACCATTACGCTGGACTGTGACGTTATTCAGGCGGACGGCGGAACGCGCACAACCTCAATCACCGGTTCATTCGTAGCGTTAGCGATTGCGGTCAATAAAATTGCCACCCAGCACAAGCTGCCTGTTTTTCCCATTACGGATTTTCTGGCATCTGTCAGCGTAGGGGTTGTTGGTGAGAAAGCATTGCTGGATCTGAACTATGAAGAGGATTCCAAGGCCAAAGTCGACATGAATCTGGTAATGACTGGAAGTGGCAAATATGTCGAGCTGCAAGGCACCGGAGAAGAAAGTCCATTCGACCGCAACGAATTGGATCAGCTGCTTAGTTTGGGCGAACAAGGAATCTTACAAATGATCGAGCGTCAAAAGGAAGTGCTCGGACCGATTGCTGATAAGATCGGAGCCGGACGCACAGGGGCTGGAGTCTGATGCGACTGGATGGCCCGATTGTCATTGTCGCTACCAAGAATAAAGGGAAGATACGTGAATTTGCACATGCCTTTGCTCCGCTGGGCAAGGAAGTCAAAAGCATGTACGATTACCCCGACATTCCTGATGTCGTTGAGGATGGCAAAACCTTTGCCGAGAATGCGCTGAAAAAGGCCAAGGCGGTCGGTGATGCGCTAGGACTGCCCGTGCTGGCCGATGATTCCGGCCTGTGCGTGGACTTGCTGGACGGCGCACCGGGCGTATACTCGGCCCGTTATGCTGGAGAAGGTGCCAGCGATCACGAAAACAATATTAAGCTGCTCGATGTTTTAGAATCGAAGCAGCTTGGTGATGATACAGGACAGCCTTTGCTAAGTCCGGCTCAATTCGTTTGTACCTTGATTCTGTATAATCCTCAGACCGGGGAGACATTGGAATCGACCGGCTCGGTGGATGGCTGGATTACCACGGAAACTGCAGGCGGCGGCGGATTTGGTTATGATCCGTTGTTTTATTTGCCTGAGTTCGAGAAGACGATGGCCGAGCTGACGTTGGAACAAAAGCAGGCTATCAGCCATCGAGGGATAGCCCTGCGTAATTTGGCGACCAAGCTGGGGCATTCGCAGGCTTAAATTCGTATCATGTTCAACTATCAGATTAGGCCTATAACAATAAAAGTCTATCCGCAGCTCATCACTTGCGGGTAGACTTTTTCTGTTACTCATTCACTCCCAATTACCCGTCGTTCCTGTTGTGAACTGCTGTAGTTGTTAGCTAATCCTATCGAATTGCTACTTTGTAGGTGCGCAGCCAGTTATCTACCTGGGTCAGGTATGCAAACAATTGGGGACCTGACATCAGCTGACCAAACCAGGGCAGATTGCTGGAAGCCTCTGGCGAGGCCGCGATATCACGCACCTTTTGCGCATCAATCAGCTTAAGCAGCGGGGAAGAGGAATCATCCAGTAGCTCCAGCGCCTGCTTTTTCACAACGGCAAGATAGGAAGGGTTATGTGTTTTGGGGTATGGGCTTTTTTTACGGTACAGCACATCATCCGGCAATACACCCTCCAGCGCCTTTCGCAAGATACCTTTTTCACGTCCGCCTGTCGTCTTAATGCTCCACGGGATGTTCCATACATATTGCACCAGCCGATGATCGCAATACGGCACCCGTACTTCGAGTCCGACCCCCATACTCATCCGATCCTTGCGATCCAGCAGCGTAGGCATAAAGCGAGTGATGTTCAAATAGGACATAACACGCATTTGCGCAGCTTTACCTGTTTCCCCCGACAGCTTGGGTACTTCTCCTATGGCCTCTGAGTAGCGGTCATTCAAATACTCCAGCGGCTTGATCCAGTCCCGCACCTCGGGAGACAGCAGGCTGGCTCTCATATCGGGAGCGACCGCCCACGGGAACGTGCCTGAGTTCAGCATATCCTCACGATGGAACCACGGATATCCGCCAAACACTTCATCCGCCGCCTCGCCGGAAATGGCAACGGTTGCTCCTTTTTTAATCTCCCGGCAGAAGAGATACAGCGACGAATCTACATCCGCCATCCCCGGTAAATCCCGTGTTAGCGTGGAGTTGTTCAGAGCTTCTACGACCTCGGGTGTATCGAATTCGATCCAGTGATGGTGGGTGCCCAGTTCATCCACCATGCGCTGAATCCAGGGGGCATCGGCTCCGGGCTGGAACGCATGGGCTTTAAAATGCTTGTCGTTATCCACGTAATCAACCGAATACGTATCAACTTGTCCCTGCCCGGTACGCTTGTAATAATCGACAGCTAATGCGGACAGTGCGCTTGAATCCAGACCGCCAGACAGCAAGGTGCACACCGGAACGTCCGAAATGAGCTGCCGCTCCACCGTATCCAGCAACAGCTCACGTACCTTGAGCGCTGTTTGTTCCGTGTCATCCTCATGCGCAATGCTTTCCAGCTTCCAGTAGGTCTGAATATGCATGCCATCGCGGTCGTAGGTCAGTGTATGCCCGGGGCGCAGCTCCTTCATGGACGAGTAGACGCCGTGTCCGGGGGTACGTGCCGGTCCGATGATAAAAATTTCGGCCAATCCCTCGGCGTCTACGGCCGCTTCGACAGCAGGGTGCTGAAGCAGCGCTTTGGGCTCTGAGCCGAATACGAACACATCCTCATTGTGGCTATAAAATAGCGGCTTTACGCCCAGACGATCCCGCGCCAGAAAGACCTGCTGCCGCCCGCTATCCCAGACAGCAAACGCGAAAATGCCGTTTAATCGGTCCACGCATTCGGGGCCCCATTCGATATAGGCTTCGAGCAGCACCTCCGTGTCGCATTGTGTACGGAAAAAATGCCCGCGCTGCTGCAGTTCTTTTTTTAGCTCAGGCGCGTTATATATTTCTCCGTTATATACAATCGTATAGGTGATATCCTCAAGCTGCCGGATCATAGGCTGGGCGCCATTTTCCGGGTCCATTACGCTCAGTCTTCGGTGTCCGAAGGCACACGGGTTGGATATCCAGGTGCCAGCAGCATCAGGTCCGCGATTGGAGAGTGTTTGCGTCATATTTAGCAGCAGCTCCGACTGATGCATTAAGTCTCCGTTCCACTGTATGAAACCTGTAATTCCGCACATGTCTGTTCATCCTCTCTTTGTCGTGTTCATCCAGTGTTGGAATGAATTAAAAACTAAATCCCCAGTTCATCAGTATATATGCCGAAAAGAAGCATAAAATGTCTGTCCGTTCCGAAAACTACAGATGGGGCAACCCGTCTACTCGCAAGGAAGGAGGGAGACCAATGTACTACATCAAGGACGCCAAAATCCGTCGCTTCACTGAAATTGACGGCGTGCGCTGCGCAGAGGTAGAGGTGCGGCCCGGCGCGGCAGATGACCCGGAATTGCTGGTATATATCACGGCGAACAACCAGCAGGACGGTCAGAATGACTATGACATGGTACGGATCATTCGCAATGACGCCGATTTGGAATTGGATTGGTACGACAATAATCTGCACTCCGCATTTGAAGAAGTGACAGACAAGGCTTTTACCGATTCCACACACATTACCGCTGGGGAGGAACGGAACAAGTTTAAACGGGAATTGCTCTCCTACGGGCAGCTCAGCACGGAGTTTGCCAAGGAGTTCGGGGGATGAGAATTTGGTGTGCTATGCCTCGGCTTCTGTTGATCTGGACTCCGGCATCATCGCAGAATCAGCGTGAAAGGAGGGGGAAATCATAGACGGCAAACCGAAATACAAGAAGAATAAAAGCAGCAGTTATATTCATAACAATGAGTTTGCGGAAGAAGTGCTGGAGAAAAACGTAAGACATGAAGTACGTAGAAGTCCTAGACGCTTCGGCAATAAATAAACGAGAAGAATAAGGTTTGATGATCCAGTAATCCGAAAAAGCCTCCACTTCCGGTTTAACCAGCGGAATGCAGGAGGCTTTTTTGGAGCTACGCAGCTTCACGCAGTGTCATAATCCCTTTGTAAATGTTATAGACAAACACCCCGAGATAAACCACTACGAACAGCAGTACAAACCCGACAACAGAACCCGCATGATTGGCTGTTACAATAAAATAAAACAGCGGAATCGCCGCAATAATGGGGAAAATGTGCGATAAAATGGCTTTTTTGGCATGTCCCCGTACATATTCGTCTCGTACTGCAATCCACACGATGATAGGCAGCAGAAAAGGTGCAAAGAAAATGCTGAAATAACAAAGCGACGACAATAGACCCTTCACGGATCAACCCCTCCTTGTAATAGCATGCCCTTTTGTACATAATACCCCGTTAGCGTCCAAATGATTCCTTTCTCAGTGGTTTCCATGCAGGATGAAAAAATGCTTTTGACAGTTACCCGAAATGTGATATAATAATTAATACACTGAATACATAAGCTTTAATTGAATACCATTTTGTCCCAGTAGCTCAGCTGGATAGAGCAACGGCCTTCTAAGCCGTCGGTCGGGGGTTCGAATCCCTCCTGGGACGTACTGCAGAAGCTTCCTAATTCATATTAGGAAGCTTTTTTTGTGTTCCAGTGGGATGAGAATCCCCCTTGGGGGACGTCGGAGCATAAGCATCGCTAGCATAAACTTCGCAGTCTCGACCGTAAGGAGAGTATCCCTCCCATACTTGCTCGTAGATCCGTTCATACCGTTCATACTCGGCCGGAATCGCCTCGTTATGCATACGCTGTACGGAACTGGACGGTGCTTGCTGCATGCGGGCGCTATGCACTGCTGTAGAACCGAGCGCTTGTTCAACAATAGGGAGCGAAAGAGCTTGCTGTAGCGCTGTTTGGGACCAACAAAATCGTATACCCACACAAATGTTTTTCCATTCTTAATCTTGATGGTTTCGTCAAGCGCTGATTTTGGTTTTGAGCCTAAAATAAAAGATTTCTTATCCGATAATGATAAAGAGATTATTTTGTCGAATTTTCCGTTCAGAAGGAATATCTGAAATTAATATTTACAAAACGGGAAGAGAGAGGGGAATTTCTGTGTAAAATTGTTCCAATCTATCAGGGTTTTTGGCAGTTCGATAATGCTTCTCTAGGTTGAGATACGAAAGGGTGATGGAGGGCTTTATCTTTTTGAAAGAGTTGGATGCCAAAACAATTCTTTTATTTGTTTAAAATATGCAACATAAAAAAACGGTCTTATGGTTTCGGCGGGATCGTTTCCCTTCTCAGCCCCTCTCATCGGGGGACTGAAACGTCAGGGGATTGAAACATGCTTGACTGCAAGCGACCATCAACTTTTATGATAAACGACGAGTTGTTTTTGCAGAAAATGTTAGACGGAACAGGGGAAGGAAAATATGAAATGCAATAAAATAGCAAACGCCTTTTTAGCCTTAATTATGTTTTTGGGGATCATACTGCCTATTTTTATTCCAACAAGTTTGGTACGTGCTGCAGATGGAGTGCTTGACCCTGCAACAACTAATACGTTTACTCCTGTGGAACCTATAAACTTCATTACTACTGATGGGTCAGATGACACCATCAAAATAATCAATCTTCCTGTTAATACGACACCGGGAGCCAAGACTACCGTAGAGTTCTGGACGTATTGGAATGGGACGAATTTTGTCAAGCCGTTTGGTTGGTACATCTATAATCTTTATTTTGCTAATGGATACTTTGGATTTAATCAAGCTGATGGAAGTGTCTTAGGAATACCTTCTGCTGAATTGAAGAACAAATGGGTTCATGTAGCAGCAGTCTTTACGAATGGTGTTCCAACGGCTGATACAAATGAGCTTTACATCAACGGAGAGAAACAATCCATTAGTTTATTTCTCACGCAACAGACTGAATCTAAATCTGTTACTCCAATGGCCGTCATATCCGGATGGGGGCACGACTCAAAGTATAAATTCGCGGGTAAGTTAGCGGAAGTGCGTATCTGGAACTATGCCCGGACTGCTGAAGATATTCAGTCTGATATGAACCGATCTCTCAGTGGAGATGAAGCTGGTTTAATTGGGGCATGGAACCCAGATTCGTTGACAACGGGAATTGTTTATGATGTTACCAAGAGAAATAATGGAGTTGCTACAGGTTTTGCTGCTCCGCTCTTTAACTTGCAGATCACAGAAAAAACAGATCAGAAAATGGTACTAACCTGGGATAAAATTGCAAATGCAGAAACCTATGTACTCAAACGAAATAATTCAATCCTTTACCAAGGAGCGGATTCTACTTTTACAGATACAGGGTTGTCTCCATTTACCGATTATACGTACACGCTTATTGCACGGAATAGTAATGGGGAGACCAATGAGGCTAAAATAATAGACAAAACGAATAAATCGGTATTACCAACTCCGGCAAATATCGCAACCACCGCTACAAATTCGTCTATCACGCTGGATTGGGATGATGTTGCCGGGGCTACGACTTATGAGTTGAAGCGTGACGGTGTTAGTATATACAGCGGAAGCGAATCCCAACTTACCGACAATACAGGCTTGGCGGCAGCAACAACCTACACGTACACATTGGTAGCTAAGAGCAGTGTCGGAGAAAGTAGTCCAGCATCGGTGCAAGTAAAAACAGCTGATCCAGCGCCAGCAACTCCAGCGAATCTGACTGGTACAGCCACTACAACGGGCATTAAGCTCAGCTGGAATGCAGCAGACAACGCCGAGAGCTACGAGTTGAAACGCGATGGCCAAGAGGTGTACACGGGGAGCGACCTGACCTATACGGATACAGGCTTGACGTCGTCCACGAACTATACGTACACATTGGTAGCCAAGAACGGAAGCGGAGAAAGCAGTCCGGCATCTGTGCAAGTAAAGACAGCCGATCCGATGCCAGCTGATCCGACGCCGACTGATCCAACGCCGACCACTCCAGCCCCGGCGACTCCAGCGACTCCGACGAATCTGACAGGCACAGCCACTGCAACGAGCATCATGCTCAGCTGGAATGCAGCAGACAGTGCTGAGAGCTACGAGTTGCAAAGAGATGGACAAGTGGTGTACACGGGAAGCGAACTGACCTATACGGATAGCGGATTAACGGCGTCCACGAGCTACACGTACACATTGGTAGCCAAGAACGGAACCGGAGAAAGCAGTCCGGCATCGTTGCAAGTAAAGACAGCCGATCCGATGCCAGCTGATCCGACGCCGACTGATCCGATGCCGACTGATCCAACGCCGACCACTCCAGCCCCGGCGACTCCAGCGACTCCGACAGGCACAGCCACTACAACGAGCATTAAGCTCAGCTGGAATGCAGCAGACAACGCCGAGAGCTACGAGTTGAAACGAGACGGCCAAGTGGTCTATAGCGGAAACGACCTGACCTATACGGATACAGGCTTGACGGCGTCCACGAGCTACACGTACACATTGGTAGCCAAGAACGGAACAGGGGAAAGCAGTCCGGTATCGGTGCAAGTAAAGACAGCCGATCCGGCGCCGCAGTCCCGGCGGCACCCCTCTCCAGCGACTCCGACGAATCTGACAGGCACAGCCACTACAACGAGCATCAAGCTCAGCTGGAATGCAGCAGACAACGCCGAGAACTACGAGTTGAAGCGAGACGGTCAACTGGTCTACAGCGGAAACGAACTAACCTATACGGATACAGGCTTGACGTCGTCCACGAGCTATACGTACACATTGGTAGCCAAGAATGGAACAAGAGAAAGCAGCCCGGCCTCGGTGCAAGTAAAGACAGCCGATCCGGCGCCAACCACACCGTCGACCACGCCATCACCATCGATTCCAGTAAGGCCGCTGCCAACGGCCCCAATCAACTTTGTTGGCACAAGCAATGAGAGAAGTATTCTTCTCATTTGGGCTCCGGTTGTGCAAGCGATGAGCTATGAACTGAAGCGTGACGGCGTAATCATCTACAGCGGTGTGGACACCAGCTTTAACGATATTGGATTGGAGCGGTCAACCACCTACGTTTACTCATTGGTGGCTAAAAATAATGCGGGAGAAAGTGCCCCACAAGTTATTCAGATAGCAACGAAGAGTCATAATTTAGAATCACCCAAATTCGTGAGAAAACTGGTAAAATCAACAAATGTTACACTCACATGGAAAAAGGTTGTAAATGCTGACACCTATGAATTGTTACGAGACGGAAAAAGCATTTATAAAGGGAAGCTTACATGGTTCACAGATAAGCGATTAACCCCTTCAAAGACGTACACGTATACATTGGTGGCTAAAAATAATGCGGGAGAAAGCGTCCCACAAGTTATTCAGATAGCAACGAAGAGTCACAATTTAGAATCACCCAAATTCGTGAGAAAACTGGTAAAATCAACGAGTACTACACTCACATGGAAAAAGGTTGTAAATGCTGACACCTATGAATTGTTACGAGACGGAAAAAGCATTTATAAAGGGAAACTTACATGGTTCACAGATAAGCGATTAACCCCTTCAAAGACGTACACGTATACATTGGTAGCTTGGAGCCGAAATGACAGCAGTCAGTCATCTGTTATTCTCGTAACAAATCCGAACAGTCCGGATAAAATAAAAACCAAAGACATCACTGCTTCAAAGATTAAGGTAGTTTGGACAGCGAATGGAAACTCAAATGAAACCGAGTACCGTGTTACAACGAACAATGGTTATGACAGTGGATGGATAACCGATTTGGAACATACGCTAACCAATCTATCTGCAAACAAGCGCTATAAGATTTCTATTACTGCAAGAAACAAGGCAGGCGTAGTATCAAACAGCGGAACCATTAAAACGAAGACAAAGAAGAAATGATCATCTAAAGAGGTTGGTATTTTCCCCTTACGGTAGACAGTGAAAAAAGAGTCTATGATGGACTCAACACTGTTGGCCGGAGGGTTTTTTTTATGCCACAAAGTTTAATAAATATGACGAGGAAACAGAGAAAGAGGCTGTTCGTTTACGTATTCAAGAACAGTAGAGCTATACACAGATTCGAGAAAGACTTGGGATTAAAAGCCTCTAATATGGGAGCTATGTAATCGAAATAATCTACAGCTTGCAGATGATTTTCCATTTTTAACCTTTAATGATTCCGTCAAGCACTGATTTTGGTTTTGAGCCTTTTTAATTCATAATTATTTAATCCGACATGGATAACAAAAAAGCGGCCGTGACCCCATCAAAATCGCAGGGAGACGACCGTTTTTCCGTACGTCCAGCATAGTCAGCTTCTTTTATAGATTTACACCGTAGCCTTCGCCTTATCGGCAAAGAACTGCGGCAAATGCTCTTTATGTGCTTCCAGCAATTCATCCAGCACGGTTTGGGCAATGTCACCGCTTGGAACGAGCGGATTCAGGGTAAAGGCTTGCAATGCGGTTGCGTAGTCGCCAGTGACGGCTGCTTCAATCGTCAGCTCTTCCATCGCCTTCATCACTTGCAGCAAGCCGCGTTGTGCTGGCGGGAATTTGCCAAAGTTTACAGGCTCCGCACCATGTGCGCGAATCACGCTGGTAATTTCGATTGCGCTATCATAAGGGACATCATCAATCGCTCCGTTATTCCGTGTGCTCACCACCATCAGCGTGCCTTTGTTATTATAGATCGAATTAATAATTTCACAGGCTGCATCGCTGTAATGCGCACCGCCACGTTTGGATAGTTCCTCTGGTTTGTAATCCAGATTCGGATCTTTATACAGTTCAAACAGACTCTCTTCGAGACGTTTGACGACTTGTCCCCGAGTTCCTTCGTTTTTGGCTTCCTCTAATTCTTCCTTGAGCATGTTATCCGTCATGTAGTAATACCGATGGTAAGGACAAGGCAGCATTTTCAATTGACGAACCTGATCATACAGGAAGCGCATGTTTCTGATATTTTCAACGACCTTCTCCGGTTTTGCGCCGGGCGCGTACAGTCCTTCGATGACTTGCTCCGTTAATTCGGCCCCTGTTTTGTCAAAAATTCTGTGCCAGTGAAGGTGGTTAATGCCTGCAAATTTGAAGAACAGCTCTTCTTCCGATTTGTCCAGCACGGCTGCTGCACTCTTGATTGCGCCAATTGGAACATTACATAATCCGATGACTTTGTCCCATTGACCATAACGAAGCACCGCTTCGGTGACCATACCAGCAGGATTGGTGAAATTAATCAGCCACGCATTTGGACACAGCTCCTTCATATCTTCGACGATACTAAGGATAACGGGAATGGTACGAAAGGCTTTGAACATCCCGCCGGCGCCATTGGTTTCCTGACCGATCATACCGTGTTTTAACGGAATACTTTCATCTTTAATCCGGGCTTCGAGCAGGCCTACCCGAAACTGTGTCGTTACAAAATCGGCATCCTTCAAGGCTTCCCGACGATCCAGCGTCAAATGTACTTCGCAATCAATGCCTGCGGCCTTCACCATCCGTTTGGCCATTGCCCCTACGATCTCCAGCTTTTCGCGTCCTGCTTCAATGTCTACCAGCCACAATTCCCGAATGGGAAGCTCTGCATAGCGTTTGATGAAGCCTTCTACTAATTCTGGTGTATAGCTGGAGCCTCCGCCAATGGTTGCAATCTTTATGCCTTTTTTCATGGTTAGTGCCTCCTGAGTATGTTTTTTTAAACCGCTTTCTTAAGCTCAATTTCACTGTAATCCCTGTAATGCATTACAGGTCAAGCGTTTTTAAAAAACTTATTTGGGGAAGGTGATAATTATAGGGCAGGACCACGAACATGCTCAACACGAACATGCTAAAATAGAAAGAACGAGGTGAGAAATGTGGCGAATATTCATGAAATTGCAAAGCTCGCGGGTGTATCCTCGGCTACGGTGTCCCGTGTCATTAATAACCATCCGTACGTAAGTGAACCGACAAGACAGCGTGTGCAGGAGGTCATCGACCGACTGGATTATGTTCCTAATTTAAATGCGGTTTCATTAAAAAAGGGCATGACCAAGCTCATCGGGATTATTTCAATTTCTTTTAATGATTCTTTGAGTGTATTTGTGCGTGGCTTTACAACGTATGCTCAGGAGCATGGCTTTAATATAGCGCTGTTTATTACGAATGGAGAGAAGGAACGGGAGCTTGAGGCACTGGAAATGCTGCGGAGAAAGCAACTGGATGCTTTGGTTTGCATGATTCGTGTCAATGAGTGGAGTGTGATTGAGCACTACACCAAGTATGGCCCGATTGTGACATGGCAGCGTGTGAATATTGAGACGATTCCGTCCGTATTTATGGATCAGTATCAGGGGTACATGCTTGCGCTGGAGCATCTATATGCCAGAGGATATCGCAGTATTGTGAATGTATATGGGAATATGAGGGGACTGAATACGAAGGAGCGCATCCGGGCCTATCATGATTTTTGCAAAAAATATGATCTGGACGCTGATGCCTTCTCGCATTTTTATGACTTGAATTCCATAGAAGCGGGTGAACAAATTGCTCACTGGTGGGGAGAACAACCCAACAAACCGGATGCCTTTGCTTGCTCTACCGATTACTTGGCTGCAGGGCTTTTGACCGAAGCACGCAGGCTTGGTGTTTCTGTCCCGAGTGATGTTGCTGTGATGGGCTTTGATAATACCGAAATTTCGCATTTGCTTGATTTAACAACCATTCATTACCCGATTGACAAACAGGCAGAAAATGCGTTCATCATGATTTGGAATGCCCTTGAGGGACTGAATGAAGCACTACATCCTTTGGAGTTCAAATTAGTTGAGCGAGCGACCACTTAAGTGAACCGCCCCCGAATTTTAGACGCATGATATATTCCTCCAAGATTCGGGGTGTGGATTTTACTTTATAGCCAATTTACTTATTTAAAATAGGTATCTCTCCAAGCAGCTTCTTCAAGTTAATAGAATCCCATGGCATATGCTCTGTTATACCTAATCCAACTACATCTGTTTCTTCAGATAGTTCTTTAATCAGATTAAGTAGTTGAGGCATTTGCATGGTTCCCGCAGGAGAGTAATGATAAGGTGCTTCAGGGTTGGCGAATAATAAAGAACGAAATGCTTTTGGGTCAAGTACATCTAAATCAAGGTGAATCGCCAGGTGCTTAATGCCACTTTCTTTAATCCACTCTTTTATAGATTCAGTACTGTTCGTTAGCTCTTGGGTTCCTGCAGTTCTAATCCCTAGTCTTTGAATCACTTCTGTATCTGGTTCTGCAGGAGCTATACCTAGTCTTTGAAACGCTTCTGAAATCACTTCTATTTCTTGCTCTGTAGGAGTAGCTAATCCTGCGATAAAGACATTTTCAGGTTTTAGAGGGATCTTCACATGTTTTGCGAACTCCTCATCACCTTCTCCCAACAGATTTCCGAGCGGTAATGTATGTCCGTTATCATAGCCCACATATCTAACTAAATCACTGTGAGCATCGATCCAAATTAAACCTAATTCCCCACCGTATCGTTCGTTTAAATAGGCAAAAGGGGCTTGCTCGACCAAGCAGTCACCACCAAACATTACAATGCGATCTGGCTTATGAGCATCAATGATATGCTGAGCAGCCTCTAATTGTTCAAGCAGCTGTTTTCTCCCATTCATACCGTTCTCGTTTTCCAGCGGAGTTCCATCATAAGCTTGCACTGGAACATGAATAAGGGGTTGATCATTGTCCGGAGCTAGCCAAGCAAGTAGTTCAGCTCCAAAAGAGTAGTTAGGATTGTATCCCCCTTGCCATTGTGGCATTAACAGGCGTATCGTTTTTTTAGTCATGTTATTCTCTCCTTTACTTCAAAAGTAAGGCTAGTATAAACTGAACACAAATAAAAACGTAGTACGCACTTTATTGAAAGGTACTACCCGAAAGGATAGTGTAAATATGAGTATGGCTGAATTTAAAGGTAAAGTTAAAAATATTCAAGATACACCTTTTGGTTATACCGTATCAGTTATTGGTGGTAAATGGAAAATGGTTATTATTTACCTCCTGGCAGAAAACCAAACGGTTCGCTTTAATGATCTGAAAAGGCAGATAGGAGCTATTACTTATAAAACATTGAGTTCACAGCTAAAAGAATTGGAAGCGGATGGTCTGGTGAATCGGAAAGAGTATCCTCAAATTCCTCCTAAAGTCGAGTACAGTCTCACACATAAAGCGGAGACACTATTACCTGTTTTGGAAGGGCTATGTGAGTGGGGAACCAAAAACCAAAATAATTAAATCCAGTAGTGCTTAGATTAGGACAATGCTCTTTTCAAAGCAATACATGCTACTCGCGGATGTATTTCAATTAATAATTGGAAATGGAATATAATGAGGAGGATGTAGTCCAAGCCAAGGCGCGGGAGCGTCTTTTTTATTGAACTAACGGGAGTTACTTCGCGGTGGTTTGTTTAAACAGTCCACAATCCGGGTCAGTGTTCAGCACTGCCGGGGGTAACAATAAAAAAATAAATTGAACACAAATTAACGCTATGATATAATCGATAGCGCCATTGACAAATTAAAGTGAAAATTGTATCCATTTTTATTCCTACTTTAATTGTACATCTGGAACTTTGATTTGTCAATGCTCTTTTTCATCCCAGAAAACGGAAAAAGGAGTGTGTTCAAGGAGAGATGGAAACGAAGGATTGGCAGCAGGAACAGGAGCGGCTGGAACGAGTCAGGAACAAGCTGCAGGCGAGAATCGCTGAACTGGAGCCGGAGGTTGCCGGACTGCGTGATCAGGCTGCGGACATCCGCAAGCGGTTTTGGGAAGATGTTACGATCAACACAAGCACGCATGAAGATTTCGAAGAGACCTTCTACACGATTAATCAGCAGTCGGCGGTCTTGGCCGAACGGGAGCGCGGCCACAAGCTGTTGACGCAGCAACTGAAAAGCATGAACCGTCTCCTCCCGTCTCCTTATTTCGGACGCATCGACTTTCAGGAGGATGGGCTGGACCTCAGCGAGCAGATCTATATCGGCGTATCTTCCTTCGTCGACGAAGACGGATTGAGCTTTCTGATCTATGACTGGCGTACGCCAATCGCAAGCCTGTACTACGACTATTCCCCCGGCCGAGCGTCTTATGTCACGCCGGGCGGACGAATCGAAGGGACGATGGAGCTCAAACGGCAATTTCAGATTCAAAACGGGCAAATCCGCAACATGTTTGACGCGAGTGAAACGATCGGAGACGAATTGCTGCAGCAAGTGCTCGGCAAAGGTGCAGACTCGCAAATGAAGAGTATCGTAGCAACTATTCAGAAGGAACAAAACGCCATCATCCGCAATGACAAAAGCCGGATGCTTATCGTACAGGGGGCGGCCGGCAGCGGTAAGACTTCCGCGGCATTGCAGCGGGTGGCGTACTTGCTCTACAAACACCGTCAGACGATCAGAGCTGATCAGATCGTTCTTTTCTCACCGAATCCGATGTTTGCCAGTTATATCTCCACCGTCCTTCCGGAGCTCGGTGAAGAGAATATGCAGCAGACGACTTTTCAAGAATATCTCGACTATTGGTTAGGTTCCTCGTTACGGCCGGAGGATCCCTTTGATCAGATCGAATACGTACTGACCGCACAAGGAGCGCCGGGATATGAGGCTCGTCTTCAGGGGATCGAGTATAAAGCTTCCGAGGCTTTCCTGCAAGCCCTGCAGAACTATGGAATGTGGTTGGGACGGGAAGGCATGCAATTCAACGATATTCGGTTCCGGGACCGCGGTTTGATTACCGCGGAGCAAATGAGAGCGAAATTTTACAGTTATGACCGTTCACTGCCGTTGTACAATCGTGTCGTTCTCTTGCAAGAATGGCTGCTGAATGAATTGGCCTCGCTGGAACGTATGGAACGGGACGCGCTTTGGGTAGAGGAAGAGCTGAATTATCTCGACACCGAGCAGTACGCGGAAGTCTTCGGAATGCTGCACAAAGAGAAGGAAGTATTCGACGTTGCGGAACAATACGCCGTAGTTCGCGAGAAAATGAACAACAAGCGACGGGAAGATGAAGGCGACTTTGATTTTGCACGGAGGGAGGAAGATCTGCTCCGCCGCAGGATTGTGAAAGAAAGCTTTAAACCGCTAAGGAAAATCGTGAAGAAGCTCTTGTTTGTAGATATCAAAGGCATATATGGCCAATTGTTTGTTGACGAAGCCGCTTATCGGGAGAAAACGAATGGGGCCGTCATCCCCCTGCTGTGGCCTGAAATATGCAGGCAAACCAAGGAAGCGCTGCTCCGGAACGAGTTATTCTACGAGGATGCGACTCCGTATTTGTATGTAAAAGAACTGATCGAAGGCGTCCGGACGAACACAGAAATCCGGTATGTTTTCGTTGATGAGGGTCAGGATTATTCGCCGTTTCAATATGAATATCTAAAAAAGCTGTTCCCCCGTGCCCGGATGACGGTGCTCGGCGATTTCGGGCAAGCAATCTTCATGCAGGCCACAAGTCTGGACGCATCCGATTCGCCGCTTGTCCGCCTTTTCGGGGAAGACGAAACAAGTCTTGTTCGCCTGGTACGCAGTTATCGTTCAACCAGGGAGATTGTTGAATTTACGAAATCGATGCTTCCAGGCGGGGAAGAAATCGTACCGTTTGAAAGAGGAGGCCCAAAACCACTTCTCACGAGACTGGACGGCGGGGAGAAGCGTGATGCGCAAATTCTGGCAGACATTGCGGCGCTCAGGGCCGAGGGCTTCGATTCCATTGCCGTCATTACGAAGACCGCAGCAGAAAGCCGTGAGGCCTATGAATCGTTACGGACTCATGGAGGCGAAGCTCTGCAGCTCATTACGAAAGAGACGTCAGGCTTTGAAAAAGGAGTGATGGTCATTCCCGTGTATCTCGCCAAAGGTGTCGAGTTCGATGCAGTCTTGGTCTATGATGCTTCGTCTGAATCTTACGGCCGGGACAATGAACGCAAGCTTCTTTATACGGCGTGTACGAGGGCTATGCACCGGCTCCATCTTTACACGACGGGCGATTGGTCGTCGTTCGTGCAGGCATTGCCTGCGAATTTGTACGAGAAAGCGTCATATTGACGGATCGTGGCGTCGCAAATCACTTCCCACGCCGCAAGCGCGGGAGCGGACGCGAATCCACTGAGTGCCGTCGTCGCGGGTTATGGCGACACGTTCTTCCTGTCCGTATGCCATCGTGACCGCAGGTATCGCACTGTCGCTCCTTCTGCGTAAAACCGAAGCAGCAGGAAGAAGACGGAACCGCTGGCGAGGATAATACGGACCCCGCGATGATGATAGGTCACTAATCACGAATCGGCTCCGATTCGCTCGTATGCAAATAGCCTTGGCCGTTAGTCGGCCAAGGCTATTTTTTACTGTACGCCCACCTCAAAACTTGGAAACATACGATATATAATCCGAGTGGGAAGGGGCGTTCTTTGAATGTCCCAGTAAGTGTTCTGGCATGTTATGCACATATTGTTAATATTTTTGGGGGGATTGAGCTTGGATTACAAATCGATTGACAGATAAGAGAAGAGCCTGAGAGGGACGAAGAAATCTCGTACCCTCAGGCTCTTCTCTTATTATTGTTATAATTATATTATTAGTGATTATTTATGGAGAACATCCGCGTATTCGGGGAGACGTTCGAATCGTCCCTTGGCAAACGGGCATAAGGGTAAAATCTTAATACCGTTTTCCCGCGCGTATTCTACCATAGCTTTGACCAGCTTATCGCCAAGCCCTTGTCCTCGGTAAGCATTTTCGACCAAAGTGTGA
This sequence comes from Paenibacillus kribbensis, assembly GCF_002240415.1. Taxonomy (NCBI): domain Bacteria; kingdom Bacillati; phylum Bacillota; class Bacilli; order Caryophanales; family Paenibacillaceae; genus Paenibacillus; species Paenibacillus kribbensis. Next base: position 1,214,411 of record NZ_CP020028.1, read on the forward strand.
TCAATAATGTAAAGCTCCGGATTTGAGATTACATACGTCATCAATGCAGCAATGCCGTCGTTATCTCGAATAAGAAATCTTTTATTAGCGGTATCATGATCTACAATATGCATGTTCATCCCTCTTTCTTTGTTGAATATTCACCGTCCAGACGTCTATACGTCAGTGCTCCGCTTGGACAGGTGTCAATATGTCGGGCAATTGCCTCCATAGTGTCAGCATCGGGATTAACCCAAGGACGCTTGCTTAAATCAAAAACACCAGGGAGGCCTTTTACGCAAATACCGGAATGAATGCATACCTCCGAATTAAACATGACCTCGATATCTTTACCGTAGTATACTTTCTGATTAGTCATAATTCCTTCACATCTTTCATTTATGAGTTTGTTTAAAGACCAAGATTCATTCTTCGAAAGCTGTCAGAAATCTTTCCAAATGGCGAAGCGTTGATTCGTCGTCCAATTCTCCGGTGGTTTCATTCGGTTTTTCGTGATTGCTGCCGATGAGAACCTTCGGACCCGACATCGGTATAGGCATTCATGGCAAGCAGTGTCTGTCTCACCTGGTCTTGTGACTGCGCAGGGTGACAATCAGTACACCGTCCGCTTTTCGAATGCTTTCTTTAAATTTGACAACCGACTGGGGATCGCCTTGGCTCTCGATGTCAGAATTATAAAGAGGAATCGTTAATAAGTCAACGTGATCAGCTGATGTTTTCAACTAGCGGACTGACAATATGGACCGTTGCAAAAATGCTGACGATCCTTTTTTGTATACCTTTACAAACTTCGTAAGTATGCCCGCACTTGTCCCAGGTTACCTTTACTGTATATTAAAATAAATAAAGGTGCATCGTTTCTGTTTCAGAAGCGGCACACCTTTCGTCTTTGCTTAATCCCTTTTTAGTTAAAATACCCATTCAGAGTACCCACATCAATTGCATATAATAAGCATCACGGTTTGGAAACCCTTCTTCCCTGATAAAAAGAAAATATTTTGAAAATACTTAGCTAGTTTTTTCATTGTTCTGCTTTCAAATACTTCTTCTTCACTCCACCCCGCACAATAACATACAAAATAAGGGGACAGCATGAGCTGATTTTGAATAAATTCAATAAAAATGCGTTCCTCCTGATTGGTTTCCAACTCATGGAGTTCTGAAATATCCGGTCGATATTGAAATGTATCATGGAGCGTGTTTTGTAAAGAGTTTTTTTGCCCTTTGCCCAAAAAGAATTTAATAAACGGGTTTAAACGATCTTCCTTATGCAATTCTTGATAGACATTATAGATTTTCCCCATTGTACTCGCACTTGATAAAGTAATTTGAACATGGGCCTTTCCTTTTTTATAAGCGACCCGCAAGGAATCGAAGATAGAAAGCAGTCTAAATATGATCTTATCACTTAGTTGAACTGCTTCATTATTGAAATAGTGTAGCTCTCCAATATACTTTGGCTGGTTACTCGCATCTGTATCATACATTGTATAAAACTGACACAATGCAAATTGTACTTCCACGTTGGATAAAATAACTTCTTCGACATCCTGACTTTCAAACGGAAATTCGTTTAAAGTCACTCCGCTTTCCAAAATTCTTCTAACCAATACGTTATTGTTTTCGATGAAATAAACTTCTTGTTGCAATACTTCTTCCTGATCCGGATTTACTTGAGGAATATGGAGTGAATTGCTATTCACTTTAAAAAGAGGTTTTTCAATCATACAGTAGGCTCCTTTGAAAAAAGACTATTGACGCATGTTAATATTTGGAGGAAAATTGAGCTTGGATTACAAATTTCGAATTATTTGTATGAAGGGTGGTTATGCCTTGGAACATACACCTACGATTTTAGCGGAACTGGAGGATTATTTGCAGCGAAATGATATAACGCTGGCACAATTTGCAGAACATTCTGGTGTTCATCAAAGAACACTCAATAATTGGATTCTTAAGCATCGTCCAGTCGCTATACATCAGTTGGATCGAATCACACGGGCAATGGAATTACCAGAGGGCTATTTTTACGACCGATACATAGAACATTACATCATCGAACGTTCCTCGGATTGGCGGCGAATTGAACCGGTATTGTTTCGCTGTGTGGAACTGGACAAGCTGGAAGCGATTCAGCGTATAGTAGGGAATATTATGGATAACCTGCTCTATTCCCCGAAGCTGTTTGATACGGCAGAAACATTATTCGCACAAGGTCGACATGCTGCCGCGTTGTTGCTCTATGAGGGGGTTGCGGAAGCAGAGAAGTACCAGCACTCTGAACGTTTGGCCATTTGTCAATATCGCATATTCACGATTCAGGTTGGGGACGATCAGAATCGAAATCTCAAGGCAGCTACCCGATTTGAACCTTTTTTCGAACGTCTGGATGAGATAGAACAGCTAGATGCGTTAAAAGATTTGGCAAACGTATATCGTTCTTTGTAAGAATGGGACATGCTTTATGAAACGGCTCGAAAAATGAGAGATAAAGCGAAAATACAATACTCTATAAAACATCAGCAGAGGAAGCAAAAGCGCGAGGAGCCTAATAAGAGGTTGAGTCGTCCTATGTTTGTGTACATCACCTATGCCGATCTACTGTGTGCGAGTGTCTGTGAAGCCCGAGGCGATTATGAGCAGGCATTACAATTCACATACGCCTACGCCGATTTAGATTGGGTCATAGAGACGGACGAGGATACTCAATATTGGGTTAGCCTGTACCAACATTGGGCAGAAGGTAATACCTATGTGAATAAGCTTCATTCTGGAGATACAAGTGTGCTCCCAAATTATGTTGAATATATAACAGCAACACCAATCACTGACGAAAACGAAAAGTTCTCAAAGCTGTTGAACGTTATAATAGCGGCCAATAAATATCAGCTAGATATCGATGATGTCTTATCACGTTTTGAACCGGATATTAATTCTTTTTATGAACAGTCTCCAACTGCTGATATGTACACTTATCAAGTAGTACCAGGACATACAACACTTTTTGAATATGAATTAGCTAAATATTACTTAAATGGGGGTAGGTATTTACTTGGCTTTAATTACCTGCTTGACGTTTTAGCAAAATCATTAGTCATTAATAAAGAAACCTTCTTTATTAGGTGCGTAAGATTATTTGAGCAATTTAAAGAATTTGCAGATGTTCAAGCTCATGCAAAATATGAAATTTTAGTTAAAAAAGGGAAGAAATATAAACTTTTCTATTATTGATCGTCTCAACTGTATAACCTGGATAGTCTATAGAAATTGAAAATCAACAGAGTGCTTCTGGAGAGATCAGAAGCACTTTGTTTGTCATACAATCTAAACTCGAAAAATGATACACAAAAACGGAGTAGTCGGAATGGTGCTGTACAAGCGAAGCGGTCGCTTTTGTCCCCGGATTTTTACCCTAATCATGGGTCTAATTCAAGAAATCCGGGGGCGGTGGCGATGGGAAGCATCATCCGGCTGCGTAGTGGCACGATAAGAAACTTTTTAGTTCAGCTTATATAGGAACATCATTCTACAATCCAAAAATCGTCTTTTTATTCTAAATTATGACATAGAGGAGGGGATCACGCTGATGAATCAAGGTGTGACTTTACTTCGTGTCGAGCGAGCTAGGAGGAAACTGTACCAAGTCCAGAAAAAGTATGGATTTTTAACACATCCTAAAGTGATTGAACAATCCAAGAAGTTAGATGAACTGTTAAATCATTACCAAACATGCAAATCAGAATCTTAAGCTTATGAATGTATTACATACTGCAACATCCTACGATTATAAAAACCAGGTGTGGAGGTCATGAGGTTGAATCATCGAAATCCTGTAACCCCTTTTGGATGGGAGATCAAACAAAAACTGATCGAGAAAAGAATGGATCAGAAAACGTTTTGCACTACATATCAAATTCCGGCTTCGAGATTGTCCAATCTCATTCATGGGACACGCAAGGCCAAAAGATATAGAAAAAAAGTATCCGAATTACTCGGAATTGAAGAATAATATATTTAGCTATTTTTGAAACGGCTTTGTCTGAACGTTTCTTTAATAGAAAATGAAAACTCCCCACTCATCTGTGTTCTTCCATCTATTGAATTTTGTACATTTTGTACGACTTGGAGTCAGCTCCAAGTCGAGTGGACCTTGCAAGTAAAACAGTACAGTTTTACTTGCAAGGAGTTTATGGTTTTAGCGTTCTGCCCTTAAAGAGAATATACGCCAGCTCATGTTTAATAATTTTATTATTCTCTATTGTTTTCACATAATCTATGTCATCTTCGCGAGTTACAATTTCATCCTTATCTATACTGGGTCTTTTACGATTTCTATTTTCCCCGGCCGTGCTATTGTCAGAAAAAATAAATGTAGTATTTAAGTCTTCAATACCCTCACTAATCTTTTTCCCTGTCACGTTCTTAGCTGTGATTGAGAGATGAATCTTTTCTCCTAGAATCAATTTGTACGATAACAAATGGAATGCATTTTCATTATCAACCTGTTCTTTAAAATGATCCAAATCTTCTACATTCTCCATCATAGGTGTCTTCAATAATTCCTTCCCAGAGAGGGAATACAGTTTATTTTGCTGATCCCATTCCTGATGTATATTTAACTGCTTAGTTAGTACCCCTAAAGGAACAAACATCGAATTTTTATACAGTACCGGGACGGTATCCATTACGGACGGGATTGAGTCAGTAACAATCTCGGTAGAGTTCATCTTAAACTCAACCTTGTGTGTTTTAAACTTAATCGTGGCTGTATTAGAAGTAGGGTCAAAAGTAGTTTGTCCTCCCAACAAATCATTAATGGATCTCAAAGGCACCATATAGCGATTGTTCTTATCAATATAAGGGGCTTTGGGAGTTGTGAACAAGATATAGTAATTGTTAATCTTCAAAAATTGAGTGCTTGGAGCTATACTCTGAGCTGACATTTTTCCTGTATAGGGTTGAGAAAAGCAAAAAAACAATACGCCTATAAGTATAATCCTAAACAACATCTTTCCCACAAAATCTCCTCCTTAAAAGAGAGGGGCGAAGCAGCCCCTCACAAAATTCAATCTAAAAATATACTATCTGTTTCCTCTCCTCCATGTACGTAATTAACTACGACTTTACTCCGTGGCATAGAACAATAATCATAGGTTTGACTGTTTCGCCAAGGGATATTATCTTCAGAATCTTTACCAATATAGGATGTAGCCCAACGAACTTTTCTGATATAAGAACCATCGTTATAGTCTTGTCGATCTTGTATCTGGCCTATACTTGTCGTTCTTTTGATAAGGTTACCATTACCAGTAGCCGTCCAACCTGGGGCCGGCTCAACATAGCTTCTACTTATCTTTTCACCGTCTGCATAACCTGTTACAGTCAAGGCAATGTTACCGTCAGAAGGAACATAAAATTTCATTTGTACTTCCTGATCAGGCTCAAAGCGTGGCTTAAAAGTATAAGGTTTCTTTACACCTTCAATGAGCATAAAAGGAGCCCAGTCATTATAAATTGTACTATGCTGCAAACCAACATCAACCGCCATATTGGTGTTACTCCAACCACCCATATAGATAAATCCTGTGCTTCCATTATAACCATTATTATTATCACGAATCTCTCTAGCACTTGGTAAATGAACTCGTGTACTAGCCCATGCAAACCCTACATGTGACCATACCGAACGATACGGCCCGTTTCTCAGGTCTCGGCATTCAGGGAAGCTCGCGGAGTTAGTGCTAAAATCCATTGGTGTTAATGAGTGATTTCCCATACACGCTGGTTTAGGCTGTAACACGGGTAAAGTATATAACTGCCCCGTTGAATCTTTATACCTATTATTTTTATACGTAGTATCAGTTACCGATGTGAGGGATGAATTCGAGTTCTTATACGTAACCTGACTCACTGGTTCCAGGGGAATAACTTCCTGCCTTAAACTTTCCTTATTTACCAGCACTTTGCCCGTTTCATCTATGTATGTAACGTTTTCTCTGTCTTCGGGGTCCAGCGAGTTGATGATATCGCTCAAAATAGCATTGTCTGATTTAGTCATCGACGGATTGATTAACTGTTCATTTTGGAGTGATTCTGCACCTACTGAACAAGTTAGCGATAACGAAAGCATGCTTACAACAATCCATGAATAAACACTCTTGAACTTCAAAGTTCATTCATCTCCCTAAATTTTTTGTATTCAAAATTACATAAAAGCCACTAACATCCTTTTTTTTACATTTACATAACAAATCTATTATGTACAAAACTATACATTAAATCAAGACTATATGTTTTACCGTTTTACAAAAACAATATTAAGCCATTAAAAAAAGCGAACTTTAGGGAAGAAAGGCATTTTGTGAGAATGGAAGTACGCTTCGAGGTTAGTGGTTCGAGTGCATTCTACCAGCGGTGGATGGTTCTTTAATAGTCATTGTTTTATTTTCTTCAACCAAAATTTATTTGAATAAATTTTGTATTAATTTTCCATTATACCCGCTAATAATTTCATATGAAACAATGCTATTTTTAGGATTGGCTGAATTGTATTTATAAATTACTATATTTTTCTCTCCTAAAATGATTAATCCAAGTTTTCTTTCTTGTTTTGATCTTATAGTGATCCAGTACGAGTCGGACGAGGGGGGACTCGAATTGGATTTTTTTAGCTGTATTTGTGAAAATTCATTTATTATTTGATGAATTTCTTTAGGATCTGACACAGTTATCTTTCTTTCGTTTGTAGGATTATCATCTGATTTAATGATCTCAATTGTATCAATTTCTTCCAAATTTACTTGCCCCAAAGCCGCCTCTTTAAAGGTTATAGCCGTTTTAGATGCAAAAATGACTCCTGCAACAACTATTACTACAAAAATTATTATGAAACTTAGAACGTATTTTTTTGTATTTTCATAAAGTCCTCCTTATAAAATCAATTCCGCCCTTTTTTAGGATCTCTTTAAAAGTTATGCCGCTGTAAATCAGGAAAGAGGATTCTCCGATGAAAAAGCGACTTATGCCGCCATGTTTCTTGTGAGATAAATAAAAATAGGATAATTCCGAATGAGATCATAAGTATAATCAGTTCTACAATCGAATCGGTTATAATACTGGTCCTATGATTATTCTGGTATTTTTCGTACATCGTCCGACCAATCAAACGGATGGCGTATGCACCCATCAACCAATCATAAATATAATGGGGGGGATTATTATATACAATTCGCACTGTTAAGGTAGCCAAGAAAATTATCAAAATAAGAAAAATTGGATTCTTCAGCTTCTTCAGCATAGTTTTCTCCCCTCACTCCATTTACAATTATTATACAATATCAGTGTGCAGATCGTTGGAAGCCTTCACGAATATACGCGCGAAAAAGGAAGGAGTTGTTAAGTATGACTACTGCTCTGATTATAGTAATAGTGGGTATCATTTTTTTCGTCGCGCTTTTTACTTTTTTGCTTATTGCTATCAAAAGGTGGATCAAAAAATAGATAGTCTGCACCTTGCAGACGACTCTTATATGGGTCCCGCCGACCTTTGGGCTCTTATCATGTGACCTTAACTGGGTATTTACCATATAGTATTATTGTCTACACATCAAAACCAGACAGGGAGTGTTTATGTTGTATAATACAGCTTTTTATCGTGATATGTACATGTCTAACGATCCTAATCAACTTGCTGGTCAAAATTTTGTAAAGGCGGAGCATTTTGAACGGATGAAAATGGCTAATGCGAACAATCCAGTGTTGTTTTTTCAGTTTGCCGAACAAGAGTATTATCACAAAGCTCTTGCTCACCGTTATCAAGGAATTGCTCATGCTGCTGAGAGGTAGCTAATTCATTTTAAGTGAAAATCGAAAATAGATTGGGCAGTGGGAAGCGACTACTCCGCCTCCCATTTTTGCTTTATCTAAAAAGTATCAGATCATCTGGAGACAACAGCGACTGGAGCAACGATCCGTTTGAACACAAATACAAGGGGCATTCCCAGTAGCCATTTTATAGTTTTTGGGACACCCCCGGGGATTTGATGCTCAACACTACCTTTTTCTTCATTTCCTCGACAGCAGTCCGAATCTGCTCTGCCTGCGTCACGGCTGAAATCACCGCTACACCGTCGGCACCCGCACGTACCACTTCCTCTACACGATCCACCGTAATGCCCCCAATCCCGACGATCGGCACATCCATTCCTGCTTTGCGCAGCTCATGCAATATGATCGGACCCTGCACGGCGTTGGCATCATCCTTGGAGATGGTTGGATAGATCGGCCCCACGCCGAGATAGTCTGCACCTTGCAGGATGGCGCGGCGGGCTTCCTCAATCGTATGAGCGGAAACGCCGAGCATCCGGTTTCCGATCCGCTCGCGGACGGAAGCAGCCGATTCATCGTCCTGACCGATGTGAACGCCGTCGGCGTCGAGCTCAAGAGCCAGCTCGACATCGTCGTTCACGATGAAGGGAACCCCTACACGGCGGCACTGGTCTTGTAGCCGACGTGCCAGTTCAAGCCTGGGGGCGCCTGTTAACGCACCACGGCCCTTTTCGCGGAACTGGACCATGGTTGCGCCGCCGGCCAGAGCCTGCTGCACGACCCAGCCTGGTTCCGCGAGGCAATTCACGCTTCCAAGCACCAGGTACATCTGGAGATGGCGGCGCACCGTCTCTGACAACATTCTGCTGCTCATAGAAGCATCTCCTGACGACGGCGGAAGGCCCAATGGTTGGTGGGGCCATGTCCCTGTCCAAGCTGCAAAGGTTCCTCAATCGCCGCCTGGATGAAGGCTTTACCACTCGAGATAGCCTCCGATACAGATCTTCCTTTTGCTAATTCGGCGGTGATCGCTGCCGAGAAGGTACACCCTGTTCCGTGTGTATGGACAGTCCGCACCCGCTTGCCGCCCAGTTCGGTAAAGGCGGTTCCGTCAAAGAGCAGGTCAACAATCTGTCGGCTGTTCTCGCTCTCGTCAGCATGGCCGCCCTTGATCACGACGAATTTTGGGCCCATATTGCTAATATGTCTCGCAGCCTCCCGGCGATCCTCCATCGTACGGATGCTGATCCCTGTCAGGGCTTCCGCTTCCGGGATATTCGGTGTAACAACCAGGGCCAAGGGGAGCAGGTCTTCCTGCAAAGCCTGCATCGCTTCTGGCTGCAGCAGTGCTGCACCTCCCTTGGCAATCATCACGGGATCGACGACGACCTTCTCCCAGCCGAACCTTCGAATCTGCTCGCTCACAAGACGGATGATGCCTGCATCAAACAGCATGCCAGTCTTCAGGGCATCTACGCCAAGGTCTGATCCTACCGCTTCAATCTGCTCGGCTGCCGCCTCTTGTGGCAGTGGATATACTCCGTGCACTCCCAGCGTATTCTGTACGGTAACTGCCGTAATTGCCGACATGCCGTATACGCCAAGCTCCTGGAAGGTTTTGAGATCGGCCTGAATCCCGGCCCCGCCACCGCTGTCCGAACCGGCAATCGTCAGTGCTCTAGCTACACGAACGTCTGTCATCGCTTACCACCTGCTGTGGTTGTTCCAGCTTCACGAATCGATACATGCCCCTCCAGCGAGCCCGTATGCAGCTTGGCAAGCTCATCGAGAAAGGCAATCTGGAAGCTGCCGGGTCCCTGATCTGCTGTACGCGCGGCGGCTCGGGAAGCGGCTGCACCGTAAAATGCCAAGCCTGCTGTTCCTGCGAGCAGCAAATTAGGCTCAACGGCGGCAAAAGCGCCCAGCACAGAGGTCAGCAGGCAGCCTGCTCCGGTTACCTTCGTAAGCAGCGCGTCTCCGCCGTTAATCACTCGTACTTCGACCCCATCGGTGATGACGTCCTCTTTTCCAGTGATGACAACGATGGTATTGAGCGCCCGCGCAGCTCGAACTGCCAGCTCGACATGACTGCTGCTCGGGCTGTCACCAGCATCGACGCCTTTAATCTCGCGGGCCTCTCCGATAAGATGGGCGACTTCGGCCGCATTGCCCCGCACCATTGAGATGTTGACTTCACTCAGGATTCGCAGTGCTGACTCGGTTCTAAAGCGAGTCGCTCCCGCACCGACCGGATCCAGCAGAACCGGAACGCCATGTGCATTCGCCGATTGTCCGGCAATGACCATGGCATCGACCAGATCGCGGTTCAGTGTACCGATGTTTAAGACGACGGCACCTGCTATTTTGGCCATATCCGCTACTTCCTCGGGGGCATAAGCCATCACCGGCGAAGCACCCAGCGCATATAAGCCGTTGGCTGTAAAGTTGGTGACCACCACATTGGTCATATTGTGAACGAGGGGGTTGCTGCTGTGTACCTTTGTCAGAAGCTCCGAACAATCCTTTTCCCATTTCAGCATATCGATGTTCCTCTCATATATTAGATTTTCAATTTGCGACAAGGCTTGTAGTCCGATGTAAAAGGGGTCTGGATCGGCCATTCTTCCTGCTTATAAGCCATATCCCAGAACATATATTCCAGCTGGCAACTTAGCATAAAATGCTCAATCATCCGTTCCCGTTCGGCAGCCGTTGCACCTTCCGCCCAAGCATCCACACGGGCTTGATATTTGGCGGTTACATCTCCAACCTGGTTTCCATAGAAACAAATCCATTCATAGAAAGGGTGGGACTCGTCGGGCTTTACCTCATCCAGCAGCCTGCGACCAATCTCCAGATACGTCCATGGACACGGCAGCAGCACGGCCATGAGCTCGCCCAGACTGCCTTCATGTGCGACCGTTAGCATGTGACGGATATAATGATGAGCCGACGGAGCGAGCGGATACCCCTGCAACTCTTCATAGGTCACACCTGCGACAGCACAGAAATTTTGATGGGGATGAACCTCGCTGCGGAGGATAAAAGAGATCTGTTCATTAAATACAGCCATGTCCTCCCGGCTCGTGCATTTGGAGATCGCGATGCCGTATATCCGTATGTAGGCGTTCAAATATTCAAAGTCCTGTTTTACATAGTGAATCAGCTGTTCCCTTGTCAAACTCCCTTCAGCAATACCTCTCACAAAGGGATGCTCAAAAATCGCTTGAAAAACGCTATCCGCCTGCCGACGGAGCTCTTGTGTAAAGCTCATTTCCCCACCTCCACCAAAATGAAGAGCAGGAAGTCCCGTAAGAATACAGTTCCGGAACAACGCTAAAAAGCCGCCCCGAAAACTGGAGCGGCTTCATCATAGGTCCATGCGCAAAAAGCAAGGGACCTTATATACGAAGGCTCCACTTTCCTACGCTAGTACGAACTAGATCAGGTTCAAAGGGTCCAAGATACGTTCTTGTCTCAGCCATAAGCGGCTCCCCTAGTGGACTTCCTATTCTTTTGACTATTACTGTACATTCGTTCATACATTATGTCAAACCGTTATCCATTCGCCCTGCGGCTGGTTGTGCTTGACCTGGTTACATCAATAGCGAAATCAGCACAGGAAGTGTAACGAGAGATATGACAGCACTGATGACAAAGGAGGAGGCTGTTTCTGATTCCAGACTTTCAAAACGGGTAGCGATCATAGCAGCGACTGCTGAACCCGGGAAGGAAACGAGCAGAACCGCCTTAACGGTATCGGCAGACGACAGACCGCACAGATAGGCAATCAGCAGCATTAATAATGGCTGCACGATCGTTTTTAACAGTGCGATGGCAAAGGCACTTACGCTAAAACTAATGTTGCGTACGCCAATGGTCACACCGACCGCGAATAAAGCAGCCCCGGACGTAATGTCTCCGATTTGATTAAGCGATTTGCTTAACAAATCGGGCGATTGGAAGCCGAACAAGGTCAAAATCACACCAACCAGCGGCACCAGCGCCAGCGGTTCCTTTAAGCCGTGAAGAATGGAGTCCCAGATCAGCCTTCCGAGGGGACCCTTCCGTTCCTTGCCTGAATTCCGGCTGGCTACGGTAGCTATAATGGTAGCCGCCGGGTCAAGGACGGCATTGACTACGATTCCGGTAAGGGCAATCGGAATGGCCACGGCTGAGGAGCCGTAGATGGCTCCGAGCACGGGAATACCCATAAAAGCAAAGGTCGGCTGTGCCGAGTTCAAAGCGAACATGGCGGCATCCTTCATCGACTGCTTCCTCGCAAAGCGGGACAGCAGAAGGAGAGCGACAAAAAAGCCGACAATGCCAATGAACAGAGCCAGCAGGAATGTCCATTGCTCAATGAGCGCTCTCCTGTTCGTTGTTGTAATGCCGATGAATAGATGTGCAGGCAGCGCAAATCTGGTAACGAGCGCATTCAGGGCTTTGGAGGAAGAGGCATCGAAGCTTTTGTTATGCCCCGCTAACCATCCCAAAATAATAACGAAAAAAATCGGCACCAAAATATAAAGGATATGTCCGACACTCATAGATCGATTCTCCTTGCTTGAACTGACGTATCCTGCCTGTCTGAACAGGCATTCCCGTCCCTAATTGAAGCATTAGTGAGGGTGATGGATTGCACTTTCCACGGCTTTGACCTGCACATATTCCGGTTTCCACATCGCATCCCGAATGGCTTGCTCAACATTTGAAATGTGTGCCTGTGCTACCTGATCCTGAATTGCGGCCTTCGCCACCGCAACCGCAACCGCAAACGAGACATCACGTAATTTTCGGATATGGGGCAGCAGCGCACCGCCAGGTTCATTCGAATCTACGCCATTGGCAACGGCTTCTGCTGCGGCTGAAAACATGGCGGGGGTGATCCTTTTGGCTTTGACCACAATCGCACCCAGGCCAAGTCCCGGGAAAACAAAGGCATTGTTCGCCTGTCCAATCTCAAATTTCGTACCGTTATAGGTGACGGGCTCAAAGGGACTTCCGGTAGCGATCAATGCTTTGCCGTCGGTCCACCGTATCAAATCCTCGGGTACCGCTTCGGCAAGGTTTGTAGGATTGGACATGGGCATGATGATCGGGCGTTCTACATGCTTGGCCATTTCCTTGATAATCTCTTCTGAAAAGGCACCCGCTACACCAGACGTTCCGATCAATAGAGTAGGCTTCACCTGACGGATAACCTCAAGCAGCGGTATTTTTCCGTCATCAGACCGTGTCCATGAGCTGACTTCTTCTTTTTTACGTACATACGGCTTCTGATAATCCAGGACATCTTCCATATCGTCCGTTAACAGCCCACGGTAATCAAAAGCCCAAAATGGCTTAAATGAATCCTCCTCCGAAAGGCCATCCGCGATCATGGCTCCCCGAATTTGGTCAGCGTTGCCGATTCCTGCTGCCCCCGGACCGAAGACAAGTACTTTTTGCTCACGCAGCGGAATCTTGGTGACACCTACCGCCGAAAGAATCGCAGCCAGGGTTACCGCTCCTGTGCCTTGAATGTCATCGTTAAAGGTGAGAATGCTTTGACCGTATTTGCCTATAATATGGCGTGCGTTCACGCTGCCCACATCTTCCCAATGCAAAAGCGCCTTCGGAAATTGTGTTAACGTTTTGCTGATAAAAGTATCAATAAACTGGTTGTAGGCTTCTCCGCGAACCCGCTTATGGCGGTTTCCGATGTACAGCGGATCATTCAGCAGCTTTTCATTATTCGTGCCCACATCCAGTACAATCGGCAGTACCCGCCCGGGATGAATGCCTGCCGCAGCTGTGTACACAGCAAGCTTGCCAATAGCGATGTTAATTCCCCCGACACCCCAGTCACCGATCCCCAAAATACTTTCGGAATCCGTTACGACGATCAGATCCACATCTTCTCCGTTCAAACCGGAATTATAAAACGCTTGTCCAATGCCGTTCGGGTCATCTATCGACAAATATACGCCTCCGGGACGGTTGTACTCGTGACTATATTCTTGAATGGCGGTTCCTACCGTAGGTGTGTAGACCACAGGCAGCATTTCACTCAAATGGTCGGTTAGCAGGCGATAGTAGAGTACGACATTTCGATTGTGAAGGTCATTGAGCGAAGCATTTTTACGCAGCATGGTGGGCTGTGCCAAAAACTGCTGATACGCCCGTACGCTCTGTTTTTCCAGTGAAAGGACGGTTGGAGGAAGGATTCCTTCCAGCCCCAGCTCTTTGCGTTCTTCTTCTGTAAAAGCGACACCTTTGTTCAAAAGGGGGTTCGCTAGCACATCCTTCCCCCGTAATGAAGTGGATAATGAGCCGTCCCGATTGACATAAAATGCTTCCATCAAACACCCTTCTTTCTCTTCGTATTAATAATTGTTCATTAGGGTTATTCATGACGAAAAATGTCATGCTGCCCATAGTATGGACGTGCCAAACTGTTTTATTCGTCTATTGTTATATGACAAAATAACCATAAATTTTTCTGTAATTGATTACAAAGAACCAATTATTAATTTTGAAAAAATACGATGAATTCATTGTTTTTGGTTCTTATGAATCAGGTCTTAATACTCTATTTTTACAAAATATAAAAATCATTTCTATTCCCCTTATATCCTTATGTATCACGGCATGTCAGGTGTTTTATGAAGAAATTATGAAGGATTTGCACATCGATTTAACGCCTCTAAGCAAACATTTTTAATTCTTTTTCAACAAAATAGAACTATTCGGAGGAAAAGGAGAGGTTTGTGTGGGGCCTATAGCCATTTTTAGCGATCATTACAGGGCTATTGATTATCCCAATGTGATTCATTTTTACCAATCTATACAATGCAGGGACCCTGAGGCAGCTTCAGTCTATGCAGACGCATGTTGTTGCCTGATCGATTACAGGGAACCGGAGGAAGCTGTGCGGATAGCCAATCAAATTCGTAGTCAATTTCCGCAAATGCCACTGCTAGTGTTAACGGATGTCACAGCTCCATTCAGTGATCAGCATATGGTGGAGATCACCGGAATAGGCCGTTTACGCCTGCTATTTTGGCAAGCCAATGACAACGAGGAAGTGCTGTCAGAAATACAAAGCTTGCTCTACCCTGAGTATTCAGCCAAAGGTCAACATATTGCCTTCATTCTGTCTGTATATAACGAGGAGCAACGTTTTGTACACGTCGAGGCATTTGCCAAACGCCTGCAAACTTTTATTCGCAGCCATCTTGTAGAAGGCTCCATTTATCTCATTGATGATGGCAGCCACGATAGCACGAATACCTTGATCAGAGCGCTGAAGGCAACAACGGATTTGTCCGTCAACCGGATTAATCAGAATCTTAGTCCTTTGCTTCAAACCAGGGAGTTGGGGCGCAATACCCGTAAGGCAGGAACGTATCTGGAAGGAATGCGAACCATCGGTGCGGATTACTACGTATTTGTGGACGCGGACGACTCCTTTTTTATTGAGGATATTGCCAGAATGATTAACGTGGTTCGACAGGGCTACTACGATGTCGTGATTGGAACCAAGGATATGACAGCCGAAAATCGCTCTTTACTACGATCGATCGTCAGCTTCGGCAAACGCATGGTTTCCCGCCCGTTTTTACCGACAGGTGTGGTGGATTCCCAAACAGGGCTTAAAGTCATGAGCTCTATGGCAGTGAAGCGGATGTTTCCGCATTTGAAGGAGCAGCTCGGACTGGCGCTGGATTTGGAAATGATGTTTATCGCCAAGCGACTCCAGCTTCGTGTGCTGCAACTACCCGTCAAATGTATTGACCGGGACGGGTCGCACATTGATGTCTTCAAGGATTCCATTCGTTTTCTACGTTCCATTATTGATATTTGGCGGCTGGATCGGCGGGTGAGATAACAACGTGAATAACCGCTTGCGTCCGTTGATGTTTCCTTTATTTAATGTACTGCTGAACGGATTTAATTTTTTCTTCCACATTGCAGCGAGCTGGTATCTTACCGGACAAGCTTATGGTCAGGCGAACGCGCTGCTGGCCCTCTTTGCACTGTTGTCCGTTTTGGGCTTATCGATTCAGCTATTAACCGCCAAGCTGGTCTCCAAGGGAGACCACAAGCTTCCGCTACGCAGTCTACCGCTGGGTTCTCTCTTGCTAAAAGCTCCTTTGTTACTCACTGTGCTTGCCATAGTCATTCTGGTGGTCTTCCATCCGTTGCTGCGCTCGCTATTAGGCGTCGAATCCGGCCCGTTGTTCATGCTGTATGGCTTGGTAGGGCTGCATATTCTCGTGAGCTCGTGCCGCGGAGATTTGCAGGGCAGGGAACGCATGCTGGCGCTCAATGTGAACTACTATATTGAGGTTTTAGGGAAGCTGGGCCTGTTTTTTGTTTTGGCTGCATTGGGATTAAAGCTGGAAGCCCTGCTGCTGGCAAGCTGTGGGGGAATGTTGCTGTCGCTGCTTCACGGCTGGATCGTTTCGGCTCGAGGCTTATCTTTATTTAGTAATCGTGGAGAACGTGTGCCTTCCGGGCTATGGAAATCACTAGGTCAGGATTTTACGGATAGTCTCATAACGAACTTATTTATTTTGTTCTGCATCTCCATTGACATGTTGTATGTGCAGCATTATTTCCCGGAACAAGCCAGCAGTTATGCCATTGCGCTGAAGTACAGCCAGTTAGTCTATTACGTTTCGTATAGTCTGATCGCTGCATTTATTCCAAAGCTCGGTGCGCATGGTCATGACCGTCAAGCCTTGGGGAAGCTGATCGCCGTTTATGGTGGATTAATGGCTGTGGCAGCCATCTGTGTGTATGTAGGTACGACCTTTGTGTTCCCATCATCGATTCCTGTATTGTTCGGATCTTCCTATCAGTCGGCAGAAGCTTTTATTCCATGGGGAGGATGGGTGTACTGGCTGTTTTCCATCGTACTGTTCTTTGTTCATATGCATGTATTGGTGGGCAGACGCAAATCTATGTTCAGCTTGATCGCAGGAGCGGCGGCTTTACTGGCAGCCTTTCATATGGCCCACAACAAGCCTTCCGACTTTTTACTGTCTGAGTTGGTGGTGTATGGCGCCATGTCTCTTTACTTTGTGGTAGATGCCTATTTCTATTTGTTCAAAATAAAGATAAGGGGAGATTCACCTCATGAATACAATACATGAACAGGACGGCAAAACCGTAGTTCTATTGCTATCCTGGCGTGACATTCGTTCACCTAAAAGCGGAGGAGCAGAAGTTTTCACCCATGAGATGCTAAAACGCTCACAGCAAGGCCGCTTTCATTTCATTCATTTTTCGCCCCAATTTGAGGGATTGCCTGAGCATGAAATCATAGACGGAATTACGTATATCCGAAAAGGAAATATATACAGCGTTATTTATTTTGCCATGCGTTATTACCGGGCTCATCGCAAGCATATTGATTATGTCATTAATCAGGCGAATACGCACCAGTTCTTTACCCGTTTTTGGGTCGAGGCATCTAAACGAATCTTTTTTATACATCAGCTAACAAGGGAGATATGGTATCAAAATGCCAGATTTCCACTAAATTTTGTCGGATTTCATCTGGAGCCGTTGATGCTCAAGCTGGCCCGCAAGGATCGTACACTCACCGTTTCCCCGTCTACCCGGTATGATTTGCTTAAGCTGGGCTTTCATCCGGATCGTGTTCATCTCTTGCCGGAAGGCATTGAGTTTGAACACTGGCCGCGTGAACAATTTTTAGCGAAGGAGTCCAGTCCGACCTTTATGTATGCCGGGCGCTTTGTGAAATATAAAGGGATTGATCTGGTCGTTGAAGCCTTTGGACGACTCAAGAAAAAATTCCCGCAGGCTATATTGTGGATTGTCGGAAAAACCGATAAAACGTATGTGGCAGAACAACTAGTGCCGATTATGAAACGGTATGGATTGACTTACGGAGAACCGGATGAGCAAGGGCAATCCCAAGCTGATATTACCTTTTTCGGATTCGTTTCAGCAGAGCATAAGCTGGAGCTGATGAGCCGTGCCCACGCGCTTGTATTCCCATCCCTGCGTGAAGGCTGGGGCTTGACGATTACCGAAGCAGCAGCTGTTGGAACCCCCAGCATTGTCAGCAATTCACCCGGCTTGGTGGATGCGACGGATTTTGGGAAAAGCGGATATCTGTGCTTTCACGGTGACATCCGTGGCTTGGCTGAACAGATGGAAAGAGCAGCAAAGGGCGGCGAAGATTACCTGGCGATTCGCGAGCGGGCATATCAGTATGCGTTAAGATTTCATTTTGATCATACCGCAGCTGCGTTTGAGCAGTTGATGAAAGATTGGACAAAGGAGGCGGAACAGAGTGGACAAAGTGGTCATTCTCTTCTCCACATACAACAATGAGCGGACAATAGAGCCATGTTTGCGAAGCTGTATGGGGCAAAATTACAAGGACTTGCATATCGTGATTGCCGATGATGGCTCGGATGACCGGACTGTGGAGGTGATTCGTACGCTGTCGGCAGGAAGCTCAGTACCTGTCACGGTATTGGAGCTTCCCCACGGGGAGCGTGGAGTCGCGAGAGTCAAGGCAGTCGAAGAGGCAAATCGTTTGGGTGCCGAATACATACTTGTATTGGATTCCGATATGATTTTAGCGGAGCATTTGATCCAGCAGAGCATCGACTTTTTTGACGATCATCAGGACATTGGCGCCTTGGTTATTCCTGAGGAGGCGTATTCGGAAGCGGACAATTTTTATTCCAAAGTGAAGGTCTTCGAGCGCAATGTGATTAACAACGCGGGTGAAACCTTGGGAAAACGCTCCATAGAAGCGGCACGCTTCTGGCGAATGAGCGCTTACGAATCGACAGGCGGCTTTAATGCGGAGCAGATTGCTTTCGAAGAAATACAGCCGACCTTACGCTATATAGAGTCTGGCGGAGTCATTCGCCGGGCGGTATTTACACGGGTATATCATGATGAAAAAAAGGTATACCTGCAAGATGTATTGCGTAAAAAAGCCTACTATTTCTCGGTGATGGATCGTACAATGTCATCCGAAGAGGGGGGCTTGCGAAAGGCACTGGAGCGCTGGTACTTCTTCCGTCCGGTGCTGTATACATGGGGAAATTTGAAAAGCTATATTCGTCACCCGCTGTTGACGGTGGGCATGTTGTGGATGTATACATGTCTGACTGTGATTGGGGTTGCCGCCGTATTAAAGGGCGGCAACCGTCACTCAGGCGATCTCGCTAAGGCGGATAAGGCGTAAGGATGAATGGCCCACAGTCAGCGTATCCAGCGTATACAGGTCGGGATCGGAAGATTCCGACTCCCCATACGGTATATACAATGAATGCGCCGTTAACTGAATACCTTCACGGTCAGGATGACGAAGTGAGCTGCCGACAGGATACAGCTCAGCGAGCGCAGCGTGTACAGCAGTTACGATATGCTGATCATCAAGCAGCACATAAGGCCGATACGGAGCATTCAGAATGCTGTCTATAAATACCGACAAGCCATGAGCCACATTTTGATCTGCATATTGGCTGCTTCGATTGAGCTGGGCCTGATCCAGTGCCTCATACAGTATCTTTTTCAGACTATCGTCATCCAGCTCCAGTGGTTTTGTCAAAAAGCGGAACACGCCGACTTGATTAATTGCCGATAAAATGGACTGCGTATGCAGGTGACCTGACAAAATGATCCGTACGATATGCGGATAGTCCTTCTTGATCATACGAAGGAACGTAATCCCGTCCAGACCAGGCATGAGCAGATCGGATACCACTACATCAATGGGGTGCTGTTTCAGCACCTGTAATGCTTCTTTGGGTGTGTTAGCGGTATGTAAGGTGAATGCTTCTTGCGTTAATGTCCGTTCTAGCAGGGACAGAACCATAGGGCTGTCGTCAACAAATAGAATGTTTTGGGGTGTCATAGCAACTGCGCAACTCCATTCATGAAGTAAGAAATGAGGAACTACATGTATAATATCAGCGTTTTGGCATTTTTAAAAGATGTCAATGCAGAACGGGCGTTGCGGATTTTTTGTGAACGGTTCGATTCGGCTGAACATGCGCTCTGGGAAAAAGGCATGCGTCTGCTTCATCAGTATCATGCTGTGCGACATACGGGTGTAACCCTGACCGTCTCCAGTGCACTTCAGCACATGGATAATCGTCATGATATTTATGTGGTTGATCTTCGGGAGTATGGCGAAGAAGAGCTGGATGGCTTATATATCGCAAAAACATGCGAATTGATTTTGCTGACGGACGAAGCACCGGAAACCGCTGCGAGGTTTGCCGCACTCCAGCGCCGGACTCCCCGGCTGCTGTGTGCACGGCTACCGCTGGTCAGCTATGAGCTGGAATGTCTGATGCAGGCTATTTTGGGCCGTCTTGAACAAAATGGAGGGGACAGGGGAGCATGAAGCAATGGGCTTTATTGAAACCGGGTTGGCAAAAGCTGATCCTGTACCTGATCGTTCTGTGCGTGACTGTGTTCTTGGCTGCCGTGCTTCAATGGTTTGTCATACGGCAATTCAGCAGTCACTTGGCAGAAATTCAAAATGATCAGCTCCAGCATGAGGTGCAGGAACTGTCCGCCAGTATAACCGAGCGTTATACTGCATGGCAGGCTGAACTAAAGGAGCTGTCGTCCAGTCTGGGCAGAGATATGCTGAATCAGGGAAAACGCCAATACCCCGAGGGGTTTAAGCGGGAAACCGGGTCCTTTTATGTGCTGGATGAACAGTATCATGTCATTGCCGGGCAAGACAATCGTGAGATGAAAAGCGCGGTTCAACAGGTTAAATGGCTGCAAAATGGCTGTGCCATAAGCCCCTTTGTAACAGAGGATCATCAGCCTGCCCAGTATATGGTATGCAGGATTCAAGGGGCGCAGATGGGCGGCTTCATGGTGCGTACGGTTGATGCTGATATGCTTAGTGGAATTATTAAAAGTAAACCGGTCAATCAGCACGAGGTTTTGTTTTATAATAATCAATTTAAGGTTGTAGCCTCCCGCAATACACCCGATATCAACCGAACGGATATTACGAACGCAACCCGCAGGCTATTGGAGGGCAATACAGGCGTCGTTGAAGATGGCGGAGAGAAACATGGAATAGGGTTCAGCCGCATCGGGGAAGAGGCGCTTTACATATCGGTTGAAGATACCGGTCAGGACATTGCAGAGCGCATCAGCTCTTTTCGCAAAAAGTTGTTGATGGTCATGGCTCTCATATTGCTTATGCTGTGGGCCATGCTCATACAGTTCCGCAAACGGATTGTGAAGGATGCCATCGTCAATAGTCAGGTGCGTGACCAGCGGCGGGATGAGGATATGCGACAGCAGCAGGACACCTATTATTTACCGTTAATGCAGACGATTGAGCAGCGGCTGCAGGAGCTGCAAGGGCAGACTGCTCGTCTGACAGGCGGTGATGATTTGAAGCTGCTGGGCTTCTATCATGATCTGGCCAACCGCTTTGAAGCGGCTTCCAGCCAGGGAAAAGGAGCATCTCATGAGGAGCTGGAGTACTTCCGGGAGTTGAATGAGAACTTCATTCAGGGTCGTCTCAGACAGGAGTCCTCACTGGGAGAACTGCTGACGGGAGTACGTACTCTGCGCGATGAGCTGGAAGAAAAGATGCATGACAATAGTGGAATTAGCTTCACCGATATGAATGAGGTATTGTCCGAGTCGTTGAAATGGGCGAACCGTTCATTGAACATGAAGAACATTCAAGTCATCTTGCGGCAAGAGCCTGTTCCATCGATTGCAGCACAAGCGCCGATGCTGTACAAAACAATTCAGGGGCTGCTGGAAAATGCAGTACAGGCCATGGGTCAAGGTGGAGAGCCGGTAGAGAATCAGGAGCGAAGTCGGACAGGGTTTCGATCCAAGCGCAAGTCTCATATGCTCAAGGTGAGTTCACGGCTTGAAGAAGGAGAAATTATTATTCTTATTGAAGACACGGGCGGCGGGATTGATGATAAAATGCGCTGGAGCTATTTCCAGCCGGATTATTCCCAAAGCTCGCAGGAGCATACGTTCAGCCTGTATCATATGGATGCATACCTGAAGACGATAGGCGGTCGTTTAAAGCTGCGGAATACGGATCAAGGCTTGCAGGCCATTGTTCAATTGAGAAGATAGCCCAAAAATAAACGACAGATCAACGAGAAATTCAAGAGAGGGGGCTGAGCATGAAAAAATGGGTATTTCGCTATCGCTATGATATGGCGGCAATGATATTGATGCTGATGGCCATTGTTACATATCTTGCTCCCATTTATGGACCAGGGCAAATTGTGTTTAGCGACATTGCCTTTGGAGCCACCTCTCATCGATATCTGGAAGAAATAACAGGAGTATGGAACGAACGCTGGTCTACCTCGACCTTGTTCAATGCTCCACGTATCCTGTATATTTTGCCTTTCTATGTACTTTCACTGTTATTTGACGAGAGCGGGCCGGTCTTGCTGAAATCTTTTATCACGGGTCTGTTATTTATTTCGGCGTTCTCGATGTATGCCTTTGCCAAACGGCTGGTCAGTGTGTATTATTCACCGAGCTTTACGAAAACCCGTATTTTCGCTATTACGGCTGGTTCGCTGTTTTATGCGCTGAATCCATGGGTTATTTTCCGAATACAGCATATTTATTTGCTCTGTGGATATAGTTTGTTTCCGTTAATGCTGAGATTCTTTTTCAGTGCGGTTGATCCTAAATTTCAAATTCAACAAATTAAGAACTATCATCCACATAAGCTGTATCAACGGAACTGGATCGACCTGTTTCTGCTGGCTGCGGTATTCACCGTTAGTGCCGCGGCCATTCATTATTTTTTCTTCGGCATGATTTATTTGGGCTTGTTCACCATGCTGCTATTGATCAAGCTGACCTGGACCCACCGTAAGGCTGGTCGCACCTATCTACAGCCGTTATACGGCAATTTTTTGCGTAAAGGGATTATTTTTGGCGTATTTTTTGGACTACTCAGCTTTTATTGGTTGTCCCTGTATGTCGGCAGCATGCTGATGGGCGCTCAAGCGTCTCAGCATAATATCAACGTCGTGGATACGTTGTCTCTGTTTAGCCGTAATAGCAGTTTAACTAATGTCGGTTATCTATTGAGCTATTGGTGGCCTATGTTTTCCTTTTCCTCACTGCCTGTCTTATTTTATGTCGGAGGAGGATTTTTGCTGCTATTGATCGGTTATGCGATGGTAACCCGTTCACATAAAAATCCGATCATTCTGATTTTTTCATTGCTTACGGTGATGTTTCTGGTTGCAGCTACCGGGACGACGTTTCCATCCATTGCCAAGTGGTTTGTCATTTTGGTTACGAAGACTCCTGTGATTGGCTCGGTTTTCCGTGATCCCAACAAATTTATTGGTCTGCTCTCTCTTAATTTTGGGGTGTTGCTGACCTTTGGTGTGATTCAGTTTATGGAGTGGTTCGGATCGTCGCCATTGCAGCGTGCATATAAAAAGCTGGCATTGGTTATCGTCGTCTTGTGTCTGGGGGTGTATTTTGCTCCCCTACGTACTCAGTTCATTGAGGGATATTACAAGCCGGTTCAAGTGCCATCGGATTATGCCCAAATGGCTGAAAAGCTGACAGATCCGAATCGTTTTGACAGCAAGGCCTTGTACTTTCCCATTGCCGACAATATGATTCAAAGCTATAACGGAGTGGCCACGCCCAAATGGAATAAAGGGAAGACTGCAACCGAGAAGGCAACTGGAGATTTCCAGGTATATTCTTCTCCCAAAAATACCATCTTCCATCATGAGGGAAATGACCCCGGGATTACGTACTATTTGAATTTTCTGCAATATGTTATGGACAATGGGCTGAGCTCCCGGTTAGGGTCGCTGTTCTCTACCTTCGGCGTGAACCAGTTGGTCTATCATGATGAATATGTGGGACAGGAGAAGCGTCAGGATTTTCACCTTTCCCAGTTGGAAGGCCAGACTGGATTGAAGCGTACCTACAAAAACGGGCTCTTTTCCATATTTAATCTGGATCAGGCACCGCCTTATATGAACATTCTGGCTAGTAAAATTGTGACACCTTACGGGTTTAGCCGATTGGAGAGCTACAGTCATCTGCCTGGCTTTGATTTTAGCCGCTTCGGGGTGCTGTTCAGTACGTTAAAGCCTGAGTTGAACACGATTCAGACGGTCAACAAGGGGGATTATGTGGAAGCGGCCTCCTTTAATGATTTGCTGTTGTCTCAGCTTCCGGCAGCGGATTACTTGAAGCCTTTTGATGCGATTGAGGACGGCAATGCCTTTTTGAAATGGTCCAAAACCTTTGCCTCGACCAATGAATGGCTGTGGTATTTATCCTCCCAAAATATACGGAACTTTCCGTTTGATATGGAAATGGATGCAGGGATTGCAGTCACCTTTGCCAGTAAGAAGCTGGATGTGGCCCCTTATCAGATGAGCAGCATCGAAGGGAAAACAGTCGTGGATTTTGACTCTATGCTGAAGACGGAAACCTTTTTCAAGGCGGATAATCCGCAGCTGTTCAGTGTACAGGCTAATCCCCGTGAGGAACTGAATGATGTACCTACTCTGCATGGTGAGATTATGAAGGGGGACCCGAGTAATATATGGCAGGTCGCCAGATCCGGGCTGCTGGAAGCCAAGGAAAATAATCCGTATCAGTTCCAAATTACCGTTTCCGGGCGCGGGACGAACAAAATGCATGTAAAAATGAGGTTTTACGATAAGCAAATGCGCGAGCTGGGGGTTAGCTATGTTGTGGCGCCTTCAGAGGGATATAATTTTGACGGTGTAAAATTTTACGGGGAATATGTGTCGCCGCCTGGAAGCTATTGGATGCGAATGGATTTGCTAACCCTGCAACGTCCACAGCAAAAAAACTACTGGTGGATTCATGATATCCAGCTACGTGATTTGGGGCAATACAGCAAGCCCAACTCGTTTACAATGCATAAAAAGCTGGATCAACCGCAAACCTCGAAAGTGTATGCCAGAGTGTTTATGAATAAGGCAGGCGGGAAATTGCAAGTCGCACTGCCGGACAAAGTGGTTAACATAAAGACCCAGGATGAGGGCTTGAACCAATTCCAATGGGTCGATCTGGGAGAGCATGCCTTCCCCAAAGGAGATACTCCGATTACGGTTACTAACCTGCAGGGCTTTAATGCGGTCAATCAATTTGCCATTGTACCTATAGATCAGTTGGATAAGCTGGTTTTTCCGGTTGAGCAGGCGTTGAAGCGGGGCAAGCTTTTTTTCACCTTGGAGGCAGAAAACGATTTTAACATTAAAGGGAATGTGCAGACGGAGCGTGCCCTGCCACGGCTCAGTATGGGACGGGGAATCAGCTTTCAGAAAGGTTCATTGAGCAGGGATGTGGAAATTGCCAAAGCAGGCACTTATTCCACCGCTATTTTGGCTGATTTACCCTCCGGATATCATGGGGCGCTGACAATGAAATGGACGAATCAAGAGACCGGAGAGGTACTGACAAGAACGGTTCGTACAGGTGAGGTGTATAAGCGGTTGCCCACCACCTCTTTATCCGAAAATCAGGTTATTGAAACGTTGCCGAATCAGGATGGTTTCTCCAAGCAAATTATTCATGTCCCTGGTCTCCTGAAGGATTATGGACGGGTAGAATTCAGAAATCTGTTCTTACCCAAAGGGAAGTACCGCTTAACACTTGTACTGGACAGTCAGGTGCCGTCATTGAGCAGTTTTGGAGATATTCATCGGATGGTTGGACAGGAAGTGACGGTGATGCCTGAGGAGGACACCACGGAATCCTTAAGCACCGCTGTAGGCTGTGTAGCGGATATTCGGCCCGGCCAGACGAATCTGTCTTTGTCAGGCGATGGGCTATCCATTCGTTATGCCCCAAGCTATTCCTGTGACTGGAATATATATGCGTCCCGGAAAATGAAGGCTGAGCCACTGCAGGAGTATGCGGTACAGTTGGATGCGCGGTCAGAGCAAATTGGAAGTCGGCATATGAAGGTCATTTTCTTGAATAAAGCCTCTCAAATTCTCCAAACCTCATATATTGACGAGGTCGAGGAGAGAGATAAGGAGCAATGGAATCATTATGATCAGATTGTGAAGGCTCCGGAAGGAACCGCCTTTATGCAGTTTCAGATTTTGGCACATTCGCATAAGAAGCAGTCAGGCTTGTTTCAAATGAAGAACTATTCCATCATTCCTTATCGAGCGATGATTACAGTGGATCAATTCACGTTGTTTGAGGGAACAGATATGGATACCTTTTTTATAGCACCATATGCTTCGGAAAGTATTCAGGCTACTCGTGAAAATTCCATGGAACGCAGCTTTACGCTATATAACCCATCGCATCAGCAGGTGCTGATCCGGGAGACCGAGTCACCCAACCCGCTATGGGAGTTTAGGCTGGGAAACGAAAATCAGCGTGCTCGTCTTTCTGTAAATGGCGTGACTACCGGATTCATTACGAGTGGCAATGGAAAGGGGAAAGTTATCGTTATTCTGGCTTCCGCCTATCGTTTCGGCTGGGTAATGTTCTCCATCGGGATACTCGGTGGAGCAGCTTGTTTTCTTCCTTATCGGCGATGGAAAAAGCGAAAGCTTCCATAAGAAGCAAGCTGCTCAGGGGGGAACTGGTAGCATGATACGGCTACATCTCGTATTTGTAGCCTCTGCCCCAGACAGTGCGGATATGCTGAGGATTTTTAGGGTCACGTTCTATTTTTTTGCGAAGGCTGGAAATATGTACGTCGATGGTACGATCCAGATAAGCGCCATCTCCGCCTTTGATCCGATCCATCAGCTCGCTGCGGGTAAAGACTTTTCCTGGATTGGAGGACATCTCTTTTATAATGGAAAATTCGATTTGAGTAACTTCAATTTCCTGGTCATCGACTAACAGGCTATGACGGTAATCATTCACCCAAACTCTTACCTTTTTAATCTTTGGGGTTACCGTTTGCGATTCAGTGGGCATGTTGCTGCCACTGCGGCGCAGCAGGGCTTTGATGCGGGCATTCAACTCTCTCAGACTGAAGGGCTGGCATAAAAAGTCATCCGCTCCGTCATCCAGAGCCTTTATCCTAATATTCAACAAGGTGTTATTAGAGATGACTAGCATAGGAACTGTTGTAAATTGACGGATTTGGCCGATCAGTCCACATTCGACCTTACCGGAAAACATCAGATCGGTCACAATGATATCAGGCTTAAAACGCATAAGTGTAGGAATGGCAAGCTTACAATCATAGATAATCTCGGTGAGATAACCTTCCTCCTGAAGATGTAAAGCAATCATATCTGCCAAACTTTTTTGATCTTCAATGATAAATATTTTTATGGGCATAACTCACATCTCCTGTATAGACAATAGCGTTGCATAAGTATGTATTTTTCACAATAATACATACTTATGTATTCGGCAGAAATGCGAAAAACGAACAGTCTTAATTAGAAGAAAAAAATTTAATTTAGAGAAAGAAGGTTGCGTCTTTGCGAATGATCTTATTATCCGGGGGTTCGGGTAAACGTCTTTGGCCCTTATCCAATGTGAACCGTCCCAAGCAGTTTCTTTCCATCCTGCGTCATGACGAACGACCCGAAAGCATGCTGCAACGAATATGGCGACAATTAGATGAAGCGAATTTGGCTGATGAGGCCTATTTTTCAACAAGTGGGACTCAGGCCGAGCTGATTCGGGGGCAAATTGGCGAAGATGCAGTGGTCATAGAAGAACCGACTCAGAGGGATACCTTCCCAGCCATTTCACTGGCTACAGCCTACTTGCATGACGTTGCAGGTGCTTCACGCGACGAAATCGTAGGCGTCATGCCGGTGGACGGATATGCGGGAGATGAATTTTTTGAGCATCTGCGCAGACTTCCTTCTATATTAGAGCAGTCGGGGAGTGATATCGCACTGATGGGAGCGGCTCCGACCGAGCCCTCAGATAAATACGGGTACATTGTGCCTTCGTCATCCCCTTCGTTTGCCCAGCCATTTTATAGAGTTAGCTCATTTGTAGAAAAACCTGATCTTATCCGTTCGGAAGCGTTGATCCGTGAAGGAGCCTTATGGAATTGCGGGGTGTTTGCTTTCAGGCTAGGTTTTTTGTTGGATATACTGGAGCAAAAGGGTTTACCAGCAGACTATAAATCTCTTTCGACAAATTATGCAGACTTGCCCAAAACCAGCTTTGATATTGCGGTAGTAGAACATACACGCAAGCTCTCCGTGCTTCCGTACCATGGAGAGTGGAGGGATTTGGGAACCTGGGATTCGTTGGTGCGGGAAATGAGCTCAGAGCTGAGCGGCCCCGGCTATATTTCAGAAGCTTCACATGACTCGCATATTATCAATGAACTGGAGATTCCGGTCAGCATCTGGAATGTTCCGGGCATTATCGTCGTTGCCGGGCCGGATGGCGTGCTGGTTACGGATCGACAATCTTCTACAGGCATTAAGGATATGGTGGCCGAAATTGAAATCGGTCCGCGCTTTGAAGAGCGCTTCTGGGGAAAGCAAACTGTGTTATCCCATCAACAGTCAGCAAGTGGTTTGCAGACAGTGACCAAACGAGTTGTTATTTCGGCTGGAAGATTTATCAGCTATCATGAGCATCAGTTCCGTAAAGAAGTTTGGACCATCGTCTCAGGCACCGGAAGCGTGTGTATCAATGGCGTGACACAGACAGTCAGTCCTGGTGAGGTTATCGTCGTAGAGCCTGGTGCGAAGCATTTTATAGGCGCAATAGAGGAAGATCTGGAATTTATCGAGTCACAAATCGGGCATATCGTATCAGAAACGGATATTAGCCGATATGAATTTCCCGACCCGCTGGACACTCATTCCCTATAAAGTGCTTACAAATAAGACTTGGATGTAGATGAACGAGGTATGAGAGGGGAGTACAGGAGGGGCCAGGACCTATTTTTTGTGAGTGGATGATTTGTATGTTTTCCCCAGAAAAAGGTATCCATGCGCCAGGCGCGTGAATACCTTTTTTTTGCATGAACAGCTTGTTCGTATATCGCATTGCGTAACGAAGCACGAGGCTTATTGAATAAGCTTTTTGGAAATCAGCCACTCTTTTACAGCATCCGTACTGAGGTCTCTTTCAGGTGTCCATTCTATTTTATCAACCAGCTTGCCCTGTCTGAATTCTGCAATCGTAGGAGTGTATTTAACGTTGTAATCCGCTTTGAATTTATTCCATTGGGGTTTGTCCTTATGAATTTTATGAACGTTCAAAAATGTAATTTTCGAGCCCAGATTGTAATCCTCGATCATTTTGTTAAATTTCGGCTCAAAGCGGTTGCAGTCACCGCAGCTGGGTCTGCCGACATAGATGAACACACTTTGATCCTGCTGGATCAGTTTCTTGAAACCATCCATAGTAACCGCATTCAAATGGTCATATATTTCGGGATAATTGCTTTTGCTCGCTTGAATCTCTTTGTCTTTCTGTTGAATCACTTGCTCCAGGCCCTGAAATTTGAATACGGCAGAAATCGCAATAGCAATAAGAAGCAATACAATGACACTTAATCCGGCGATATATGCTTTTTTCACAGAAATCCTCCTTTTTTTACAATCTAACGCATAGTATAAATGATATTTCCATTTTTGACTGTAACACTTGTCTCACTATGTAAGAAAAAAAGGGATCATGTCGCAAAAGCGAAAAAAATGGCTGTTTGGGATAAATCTTATTTTTTGAGTAGGATCGACTGGGGAACTGGAGGTGGACGCTCCGCGAACGGACCGTTGTTCCAATCGCTGTTGTACCCGGATTTTTTCTATTCCCCTTAGCGGTGAAAATCCGGGTACAAAGGCGAACACTAACGCTTTTCCACAATCGTTCCGTCCTCTCCGCTGCTTTAAGTGGAAAAAGTTCTGTACATTCCTTCTAAAAGCAAAAACGAAAAACAGCGATTCTCCAACCGGAGAATCGCTGTTTTTCAGTCTTGTTATGATTTTTAAAATAACAAGGAGCGTCTATTTCGTAGAAAATTCCACTTAGGGTACAACCCCTTTTGTTAGACCACTACAGTCAACAAGTAATCTTCGCGTTTTACTTCAGATTCCATCGTGGTCAGTACATCCAGATATTGTGCAGAATTGGTTACAATAACTGGTGTAGCTGTTGGATAGCCTGCAGCTTTAATTTGCTCGATATCAAATTCCAGCAGCAGCTGTCCTTGCTTCACCACATCGCCTTCTTTTACGCGCTTGTCAAAAAATTGCCCTTTCAGCTTCACTGTATTGACACCCACATGGATCAAAATTTCTGCTCCGTCATTGGATGTAATACCGATAGCATGTCCGGTTGGGAATACCGTCGTAATCGTTCCGTTTACAGGAGATGTCAGTACACCTTCTGTCGGGTCAATTAGAATTCCTTTCCCCATGGCCCCTGAGGCAAAAGCAACATCAGAGGATTGATCCAAAGGCAATACTTTACCTTGCAAAGGACTTACGATAATTTCCTTCTCGATTGCAGCTTCTTTTTTCTCTGGTGCTGTTGCTGTCTTGGCTGTTTCTTCTTTTGGATCATCAAAGCCCAAGATCATAACCAGCAAGGCTGCAAGCCCAAAGGCAACGAGCAAGCCGATGACAAGCCACAAGAAACCAGTTCCAAAATAAGTAGGCAAAGCCAGCAAACTAGGCAGGGAGAAGGATTTTGCAGTCGCTCCGCCGGAAGCGATAATAGCCCCCCCAATACCGCCGGAAATACAAGCATAGATAAATGGCTTTTTCAATTTCAATGTTACGCCATAAATGGTTGGTTCTGTAATCCCAAATACAGCCGCCAGCGTGGAGGAGCCTGCCAAAGCCTTCATTTGAGTGTTGCGGGATTTCAGGAATACCCCCAATGTTGCACCAGCTTGAGAAAGTACGGCTGCTGTAAGCATCGGAAGCATCGTATCATAACCCAATGTTGAAATATTAGACAGCATAATAGGAACGAAGCCCCAATGCACACCGAAAATAACAAATACTTGCCAGAACGCCCCGGCAACCGCACCAGCGATCAATGGGCTTAAATTGTATACCCATGTAAAACCGCTTGCCAAGCCTTGGCTGACCAGGTTCCCTACGGGACCAAAGGCCAAAAACGTCAATGGAACAACGACCAACAGTGAAAGCATCGGTACGATGATGTTTTTAACCGATTGATGAACAAAGGAATTAAACCAGCGTTCCACATAAGATTGCACCCACACCGCCAGAATAATGGGAATGACGCTGGAGCTGTATTTAATCAGAATGATTGGAATGCCGAGAAAAGCCAGTTTGGCCGGATTGTCCACCGCTGTAATAACAGCCGGGTAGACGAGTGCTCCGGCAACTGCGACTGATACAAAGGCATTTGTTTTAAATTTACGGGACGATGTAATAGCTAGAAATACGGGCAAGAAATAAAATACGCTGTCCGAAGCTGCGTTTAGGATCAGATACGTACCGCTTTTATCATTAATCCAATGGAGTGACAGAATTAATGCCAGAATCCCTTTGAGCAAACCTGCTCCGGCAAGAGCGCCCAAGAGAGGAGAGAATATGCTGGAAATGATGTCAACCGCTTTACCAAGAAAATTCGTTTTTTCGGAAGATTCTTCCTTTTTCGCATTTGGATTCTCCGCATCCTGCAAATTTGTTTCTGCCATCATGTGTTCAAATACTTGACCTACATTGTTGCCGATAACAACCTGAAATTGACCACTGCTTTCCACTACAGTAATGACACCTGGGGTTGCTTCCAGTGCAGCTTTATCCGCTTTGGTACGATCTTTTAATTTAAATCTCAAGCGTGTAGCGCAGTGGAATACCGAATTGACATTCTCTTCGCCACCAACGAGGGTCACTATTTTTTTGGATAGCTCTTTATCGCTCATGTTCAGAACTCCTTATGGGTTATTCTTTGCTATGGATAGGACTTTCTGTTTACCTCATGTTGCTAAGATGCGCCGGCGTGCATCCTTTTAACCTTGTAAACAAGAAAAACCTAAACTCGTGGTGAAAACAAACGCACCCTCTCTTATAGAGGAACGTTGATTTCACCATCAGTTTAGGTTTTGCCTGCCTTACCAGTCACAATCCATGAACGATGAAGGTATGAAGTTTTTAGTCTGTTATATTATTTCGTTCCGTCACGCGATGAATATGAATGGTCAAATATACATATTCATCCTTGCTTAAATATTGATCGTATGTTTTTTCCAGGTACTCATTGATCTTTTGCGCACAGGCAAAGGCCTCGGTATACGTCTGCTTCACCTGGTTGTACAAAAATTCCTCGCCACTGTGAATGACCTCCTTGCGGATGACCCGCATTGCAAAATATTGCAGGTGTGTCAAAAATCTGGAGTAGCTAAAAGATGATTCATCCAGCACAATGCCGTAATGGTACGTGATAATGTTCAATATATGCTGAACGATCTCGGTCATTTTCAGTGTGGACTTCATTTCGTTGCCGTCGATCCGTGCGTTCACCATATGCAGTGCGATAAATCCCGCTTCATCTTCGCCCAGCTTGACTCCAAGCGTATTTTCGATTTTTTGCAGCGCGTCCAGTCCAACTGCAAATTCTTTTTTGTAGAAGCGTTTAATTTCATACAGCATCGCGTTTTGGAGCGCCAGTCCTTTTTCCTGCCGTTGTACGGCAAAATGAATATGATCAGTCAGCGTCAAATAAATATTGTCGCTTAATTCCGTATCCAGCACTTCCGTTGCATGCTTTACGATTTCATTCACGACCTCCAGATGAGATACGGGGATATCATTTAGTAGCTCTGTAAGTTTGGCTGTGAACTCGTTTTCATTTAACATGAAAATCTTATCTATTTTATCATCATCGACGTGGTCGCCAGCTACCTTTTTGAAGGAAATGCCTCTTCCCATCACGATGACCTCTTTGCCTTTATCATTTTTAGTCAACAGGACGTTGTTATTGAGCACCTTCTCAATAATCATTGAAGTTCCCCCTTCCATCCTTTACCAATAAAAAATGCCCAAGCACAATTCAACACTATTGTTAGCAATAGCACTCAATTGAACTCAGGCATTGCCCGCATCACCGGTCACAATCCTTCGATATAGTGCTATTGTAGCACAAAAAAAAGCGATTTCAACATATTTTATTCCCTTTCGACAAAAAATATTTTACATCAAGGTCGTTTTGCCTAATTTACAAGTAACGTTACCTATGTAGTTGTACGTTCAATCAGGCTGTATTCCAGCGAATGAAGCTCCATTTGGCGGCCGATTAACTGAGGCGATAGCATAAAAAAGGCATTTTGCGCCTGACCCATAATGGGATTTTGAACGGTTGTAATTCCCATCGTATGCGCTAGCTCAGTGTTATCAAACCCAATAATTGCCAGATCCTCAGGAACACTAAGCGACTGTCTGCGTGCTTCACAGAGAATGCCGACTGCCACATAATCGTTAGCACACAAAATAGCCTCTGGGAATTCATCCCGACGCTGCAGCAAATCACGAACGACCTGTTCGCCGTCACGGATATTATAGATGGAGGAATGATTCCAATGTTGCAAAATAGGGAGGTTATGCTCACTCATGATATGCTCATAGGCTCGTTGTCTGCTTTGGGTATTGATGCTGCTCGGGCGGCCAAAGGCATTGGCTATTCGAGTATAGCCTTTTTGGATCAGATGCTGTAGTGCCAGCATGTATCCTTCATATTGATCCATAGCGACCGAGCGAATAGCGGTATGCTCCATTCGTTGCCATGACACAATCGGGCCATATTTGCAGTAGGTGCTTAACAAATCGGTATCATTCACGCAGGAAATGATGACCAGCGCATCGATTCTTTTTCTTTTTAAATCCTCAAAAGCCTGAAGCTCTTTCTTTTTATCTTCTCCGGAAGTATAAATAATGGTCTGAAAACTGTACTGGCCCGCAATTTCTACAAAGCTGTCCAGAAAGGCCAGAACAATCTCATTAATGGTTGAAGTAATAATTCCAATTTGTAGTGTTTGACCCTTGGATAAGGAAATCGCATTCCGATTGGGGACGTAATCCATCTCTTGCATGATTTTTAAGATTTTTGTTCTGGTTTCGTGACTGACATGAGGTGACTGATTTAACACTCTGGATACTGTAGCTTTGGAAAAGCCCGCCAGTTTGGCAATTTGATCAAGATTCGACATGATGCTTCTCCTCACATAAGAAAAAATATTTGACATGAAACGCGTTACAAAGATTAGTATGCTAATGAGGGCATTACGTCCATTTTAAAGCATCTTTAAGTGTATTTCAAAAAGAATGGTCCTCATTATACGGTTGTTCTTGCAAAATCGAAAGCGGAGCCTTTAGGAAACGGGGGATTTGCAAAATGGCGATTCAAGTTGCTTATTTGGGATTTGGTAAAAGTACAACCCGGTATCATCTACCCTATGTCCGACTCAGGGACACCTTTCAAGTATCGAGAGTGTATACACGCCAGGTGCGGGAGGAGATGAAGACAGCCTACCCGGATATACTGTTTTCGGATCAAATCATGGATGTTCTCAATGACCCGGAAATATCACTTGTCGTCGTATGTACACCATCTGCCACACATTATGAATACGCCAAATTGGCATTATCCCACGGCAAGCATGTGCTGGTGGAAAAGCCTTTTTGTGAAAGTCTTGAACAGGCGCGTGAACTGATCGAATTGGCCAAGGAAAAGAACCTGATTGTCATGCCTTATCAAAATCGCAGATTTGACAGCGATTATCTGGCTTTCAAGGAAGCGCTCTATTCCGATAAATTGGGAGATATTGTGGAGATTGAATCCCACTACGATTATTTCCGTCCTGATGCCAGTGTGCCTGGCGGCAATCCAGTCAATGGAATGTTCTACGGACTCGGCGTACATACGCTGGACAGACTCATTGCCTTATTTGGCAGGCCGGAGCAGATCGGATATGACATCAAGTCTGTTCGCGCTGCTCAAGGTGCCGACGATTATAGTGAAACCATTTTGTATTATCCAGATAAAAAAGTAATTGTTAAAACCTCTCTTGTTGTGTGTCTGCCATATCCGCAGTTCACCATACATGGTACGAAAGGCAGCTTTGTCAAATGGGGAGACGACCAGCAGGAAGCCTGGCTGAAAGCAGGTAAAACCCCGGATGCCGAGGGTTTTGGTCTGGACGATCCAGCCTCCTACGGCAAGCTTAAATACGTACCTTCTGGCAGCAGTGAAGCTGTTGAAGAATTACTCCCTACGCCGACAGGAGATTACGGACGACTGTACGACTCTCTGTATGAGTCTATCGTGCACGGTACACCCAAGCTGGTTCCGGACGAGGATATTTTGCTTACAATAGAGATTTTGGAAAGCGGCTTTAAGCAGCCTTCCCCGTCCATCGTTGATTTCCGGCGATAGACCTACCATCAGGAAAGGAAGTTACAACCTATGAAGCTTGGTATGATTGGAACTGGCTGGATCAGCCAGGAGTGGGTTAAAGCCGTAAAAGAAGCTGGAGAATGGGAGATTACAGCCCTGTTTGTCCGTAATCGGGACAAGGGTGAAGCGTTTGCAGCAGCATGCCAGCTCGATAATATTACGTTGTATGACAGTCTGGAAGAGATGGCTAAATCCGATATTGATGCCATTTATATCGCTACACCTAATTCCTTGCATATATCGCAGGCCCGTCTGTTTCTGGAGCATGGCAAGCATGCGATTGTTGAAAAACCAATCAGTCTGACCGAGCAAGAATTGCGGGATGCGTACGAACTGGCTGACCAGAATGGCTGTTACTTGCTGGAAGCTGTCCGTCATATTCATGAGCCAAACTTTTTGCGGCTGAAGGACAACGTGAAGCGTGTGGGCAGCATCCAGGGAGGCTCCTTGTATTCCATGCAATTTTCCTCCCGGTACGATCAATTGCTGTCAGGAGATGTTCCCAATATCTTTTCCCTGTCTTACGGCGGGGGAGCGTTGATGGATTTGGGGGTTTATTCCCTCTATTTTGCCATTGATTTGCTCGGAGCGCCGACATCAGGTGTGTACCGTGCCAAAAAGCATGAGAACGGTGTGGATTTAGGCGGTCCGATCCTATTGTCGTATCCTGATTTTACACTGGTGATTCAACTGGGGAAAAATGCGGTGACCACCAACCGTGTGGAAATCTACGGCGATCAGGCGACTCTCATCTCCAGCGGTGTTTCCGGTATTACGGAGGTGTCTGTACTGGACGTTCGCACCAAGGTAACGGATACGGTAAGCACCCCGGAAACTCATCATTTCATGTTTCACGAGGCGCGGGAATTTTACCGGATCATCACCGAACAGGATCAGGTTCGTTATGACGAGTTAAAGTCATTGAGTATCGAGGTTCAGAAAATCAGCAATGAGCTGCGTCATCAAAATGGTATTTATTTCGAGGATGAGCAGAAATAGCGTAAAAGAAGTTTGAATATAACAAGAAGAGAGGTTTTTAGACGATGACGAAGATGCTAAAAGGCTTTCCGAAAAACTTCCTGTGGGGCGGGGCAACTGCGGCCAACCAATTGGAAGGAGCTTTTGACGTAGATGGAAAGGGATTGTCTAGTGCAGATATGATTGCCTATGTCCCCAAAGCAGAACGCAAGAACGATCATGCTATCGAGATTTCGTCCGAACGTCTGGAAGACATCCTGGCAGGTAAAGTAAATGCCCGTTTTCCAAAGCGTGAAGGGGTGGACTTCTACCACCACTATAAAGAAGATATCGCCTTGTTTGCAGAAATGGGCTTCAAGGTATTTCGCATGTCCATCCACTGGTCGCGGATTTTCCCGAATGGTTATGATGCCGAGCCGAATGAAGCAGGATTGCAATTCTACGACAATGTATTTGATGAGCTGCGCAAGTATGGTATTGAGCCCTTGGTGACATTGTCACATTATGAAACACCGCTAGGTCTGACTCAGAAATATAATGGCTGGCTGGGACGCGAAGTCATACAGCATTACGTGAATTATGCCGAAACGGTATTTACACGCTATAAGGATAAAGTAAAATACTGGCTGACCTTTAATGAAATCAATGTAATGACCATGAGTCCGTTCACAGGCGGCGGTGTGGTGATTGACCGTGTAGAAAACAAACAGCAAGCGATATATCAAGCATTGCATCATCAATTTGTAGCAAGCGCACTGGCGACCAAACGGGGACATGAGATCATCCCGGGCGCTCAAATCGGCTGTATGCTAGCCCGTATAGAAAGCTATCCACATACGTGTAACCCGGAGGATATACTGAAAGCCCAGCATGAAAATCAGATGAACCTGTTCTTTACGGACGTACATGCCCGTGGGGAATATTCCAACTACATGAACCGTTATTTTGAAGAAAATAATATTGTTCTGCAAACAGAACCCGGCGATGCGGAAATTTTGAAA
Organism: Paenibacillus kribbensis; assembly: GCF_002240415.1. Lineage (NCBI taxonomy): Bacteria > Bacillati > Bacillota > Bacilli > Caryophanales > Paenibacillaceae > Paenibacillus > Paenibacillus kribbensis. The sequence continues at coordinate 1,251,628 of NZ_CP020028.1, forward strand.
AATAACACGGTCGATTTTATCTCCTTCAGCTACTACATGACTTTGACCGTATCTGCGGGCCCGGAAGGCGAGAAAGCAGCAGGCAACCTGATTGGCGGCGTGAAAAATCCGTATCTGCAGTCCTCCGACTGGGGATGGCAAATCGATCCGATCGGCCTGCGTGTTACGCTGAATACGTTTTATGACCGCTATCAAAAGCCGCTGTTCATCGTGGAAAATGGCTTGGGTGCGTATGATAAGGTGGAAGAAGACGGTTCTGTACATGACACCTATCGCATTGATTACTTGCGTCAGCATATTGCCCAAATGAAGGAAGCGATTGCCGACGGTGTGGATCTGATCGGTTACACGAGCTGGGGGCCTATCGACCTTGTAAGTATGTCTACTTCTGAAATGTCCAAGCGCTACGGATTTATTTATGTCGACCTGGATGATGACGGTAACGGAACACTCAAACGTTCCAAAAAAGACTCCTTTAACTGGTACAAAAATGTAATTGCAACGAATGGTGAAGAGCTGTAATTTTATGTAACTTCATATCGTCTTCGACGGACACGACAGAGAACATCGTAAGGATGCACTCTGCTGTGCCCGTTTTTTTGTGCAGACAGATGACTGCATCTCAGAGGGCTTCACAAATTTTTCACTTGTAATAAACTGAAAGCTTTCTGTATAATAAAAAACAATTTCATATGTCTGGTTGATGTTTGCGGGAGATGGAACGAAGGTTCCGACCGAAGGGGCAAAACTCTCAGGTGCTTGGCTGATTACAGCAAGCGGGACCGTAAACGGACAGAACTCTGGAGAGACCCTTAATTGGGCGCCGAAGGTGCACGGCAGAGAACATCTGCTTAAACTCTCAGGCAAAAGGACAGAGACGCGAATAACCTGTGACAGGGGATGCCCTATTTTTTTATAAGTTATGTAGAGGCAGCAACCTGCGCAAAAGGGTTGTATTTTTTCGTGCCTTTAACCTCTCCAGGAGTCGAATCAGCTGATTTGACTCTTTTTTGTTTTTTAATATGCTTGAGGAGCGGGTTGAAATGAATTTGGTACATGTGTTAGAAACGATTAGCAGTTGGATATGGGGAGCGCCGCTTATCATTCTCGTGATGGGAACGGGATTGTGGCTGACCATACGTTTAAAAATGCTGCAGGTATTTCGCCTGCCTTTGGCGATCAAGCTGATTGGCAAGGCCCCAAATGAAGGCAGCGGAGATGTAAGCAGCTTTGCGGCCCTGAGCACGGCGTTGGCGGCTACAGTTGGCACAGGAAGTATTGTCGGTGTAGCGACGGCGATTAAGCTGGGCGGGCCAGGTGCCTTGTTCTGGATGGTCGTGGCTGCCTTTTTCGGGATGGCTACGAAATATGCGGAAGGTGTGCTGGCGGTAAAATACCGGGTGAAGGATCGGAATGGACAATTTTCCGGTGGCCCGATGTATTATATTGAAAATGGTCTGGGACGCCGCTTTAAACCGCTGGCCATGCTGTTTGCCTTCTCGGGCATGCTGGTGGCGCTGTTCGGCATTGGAACGTTCCCGCAGGTCAAGGCCATTGTGTCTTCGACCGAAAATAGCTTTGGCGTTCCGCCGATTGTAACGGCGTTGATTATTGCTACCCTTACAGCACTGGTTACCATTGGAGGACTCAAAAGCATTGCCAAGGTATCGACCAAGGTCGTTCCTTTTAAAACAGGCTTATACGTACTGATTTGTATCATCGTACTGATTCGGTTTGCGGACCAGCTTCCCGCCGCAATCGCACTTGTGCTGCACTCCGCGTTTTCGACTACGTCTGCGACGGGCGGCTTTGCCGGGGCTACCATTATGCTGGCGATGCGCAGCGGGGTAGCCAGAGGTATTTTTGCCAATGAGGCCGGTCTGGGAAGCGCACCAATTGCAGCCGCAGCCGCCAAAACGAAATGGCCTGCGGAGCAAGGGCTGATTTCCATGACAGGTGTGTTTATTGACACGATGGTTATTTGTCTAATGACCGGGCTGACGCTGTTGGTAAGCGGTGTGTGGAGCGGACCTACTGATGCGGGCCTGATGACTCAGCAAGCATTTTCCAGCGCGTTCCCGCTTGGGGCAGAGCTGCTCACGATCATTCTGATTATGTTCGCATTCACGACTATGCTCGGCTGGAACTACTACGGGGAACGCTGTGTTGAATATTTGCTTGGCGTCAAGTGGATTAAGCCATACCGATATCTGTTCATTGCACTGGTTGCCGGAGGCGCGTTCATCAAGCTGGATGCCATCTGGCTGCTGGCAGATATCTTTAACGCAATGATGGCCTTTCCCAACCTGATTGCACTGCTCGGCTTGTCAGGCATCGTAGTTGCAGAAACCCGAACCTATATGGATTCCTTGTATTCTAATAAGCAAAAGGGGATTCTTGCAGGTGCCAGTGTAAGCGCAGCGATCCAGGTAGAAGAAAAAGGACAGACAGTCAATTCATAAAAATGGAAAGTCATAACATTCAAAAGGGAGTGTCTTCAGCCATCACAGGCTTGGAGGACACTCCCTTTTTGAATGTTACAGTGATGTACGCAAAAGAGCCAACTGCTCATCATTAATGCCGTAGTCAGCCAGTGGGTTCTAAATCGTCAACGCTGAGCAATATTCTGGAAAAATCTAATGATGAATTCGAAAAACGATTTTTCTATATCGGTGTGCAGCTCCCCGGCAGGATAGGACAGATAGATGGTGCGCATACATCGAGGCTCCCTGATTTGAAGCAGCTTGATGTCTTCGGTTACGACATTCTTCCACAGGATAGAAGGAATAAAGGAGATGCCAAGTCCTGTTTGAATCAGCCCTCTTACCGTAGCCGGATCATCACTTTCAAAGACGATGTTCGGTTCAAAAGGGGTGTGGGCAAAAAAGCGGTCCGTTGTTTTCCTAAGCGAATGACCAGGTGTAAGGCTGATAAACTTCTCATGCTCTAGATCTTTCAGGAATACGGTGTCCTGAGCGCTCAGAGGGTGAGATTTTGGTACGCCAAGCAAAATTTCCTCCTCCAACAGGATCGCATGCTCGTTGTTCGCCAACTCTTCGGACGTAATCGCAAAATCGTACGCCAGTCCTTTCTTGATCATCGCAGGGTGCTGGGTCAGGTTAAATCTAATTTGAGGGTAGAGATCGCGAAACTTGCCGACAAGCTCGGGCAATAGCATAGAGCCGACGGCGACGTATAACGTAATGACCTCTACCTTTTCATTCTTCATTTCTTTGACCTCGGATATGCCTTGCTCTAGCGCTGATAGCGACTGGTTCACTCTTTTCAGGAACTTCTTCCCATATTCATTCAGTACGATATGTTTTCCTTCGCGGTCAAATAGCTGCACACCCAATTCCGTCTCCAGGTTTCTAATCATTTTACTTAGGGCAGGCTGTGAGATATACAGCTCGTTTGCGGCACGTGTGACATGCTCATGCTTCGAGGTCACTTGAAAATACTTAAGCTGCAAAAAATCCATAGTGAAGTAATCCCCTTTATAACCATTAGGTTATCGATCATATGTGAATATATATATTTTACAGGTATTTGCTCACTTCTTACAATTGACAATGTAGAGAAGATGAATCCGCTAAAGGTGGTGAGATTCTGAATATCGTTTTTACATTTCCTGGCCAGGGGTCACAGGTTCCTGGAATGCTCCAGGATGTACCCGAGTATGTGAAAAAGGCAACAAGCATCATCGGAACTGAACTACGCGACGATGAGGTGGCTATGGGCTCAACCGTCTGGATTCAGGCGGCACTCTTCGTTAAGGAGACGGCAATTGCCTACCGGTTGATCGAGCAGGGTATCCGGCCCCAATTCGTGGCAGGCCATTCCATTGGTGCATTTCCTGCAGCGGTCATCGCTGGGGTTCTCTCGTTCGAGGATGCGCTTCGGATCGTATGGCTCCGTGCCCGGTTGATGGAAGAGGCTTTCCCCGAAGGCTATGGAATGGGTGTGATTATTGGGCTTACGAAGGCAGAGGTTCAACAAGCCGTGGATCTTTCTCATAGCGAGACGATGCCTGTCTACCTCTCGAATATGAATGCAGAGCAGCAAATCGCCATATCCGGTTCATTGGAAGGGATAAATAAAGCTTTTATGCATGCGAAGGAGTTTGGGGCCGCTAAGACAGTGCTTCTGAAGGTTCCGATTCCTTCACACTCCCCGCTGATGTCAGAGGTAGCCAATAAGCTATTGCTGAAAATGCATACTTTTTCCATGCGGGACGCTCAAATACCATATTTGGTGAATCATACGGGGAGAAAGACGACAGCCAAGGAAAAAATTGCGGAGGACCTTGCCCTAAACGTAGCATATCCCGTCCGGTGGATGGATATGGCGGCTGTCTGCGTCGAATCGGGAGCTAACTGTTTTATAGAGATGCCGCCGGGTAATACGCTTTCCAGACTTGTCAAGCAAGCCCATAAGGATACCCGGCAAATCGCCGTGTGCGAGATCGGTCTGGAAGCGACTCAGTATCTGATTAGAAAATGGAAGGAGCAAGAAGAATGAATAAAGTACTGCGATCCTGGTCACAAAAACGTGATAAAAAGCAGGAAAAGTTAGGAAAGGTGGAAAAGTGGCTGGACGGAAAATACATCGACTCCTCCCGAATCGTCGACCTGATGGAGGCGCTAATCGAGCCAGGAGCGAAGGTCGTCCTGGAAGGAGATAACCAGAAGCAAGCGTCCTTCCTTTCCCAAAAGCTGCTGGAAGTCGATCCTGGCAAGGTGCATGATCTGCATATGATTATGTCCAGCATTTCAAGACCCGAACATTTGGATATTTTCGAGAAAGGCATCGCCGGGAAGCTGGATTTCTCCTACAGTGGCTCCCAAAGCCTGCGTGTTGCGCAAATGATTGATGACGGGACGCTTAAGCTCGGTGACATCCATACGTATTTGGAATTGTTCGGACGTCTCTTCATTGACCTTATTCCAGATGTGGTGTTGGTAGCGGCAGACAAATCAGATCGCGAGGGCAATCTGTATACCGGAAACAATACGGAAGAAACTCCGACGATCGTGGAAGCGGCCGCTTTCAAGGATGGGATCGTGATCGTGCAGGTCAATGAAATCGTGGACGAGCTGCCGAGAGTCGATATTCCTGCCTCCTGGGTCGACGTCATTGTACAAGCCAACAAACCGTACGCACTGGAAGCACTGTTTACCCGTGATCCGCAGAATATTACTGAACTGCAAATCCTGATGGGCATGATGGCGATCAAGGGCATTTATGGAAAACATCAGGTGCAGTCGCTTAATCACGGCATCGGCTTTAATACTGCAGCGATTGAGCTTCTGCTGCCGACCTATGGCGAGCAGCTCGGCCTGAAAGGGAAGATTGCCAAGCACTGGGCCCTGAATCCGCATCCGACTTTGATTCCGGCGATTGAATCCGGCTGGGTCGAAAGCATCCACAGCTTTGGAGGCGAGGTCGGTATGGAGAAATACATTGCGGCTCGTTCCGACGTGTTCTTCGTCGGCAAGGATGGATCTATGCGCTCCAACCGCGCGATGTGTCAGGTTGCAGGCCAATTCGCTGTAGATATGTTTATCGGATCAACGTTGCAAATGGACCGCGGAGGCAATTCGTCTACCGTTACTTCCGGCAGACTGTCCGGTTTTGGAGGAGCGCCGAATATGGGACATGATCCTCGGGGACGGCGACATGCGACTGCTGCCTGGCTTGACATGATCGAGCGTCCGACGGAGCTCTCCAAAGGCCGGAAATTGGTCGTGCAGATGGTTGAAACATACGGTGCCAACAAAAAGCCGGTATTTGTGGATTCGCTGGATGCCATCAAGGTGAAGGATGAATCCGGCCTTGCCATTACGCCGGTTATGATTTACGGGGATGATGTTACCCACGTCCTCACCGAGGAAGGCATCGCATACCTCTACAAGACGGACAGCATAGAGGAGAGAAAGAAAGCACTCGCGGCAATTGCGGGCGTAACGCCTTTAGGGATGGAAAGTAATGAGAGCGATGTAAGCCTGCTGCGTGACAGAGGGATTGTGGCCTATCCGGAGGATCTTGGAATCATGCGCAGACAAGCCAAACGCTCGCTGCTGGCAGCGCAAACGGTCAACGATCTCGTAGATTGGTCAGACGGATTGTATGATCCACCGGCTAAATTCCGGAGCTGGTCTTAAAGCCATGCTCACGACGAAGCATTCGGCTTTCGCGACTTCTCTCGCTGCCAAAGCTGTAAAGGCATTGACGGAAGAGGCTCTGCTTACGCCCAAGCCTGGACTTGTCGATGCCAGAGACAATGGCTCTCATACAGATATGTCCATCGATCTGATGCTTGCATCCGCGAGAGCATTGGAGGATACGTTTCGGGAAATAGCCATTGTGTCATACCTTCACCCGGTGGACCAGTCTTTGCGCGAGCAGATAGCTCTAATCGGGCGGGAGGGCGAAAAGGTGATGCTCCGTGCAACGAACGGTGTCAATACACATAAGGGTGCCATTTGGGCCCTCGGTCTTTTAACCAGTGCACGGGCAGCCTTTCCAATGGAACGGGACCCACATCAGATTATGAGCATTGCAGGAACAATCGCATCGTTCCATGATCGGTACCGCCCGATGCAGCGGACGAATGGAGAATCGGTTAAGAAGAAATACGCGGTCGTGGGGGCAGAGGAAGAAGCGAAGCTGGGCTTTCCGCACATCCGGGACAAAGCTTTGCCTGCTTTGCTGCGTGCCAGGGCTTGTGAGAAGACAGAGGTGGAAGCACGCATAGAAGCTTTATTGGCCTTGATGGCTAGTGTGGATGATACCTGTATCCTGCACCGCGGTCAGTTGTCGGATCTGATGGCGATTCAGAGAATGTCCGCAGCCTTCCTTGCAGCAGACGGATTTAGAACCCAGTCGGGCAGAAAGCTGTTTTACCGATTGTCTGAGTATTGCAATGTCAGACAACTCTCACCTGGAGGCAGTGCCGATCTGCTAGCTGCCACATTGTTTCTCATCGATTGATACTTTTACTTGGAGGTGTTCCTGAAGGATGGAAAAATTACAGTTTCAATATCAAACAACAAAGCCCATCCGTAAGCCGGCACATATCGGTGTTGTCGGTTCGGGGGATTTGGAGATTATTGTAGAGCCTGTGGAAGGCCAGACCACCAGCGTTAGCATTTTAACAGGCAGTGATGGATTTGGACAAGTATGGGAGAATGTGCTGACCCGTTTTTTTAACCGTTATCCGATTACTGCCAATATTACAGTTCATGACTTCGGAGCCACTCCGGGGGTAGTCATGCTTAGATTTACGCAAGTGCTGGAGGTGCTTGACTATGCAGAATAGTTTTGTAGAGCTGAATGGACGCGAGAGAGCCAGAGCGTTACTGGACGAGGGGACTTTCCGGGAGTTGCTTGGGCCGTTGGACCAAATCCAATCCCCGCACCTTGAGCCGCAAGGCATTGTTCCTCAGAGTGATGATGGAATCATTCTAACTCTTGGCGAAATACGAAAGCAGAAAGTCTTGATCATTTCGATGGAAGGCGCTTTTCAAGGAGGGGGCATTGGAGAAGTCAGCGGTGCCAAAATTTCCGGAGCGCTCGAACTGGCACTGAAAGAGAATGAGAGAGGGAACAAACTATATCCCATCATGATCTTCGATACAGGGGGCGTTCGGCTACAAGAAGCGAACTATGGGTTGTTGTCGATTTCGGAGATTGCGACCCAGATCGTCGGCCTGCGTAAATACGTTCCAGTTATCGGGCTGGTTCCGGGCCGTGTAGGGGCATTTGGGGGAATGTCCATTACTGCAGAATTGTTTACCACTCTGATTGCTACGAAGAAAGCGCGCCTCGGTCTGAACGGGCCGGAGGTTATTGAGCAGGAAGCAGGGGTTATGGAGTTCGATTCAAGCGACAAAGCCTTGATTTGGAACACAATCGGAGTCAACCAGCGCTTCCAAACCGGATTGATTGACGAAGTGGTGGAAGATACGACGGATGCAGTTATCGAAGCGATTGATACTGCGCTCAAGGCACCGGCAAAGCCTGCTAAAACAGAGCAAATCGATTTCTATCTGACCCTGTTAAGCAATCTTGATCCTGCAGAACCTTGGACACCTGAGCGCTATCGCGAATTTTACAAGCAGATACAGCCTGTGCAGCAGCCTGTCCCGCTGGCAAAAGAGGGCGCGGCCGACATTTCGGACAGTAGAGGTTATCGCTGGTTCTCCCGCTTGACGGGCATTACTCACCCAGTCAGCGATGTTCCTTCCGTACTTGCGGCTGATGTGGAAAAGAACGGACAATTGTGCAGATATGTCGCCATTGTTCCGGATGCCTCCAACCGATTCCCGCGTGTCAGAAACGGCGAGGTCGGTATGCTTGAAGGCTGGACGGTGGCTCAAGTCATCAAGGACGCAATCCGTCAGGATGAGAAAAAAGAAACCAAACGTCCGATCATTGCCATCATTGATGTACCGAGTCAAGCCTACGGCTATAAGGAAGAAATGGTCGGCATCAGCCTTGCCCTCGCTGCAAGTGCAGATGCTTATGCAACCGCTAGATTAGAGGGTCATCCGGTCATTGGTGTGATCGTCGGCAACGCGATTTCCGGAGGCTTCCTCGCGCATGGGCTGCAATCGAATCGTTTGATCGCACTGGATGACAGCAAGGTTAATATTCAGGCCATGTCCAAGGCTTCTGCTGCCCGAATCACCAAGCGGACGATTGCCGAGCTTGATGAAGCTACCAAGAAAGTTCCAGCCATGGCCTACGATGTGCGCAGCTACAGTACTCTGGGAGCACTATATTCGCTGCTGAGCGGAATCCAGGCGGACGATCCACAGAACAGTGATGTAGCCATTGTGGAACGGACCATTTCCGAGGCTATTGAGAGTACGAAAGGAGCCCCTCGTGACCTTAGCTTCCGCTTGCAGACCAAGGAAGCTCTGGCAGGTGGGCGTACGGCAACGAATAACGTGCGACAAGCGCTTTCGGAGCAATGGTAATTCGGCCACATGATCTGATCGAAGTGTCCAATTTGAAATATCTCTCCTTCTACGAAGACAAGGAGTGGGTAACCGCCTCGCTGAGGCGGGCCCCCTTTGTAGTCGTTCGCAGGGCTGGACTATTAGCAAATAGTCATATTCCTGTCGGAATACGTGGAACAGAGCGAAATCAACGGGAATCTGCCTTGCTTGACCCGGAGGGCGTGTGCCAGCTCGTGTCTCCTTATGCGATAGCGGAGCGCCAGATGTGGAACTGTTTATCTGCAACAAGACGGCAACAGCCTGTCCTGCAGGTGCTGGATTTATTAGCAGAAATCATGCTGGATTGGCGCTGGGGACCAGTGGGAAGTGCGGGATTCGAAATAGTAACGCAATACCCAACTGTGAAGGAAACGAGTGATCTTGACCTTGTTATAGATGGTTCCGAGGTTATTGATTATGCAGCAGCTGAAAGACTTGTGCACAAGTTGGAGCATCTGGGTGTTCGAATTGACATTCAATTGGAGACAAGAGACGGTGCCTACGTTCTACGCGAAATTCTTGAGAGACGGGCTAGTACTGTGGTGCTGCGAACTTCTTCGGGTCCCAAGCTCGTTCGTAATCCTTGGCAATAAGGAGCTATAATCAACGGCAAAAGGGAGGAATGCACGACCATTTGATGTATGCAAACATAAGCTCTCAAAGGGGAAGTGCGTATTATGGAAAACAATACAGCCCAAAAAGTTAATATTAATGAAAGCGACATCTTAAAGGTGTTTGCCGTCAGCGGAGCGATCTTGCAAAGCGTTCTGGGAATGTTTCTGAAGTATGCACACACCAATGATGACCTAGCCTTATTAGGTGTTATTTTCAATATAGTAAAGTATACTGCGCCAGTCTTTATTTTTGCCATTGTATATGGGATGGTGAAAAATAATCAGCATACGAAGGTATCCCATTTTTACAAGGAAAAATTCGGTGAGCTCGTGATTCCTTATTTACTGTGGGCAGCGGCTGGCTTAATTTTCTTCCCGGAAATTCAGGTTAATCAGCACGTTACATCATTCTGGACGCTCATCGAGTCATTTGTGCTCGGCAATGCATCATCACAGTTTTGGTACACGGTGATGATGCTGCAATTTCAAGTGCTGATGCCTATTATTATTTTCGTCTGCTACAAATACCTGGCTAAGCCTAGGCGGGTCATTCCGCTGCTTATTGTGAGCTTCGTGATCTTCGGAGCGTGGCTTTGGATGTACGATACCTTCGTATTCCGAGGAACATATGCGATTAGTCTGCGTTACCTTGACCGCTTTTTCGTTAGTTATTTTATTTATGCTTTACTAGGTGGAATCGCTTGGGTATATAAGAAACAGTTCGACGGAGTGCTTCGCCGGATTCAGTTCATACTCATTCCGGTAATGCTTCTTATTCTCATTTGGACAAATCACGAATTTTTCGGTTTTGGATTTGAGGATATGTCCTTCGGAAATCTGATTTATCTGAAGCCGTCCATGACCTTGTATAGTCTGGTAGTGATATTCCTGATTTACATGCTGGCAAGGCATCTGATCAGCTTGAATTCCCGTTCACTTCCCTATTACAAATGGTTATCTACTTACGCGTACCGAGCCTTTACAGCGAATGTGTTCATTCTGGTCATCGTACTGCGCTTGTTCGGTGACTTGATAGGCCAGCTTCCTTTCTTCGTGGGGCTACTCTTGGTTTATCTGACGACTGTAGCCTGCTCCTTCGGCGTCGTCTATGCCTTTGCGCAGCTAAAGGTGTGGGCTGAGGGGGTATTTCTGAGACAAAAAGGAGCACACAGCAACAATCACTAAGATAAGTGTTAAAAAACAAACAATACATGTAACATCGTGTATATGACATTATAATTTAATTGTATTTCAGTTATTAGCAGATTGACGGCAACCCAAAAGGGTATCTCGATATTGAAGAGATACCCTTTTTGTGAATCTGAACTTACTTACATCAACCGCTGTATTTCATCCTTCAGAATTTCGGACCGAGTACCGAAAATGACTTGTACTGCACCGTTGCCAAGTCTGATGATTCCCGAAGCCCCAAGCTTTTTGAGGGCATGGTCGTTTACAGCATGGTCGTTTTTGACAACCAGCCGCAGCCGTGTAATACATGCATCAATGCTTTGGATATTGTCCGAACCACCAAGCTGGGCCAGTATTTTTTCTGCATAGCTCGTTTGGCTGTCGAATGGGGCTTCTGGCTTTTCAATGGGTATGGCTTGGTCCGTATCCAAAAGGAGGCTGTCTTCTATATCGTCTTCACGCCCGGGAGTTTTGAGATTGAATTTGACAATGATAAACCGGAACAGGAAATAATATACGATGGCAAAAGCCAGACCGACTGCAATCATTCGCAGCGGGTGGGTGGACAGCTTCATATTGATTAAATAGTCGATGAGTCCTGCTGAAAAAGAAAAGCCAAGTTTGACATCCAGCAAGTACATGATCAGGCCACTCAGACCTGTAAGCAGCGCATGGATGCCATAAAGCAGCGGTGCGATGAACATAAAGGAAAATTCGAGTGGCTCAGTAATTCCGGTCAAAAACGATGCGAGCGCAGATCCGATGAAAATAGAAGCGACCGCTTTGCGTTTTTCAGGTTTGGCTGTATGGATGAATGCGAGAGCGGCTGCCGGGAGAGCGAACATCATGATAGGGAAGAAGCCGGACATGAATAGACCCGCTGATTTATCGCCTGCAAAGAAACGGGTCAGGTCACCATGAACAACCTCGCCAGCCGCATTCGTAAAGTTGCCAATCTGGAACCACGCGATAGAGTTTAGTACATGGTGCAGACCGAGCGGAATCAGCAGCCGATTGGCAATCATGAACACCATCGATCCTATGCCGCCGAAGCCGACGATCCAGTTGCCGAAGGTTGCAATCGCATCTTGTACCGGGCTCCAGATCATACCGAGCAGAACGGCTAAAATCATGGTGGTGAAGGCGGTAATCATGGGGACGAAACGTTTGCCGGAGAAGAAGCCGAGCCAATCCGGAAGCTGGATATTATGATATTTTTTGAACAGATAAGCGGACCATCCACCGATAAAAATGCCACCCAGCACCCCCATATCCAGCTTAACGTCATCGGGAATATATGCGAAAATGCCCGGTACTGCCGCTAAAATGCGGGTCAGTACCATATAGGCGATGACCGCAGATAGTGCGGCTACCGCATCGCCTGCCAGACCAATAGCAACACCGATGGCAAAGATTAATGCCAGGTTGCCGAAGATGGCGCCTGCGCCTTCGTTCAAAAAAGGAGTGACATAATGATTCAAAAAGCCGCCTACCGCAGAGCCAAGCGGAATATCCGTCTCATAGTTGATCAGAGCCAGCCCTTGCAAAATTCCAGCCGCGGGTAGTGTGGCTACTGGAAGCATTAAAGACTTTCCGATTTTTTGCAGTAATTTCAGCATAACCTTCTTCCCTTCATCATCGATTTGGGAGTAACATGTTCTCTGTGAAATATTTGTCGACAACCCAAAAGAGCCGCCAAGCTGCCCATTTTTTTACATCATAAAGCGAAGAATCTAACATGGTCAACGATTATTTGGATACATAGAACAATGTAAAATTGTAGTTGACATCGCTTACATGCTTATATAATATCAAATTTAAGTTAATAATCGTGACGGAGACAGGAGAGCCACGCAGACATCCCATGCTAAACACGGGAGCGGTTTGTGATGGCTTTTCTTTTTTTGACACGCAATGAAAGGGATTAAAAATCGGGTGATCTATTGAGGAGGTAGGTTGTATGTCGCCATACGCAGCCGAGTTTATAGGGACGATGATTCTGATTGTCCTGGGTAGCGGAGTGTGCGCAGGGGTATCCCTGAAAAAATCATTTGCCCACGCTTCCGGCTGGATTGTCATCGGAATGGGATGGGGGCTTGCGGTTGCTATTGCAGTGTATGCCGTAGGTCAAGTCAGCGGAGCGCATTTGAATCCGGCGGTGACGCTGGCGTTGGCATTTCAGGGTGTCTTTCCATGGCAAGACGTTCCCGGCTATATTATGGCTCAGGTTCTTGGTGCCATGGCAGGTGCTGTGATTGTGGTTTTACATTATTGGCCCCATTGGAAAGAGACGGAGGACACAGCCACCAAACTTGGTGTATTTGCCACAGGACCGGCTATGGATCATCCATTCGCCAACGTACTTAGTGAAATGATAGGTACTTTCATCTTTGTTCTTGCTTTACAGTCGATTGGCGCAAATTCATTTACAGAGGGCCTGCATCCGTTGATTGTGGGTTTTCTGGTAGTGAGCATCGGTTTATCCCTTGGCGGGACGACGGGCTATGCCATTAATCCGGCGAGGGATTTTGGCCCGCGTCTTGTACATTATTTACTGCCGATTCCCGGCAAGGGGGCATCTGACTGGAAATATGCGTGGGTGCCCATTGTAGGACCGCTGCTGGGCGGCTCTTTCGGAGGGCTGTTCTACCAGGCTGTATTTAAAGGATATGCAAGTCCGGCTTTTTGGATTATGCTAGGCATCATTGTGATTGTACTACTGGTTACCTTCCGTTTCAGTCGTACTTATAAAAGCTCTATCACCAACAAACTAACCGTATAAAATGGATTGATTTACAGGGGAGAGATGAACGATGGAAAAATATATTTTGTCACTGGATCAAGGAACGACAAGCTCAAGAGCGATTTTGTTCAATAAAGAAGGAGATGTGGTGTATTCCGCTCAACGGGAATTTCCGCAATATTTTCCCCACCCCGGCTGGGTGGAGCAGAATGCAAATGAAATCTGGAGCTCCATTCTGGGAGTCATCGCATCCTGTCTTTCCGAATCCGGGGTAAAGGCAAACCAGGTTGCCGCCATCGGTATTACCAACCAGCGGGAATCGGTAGCTGTCTGGGACAAAAATACGGGATTGCCTGTGTACAATGTGCTCGTGTGGCAGTCGCGCCAGACTTCGGATATCTGCGAGGAATTGAAGCGGCAAGGGCATGAGGAGCTGTTTCACAGTAAAACAGGGCTGCTGATCGATCCGTATTTTTCCGGCACCAAAGTGAAGTGGATACTGGACCATGTGGAGGGTGCGAGGGAAAAGGCAGAGCGGGGCGACTTGTTATTCGGCACGATTGATTCGTGGCTGATCTGGAAGCTTTCTGGTGGAACCGCGCATGTGACGGACTACTCCAATGCAGCCCGGACGCTGATGTATAACATTTATGAGCTCAAGTGGGATGAAGAGCTGCTCGACATTCTCGGTGTGCCCAAAATCATGCTGCCTGAGGTAAGACCTTCCTCTGAGGTCTATGCGCACACGGTGGATTATCATTTCTTTGGTCAGAATATACCGATTGCCGGTGCAGCGGGTGACCAGCAGGCAGCTTTGTTCGGTCAGGCTTGTTATGAAAAAGGGATGATAAAAAATACTTACGGCACAGGCTGCTTCATGCTGATGAATACGGGGGATCAGCCTGTGGAATCCAAGCATGGTCTCATTACGACCATCGCATGGGGGCTGGAGGAAGGTAAAGTGCAATATGCGCTGGAGGGAAGCGTGTTTGTAGCAGGCTCTGCGATCCAGTGGCTGCGCGACGGTCTGCGCATGTTCCGGGAAGCGAAGGATAGTGAGCCCTATGCGGCCCGTGTATCCTCTACAGAAGGGGTGTATCTTGTACCTGCTTTTGTCGGACTGGGCAGTCCCTACTGGGATAGTGAGGTGCGCGGAGCGATGTTCGGACTGACACGGGGAACTACAAAAGAGCATTTTATCCGTGCCACATTGGAGTCACTCGCTTATCAGACGAAGGATGTGCTTACGGCGATGGAGATCGATTCCGGCATTGCTGTGAAAATGCTGCGGGTGGATGGAGGAGCTGTACTGAACAATTTTCTGATGCAATTCCAGAGTGATATTCTGGATGCTACGGTGGAGCGGCCTGTTATTCATGAGACGACGGCACTGGGTGCTGCATGTCTGGCAGGCTTGGCGATTGGATACTGGAACAGTATGGATGAGCTTCGCAAGCGTGTGAGGGCGGAACGTACTTTTGTCCCTACGATGGATGAGACAACGCGAGCCAGCTTGTATGAAGGCTGGAAAAAGGCTGTAAACGCAGCAATGGCCTACAAATAGCTTCTTAGATTAAAATACAAATGCCAAGCAAATGGGCACTTTGAGAAAAAGTGTCCATTTTGCTCGGCACAGTCATGTAGCTCTGAGGTAAACTAGCCCTTAACCAGCGCAGGATTCCAATTTTGCCGGGCTCCGCAGGAGCTGCGAATGACTAGCTCCGGTTCAACTTTAATACATTTCGTTTCCATCTGTTTGTTCATCAGGTCAAACAGTACCATTGCGGCTAGTCGGCCTATTTTTTGTTTGTCCTGTTTTACAGTGGTCAGTGGAGGATCGGTGTAACGACAGGCTTCTATATCATCACATCCTACTACAGCTATATCCTCGGGTACTCTCAAGCCGCTTTCCTTAAAAGCACGGATGGCACCAAAGGCAAGCAGGTCGGTAGCCGCAAAAATAGCCTTTGGCAATTCTCCTTGCTGTATCCACGCCTTTGCGATCTGGTATCCATCTTCCGCTGCGTAGTCTTTAGCATACACAATCCATTCGGGTTTGACATCAAGACTAAACCGTTTTAGTGAAGTGACGAAGGCTTCTTCTCTCTCTTTAATGACCAAGGATGGGCGTTCAATGCCTATAAAACCCATATCGCGGTAGCCATTCATGTAAAAATGCTCAACAACCTTCATTGAGATCTTCTGATTGTCGGACATAATATAGCAGGAACTGGCTCCGGTTAGTTCAATATCAACGCCGATGCAGGGGATGGGGCTGGCATCGAGGTCAAAAACGCTCTTTTCCACCTCATCTCCAGCAATAATAATGCACCCGTCCACTGAAAAATATTTCGAACGAGCCAAATAGTCTTCTCCATTATCCAGAAATTTTTCATTTGAAAAAAACAGCAGATCGTAACCGAGCAAGCCAATCTGTTTTTTGAAGACATTAATGATATCTACAAAAAAAGGATGGCTAAAATCAACATTCAGCTTGCCAGCGAATATAACGCCTACCAGATTGGATTTTTTGGTAGCAAGCGTTTTGGCCGAGGAGGAGGGTCTATAGCCTGTTTCCTCCATTATTTTAAGTACCCGCTGCCGGGTTTCCTCACTGATATCCGTGTAATTGTTGATGATTTTCGAAACCGTTGCTACCGAAACGCCTGCCATACTGGCTATTGTTTTTATATTCATGAAATCCTCCGAAGCTAAACTAGTTTAGTTGATTTGTCTTTGCAATCTAAATTTAATGGTTACTCGTATTCTATGCTACCTCATAGAGGAGAGTCAACCGCGCTCTTAGGAGAATAGTTTAGCACATCATGGGAATGTAAGTTTATTTTGGAGATGGTTTATGTTTTTTTTGATATTTTGCAAATCTCTATTTACAAATACAGATCATTCGTTACATAATGGTAAATGTAGGATACGAAACTGCTTTCGTAATGTATGAATGCATTTATTTTAAGATTATATGGGGGGATTCTGCAATGTTAAAAAAGAGTTTTTCATTACTTCTTGTAACCGCTTTAATTGTTGTATTGGCCGCTTGTGGTAAAGGTAGCGAAGCTGCACAGGACGGGAATAAAAAGGTCACATTAAAGATTATTCATTGGCAGCAGGAGAATATTAATAACTATATAAAGGAATTTAATAAAAGGTTTGAAGAGAAGTACCCGGATGTTCAGGTGGAGTATACGACGGTACCTGCTGACTCAACGTATGATCAACTGATGCAAACACGTATGAATGCTGGTTCATCCGGTGATGCAGACATTATTCCTCTGAAATTCAGCTTCGTAGGCGCACCGCAGGAATGGTCCAAGGGAGCAGCTGATCCAATGTGGAAGCAATGGATTGATGGAGGACTAATAGCCGATCTGTCAGATCAGGCTTTTTTAAAAAACTATAATCCTACAGATGTCAAAAATGCGATGACCTATAAGGACAAGGTATATGGTGTGAATATGGGTAAGGTGGCCCTGACAGGTTTGTTCTACAACAAAGAGATTTTTAAAAAATATAATCTTGCTGTGCCCACAACTTGGGATGAGCTGGTACATGTGATGAAGGTGCTCAAGGATAACGGCGTAGAACCGATTGGTTTTGGCGGTAAGGATGTATGGCCTATTAATCTTGCTGTCCAAGGGCTTCAGGCCTCTATTCATGATGATCAGTTGGAATATATCAAAGGGCTGTGGACAGGAAAGACGAAGCTGACAGACCCCGTCCAGCTTGAGGTGCTGGAAAAAACACAAATATTGATGAACAATGCCATTGGTGGATTTATGGGAATTGACTATGGAACCTTGCCAAGTTTGTTTGCTACAGGGCGTGTAGCTATGATTGCGGATGGCACGTGGGATGCAACTACGATCCAGACAGCCAATCCAGCGATGAAATTTGGTTATTTTCCGATTCCGGGCAGCAATGATCCTGCCAAAAATAAAAACCTTGCAGGCAAGTATGATATGACATGGATGGTAGTGGAAAAGTCGCCCAACAAGGAATATGCGATCAAATGGCTTGAAATGCTTTCCGAGAAGCAGAACTACACGGATTTTGTGAACGCCGCCGGATTTTTGCCAACACAGCCTGACGTGAAGATAACTAGTGAATTTGTTAATGAAATCCAGCCTTCACTGGAAAACTTCAAGCTCTCCTGGGATCAGCTGTTCATCAATCGTAAAAATGTTGGACAGTACATTAAGGATGCCAGCGTACATGCGGAATTTCTGGCACCTGCGGGTCCGCTCAAGACACCATTGGAGCTTGCCCAAAAATCACAGGCAGATTGGGATGCGGCAGCCCCTAAATAAATCAATAGGCTTTGCATGAACACAGATTGGCAACGGCAAAGCTCCCATAATAATGTAAAAAGGTGTGAGGCCCATGTATCCCTTCGGAAAGGGGGCGGCCCGGTTAATGCCGTATCTCTTGCTGAGTATTCCGGTGCTGCTCTATTTGCTTCTTGGCTTTGGTCCCTCCATGGTAACCGTACTGTTTTCCTTTACAGATGCATCAGGTGTTCCGGGACAATCATGGAATTTTGTCGGATTTGAGAATTATACGACCTTCTTTACCTCCTCTGATTCAGGAGATCGTATCGCTTCTATTGGTCGTTCCTTATATTTTGCCGTAGCAGTGGTTGTGATTCAAAATGCAGTAGGGCTGTTCATGGCCATCCTTATTAATAAAAAGCTCAAAGGTGATGTATTTTACCGCGCTGTGTTTTTCCTGCCTGTTGTGCTTGGGGTAACGGTATCCGGTCTGATCTGGCAGCTGATTGCCAACCCGCTTGGCGGTCCTGCGCAAGCCATGATGAACTTTTTTGGAACCAGCTCCAACTTTTTCGGGGATTATGATATTGCCTTTGAACTGATTATTTTCGTGCAAATCTGGATGTACATGGGTTACTCAATGACTATTTTCTTAGCCGGACTGCAATCCATTCCCAATGATTTATATGAAGCAGGGTATATGGACGGCGCTTCCGGGTGGAAAGCGTTCAAAAATATTACCTTTCCGATGATTGCGCCGTCCTTTACCGTCAATATGCTGCTGTCCATTATCGGAGCCTTGCAGACCTTTGACATTATTTATGTGCTGACAGGCGGCAAATTCAACACGACGACACTTGCGTTTGATGTGTATGCAACAGCCTTCGGCTCCGGGACGGCGGATTACGGCCTTGCTTCTGCAGTAGCTATGATCCAGTTCCTGTTCGTATTTACGGTATCCATGATTGCCCTGTATTACTTGCGCAGAAGGGAGGTAGAAATGTAATGAGCAGCTCCAAAGGAACAAAACTATTGAGCTACATTATCGTACTGCTCATGCTTTCCCTATATTTATTTCCGCTTTTCTACCTCTTTAATGTATCGATGAAGACTCAGAGTGAGTATTTGATCGATCCTGTGGCTATAGCCACGGGTCTGCGCTTGGAGAATTTCATGGATGCCTGGGAAAAAGGGAACTTCTCTCAATACATGTGGAACAGCATTTTGTATACAGGAGCATCTACGCTATTAACGTTGGTAATATCCGTGTTTGCGGCTTTTCCACTGGCGCGGGGATACGTCAAGTTCAGCACCTTCTTTTATGTGTTTTTCCTGATATCCATGTATCTCCCGAACCCGCTGATTCCGCAATTTGCCCTCATTAATAGTTTGGGACTTTACAATACGCAGCTTGGTTTTATTTTGCTGAAAACAACGGGGACCGGCATTGCCTTCCTGATGTTTGTAGGATATATCAAGTCTGTCTCCCGAGAGCTGGATGAAGCGGCTGCGATGGACGGGTGCGGGTATTCCCGCTATTTGTTTACGATTCTAGTACCGCTGATGAAGCCGGTGCTGGCGACAGGCATTATTTTGACAGCAATCGGGGCGTGGAACGACATTATAGGTCCTACCATTTATTTGTCTGATCCTGCGTATCAGCCGGTGACCAAGGGGTTGTTCTCCTTCTACGGACAATACATGAACAACTGGCCGCTACTGGCTTGCGGTATTCTGATTGTTACACTACCGCTGGTTATTTTGTATATTTTCCTCCAGCGCTTTATTGTTGGCGGTGCAATGGCCGGAGCTGTGAAGTCTTGATTCCTGAAAGGATGATACCGAATATGAGTGAGAATACCTTTTTATTTCCAGCCACGTTTATGTGGGGAACCTCAACCTCTTCTTATCAAATTGAAGGTGGTGCCGCTGAGGGCGGAAGAACGCCTTCCATTTGGGATACGTTCTGTCAAGTGCCAGGGAAGGTGATAGACGGTGACAGCGGAGATATAGCTTGTGACCATTTTCACCGCTTTAAGGAAGACGTGCAATTAATGAAGCAGCTTGGCTTTTTACATTACCGTTTTTCCGTGGCCTGGCCGCGCATTATTCCCGCACCCGGTGTGGTTAACGAACAGGGTTTGCTCTTCTATGAGCGCCTGCTGGATGAGATTGAGTCGGCCGGGCTCATTCCGATGCTGACGCTGTATCACTGGGATCTTCCGCAGTGGATCGAGGACGAGGGCGGTTGGACGAAGCGCGAGATTGTCCAGCATTTTATGACGTATGCCTCTGTAATCATGGATCGATTTGGAGAGCGTATAAGCTGGTGGAATACGATAAATGAGCCCTATTGTGCCTCCATTTTGGGCTATGGTACAGGAGAGCATGCCCCCGGCCATCAGAACTGGAAGGAAGCCTTTACTGCCGCCCATCATACTCTGCTGTGTCATGGGATAGCCATCAAATTACACAAGGAAAAAGGGCTGACGGGCAAGATAGGTATTACACTGAATATGGAGCATGTGGATGCCGCTTCTGAACGACCCGAGGACGTTGCCGCTGCCGTCCGGCGGGATGGCTTTATTAATCGCTGGTTTGCCGAGCCGTTGTTTAACGGGAAATATCCTGAGGATATGGTGGAATGGTACGGGGCGGATCTGAATGGATTGGATTTTGTAGAGCCAGGTGATATGGAGCTGATTCAGCAGCCGGGGGATTTTTTGGGCATCAACTATTATGCCCGCAGCGTCATTCGTGCGACTACAGACGCTTCGTTGCTGCAGGTGGAGCAGGTTCGCATCGAGGAGCCGGTAACGGATATGGGATGGGAGATTCATCCCGAATCCTTTTATAAGCTGCTGACCCGAATTGAGAAGGATTTTACCAAAGGCATACCCATTTTAATTACGGAAAACGGAGCAGCGATGAAGGATGAGCTGATGAACGGGAAAATTGAGGACACCGAGCGTCAGCACTATATTGAGGAGCATTTAAAGGCATGCCATCGCTTTATCGAAGAGGGAGGCCAGCTCAAGGGTTATTTTGTCTGGTCATTCCTTGATAACTTTGAATGGGCCTGGGGCTACAGCAAACGTTTCGGTATTATACATGTCAATTACGAAACGCAGGAACGAACACCCAAACAAAGTGCGCTGTGGTTCAAGCAAGTGATGGCAAATAACGGGTTGTAGACAGAAAAAGGGGATATAATTTAAGCCGTCATGCTGCAATCACACAACATGACGGCTTTTAAGATTGCGGAATACTTGTGTAAGGCGGGTTATGCTGAAATATCCTGCATATCGAGTATAACAGGGCAGTGGTCGCTACCCGTAATATGGCAATCTATGCTTGCATCTATTAATAGCGGGCGAAGTCTGTCCGAGACGAGGAAGTAGTCGATCCGCCAGCCGATGTTCCGTTCTCTCACCTTCGGCATGTAGGACCACCAGGAATACACATCCGTCCGGTCAGGATAAAAGTGTCTGAAGGTGTCTATAAACCCGGCGCCTAGCAACTGCGACATTCGCTCCCGTTCCTCAGGCGTAAATCCGGCATTGCCATAGTTGGCTTTTGCATTTTTCAAATCAATCTCCTGATGAGCCACGTTGAGATCACCACAAACAATGACAGGCTTCGATGCATCCAGCTGTTGCAGATAGCTGCGGAAACGGTCCTCCCATTCCAGTCTGTAAGGCAGTCGGGACAAATCCCGTTTGGTATTCGGAGTATACACATTAACCAGATAAAACTTCTCGAATTCCAGAGTAATGGTCCTGCCTTCAGGCTCCCCATTTTCTTCAAGTCCATAATGCACAGAAAGCGGCTTGAATCTAGTGAAGATAGCCGTGCCGGAATATCCTTTTTTCTCGGCATAATTCCAGTACTGTGTGTATTCCTCCATGTTCTCCATGAGAATTTGACCCTCTTGAAGCTTGGTTTCCTGTACGCAAAAAATATCGGGATTTGTTTCTTTTAGATAAGTATAAAATCCTTTGGTCACACAGGCTCTTAAGCCATTAACATTCCAAGATATTAATTTCATTGTCGATCTCCTTATTACTCATCGCGGTCAAGCGGTGTGGTTGAATATATCCTCGGTTGGGATAAGCATATATAATGAAATAACGATATGGGGAACAAGATAGATGATAGCAATCTCTGTGTTTTTTTAAAAGGGCAGTTACTAGCAAGCCATGATCTGTACGCAAAAAAAGCTGCTTCCAACAAGCGCTAAACCGACATACGGCATAGTGGAAGCAGCCTTTCTACATTAAAAATGCTAACGAAGCTAATGCTCCGACGTCCCCCCAAGGGGGTTCTCATCCCGTTGGAACGAAAAAAACTTCCTAACAGGAAGTTTTGTCTATACGTCCCAGGAGGGATTCGAACCCCCGACCGACGGCTTAGAAGGCCGTTGCTCTATCCAGCTGAGCTACTGGGACATAAAATTCAAGCGAATATTAATATATCACATGGATGCAAAAGATTCAAGTCTTGTTTCCCATATTATTTGGTTGTTCAGACTTTGTGCAGCATAAATTCAGACTAGGCGTGGTTTTTTTTGCCTTATAAAAGGGTATGTTAGAATACAGGTGAATATGCGGAAGACGAGTGGTTGGACTTAAGCTGCTGTTTCTCATATAATCTACAAATACTTTAGCTTGCGGAGGAGAGGGGGTGCCTTTAATAAAGGACTCCAAGGTGACGACAAAAGAAAACAATATTGTATTGTTTCCAAAGACACTGGACTATTATCAAATTCAACTTACTGTGATGCTTGAAAACGAACGTTACGGAGAGGCGATGGCGATGCTGCGTTTTTTAATGCAGTGTCAGGGACAGGAGCAGAAACAATACGATGAATGGGATGCTCTATTACAATGGCTGGAAGCTGCCTTTCCACAGTATGTTGACAGTGGGGGAGTAACGGACGTTGTGGAAGAAGACGAGGTGGGCGAAGTAGAATTGGCTCGCCGCCATGCACGCTTTAAGCAAGAGCAGGATGCAGGGTATGGCAATAAGCTTCTGCAGATGGCTATGGATGGACCATTATCCGAACAGACGATTTTAGCACTTGAGCAGTTGTCCTATCTGGAGCTGCCGGAAATTGACGATGCCTTGCTTCGCTGGATAAAGGAACGGGAAATCCATCCTCTCCTCCAATTCCGAATTTTGCAGACCATGCGACGACGTGGAATGGAAGGGATAATAGAAATCAGACGGGGAGATGAAAAAGCGGAGATCGATATTGAAGCTGTTCCGCTTCAACCAGGTGATTTTCCTGAACAGATTATGCGTATTTTGGAACGGGTAGCTGATCAGACCGAGGTGCATGAGCCTACGCTGTTCTATTTTGCGCAGGAGCTGTGGTCGCAGTTTGTAATGGCTGTATATGGTACGAATGATTACAGATCGATGCTGGTGGAAGAGGACGGAATACAGGATATTTGGGCGGCAGCTCTTCACCAGACGGTTTCAGAGAGTTTGGGTGGAAACAACAATGAGGAAGAAACACGTGCTATTTACGGCATTACAGATGCGCTGCGCTTCCGTTTTGAGCAGGCGTATCGGTCAATGCGGCTCTTTGTAGCTGCGGGAATGAATACTCTTTGAATGACCGGAAACGTTTACCTGTAAAGCATTGAAAGGGCTGCTCTTGAAAAAGACAGTAATGTTAGATATACTATAATGGTTATTTTGTGTGCGTTGATTGAAATGAAAACTAAGTGAAGATTTTGTTGGAGGGGAAAGCATAAAATGAAAGCAACTTGGGAGAAAATAGAGAAGAACCTTGGGGTTCTTGAAGTTGAGGTTGACGCGGATCGTGTAGCCGCTGCACTCGACAAAGCTTTTAATAAAGTGGTAAAGCAAGTAAGTGTACCAGGATTCCGTAAAGGAAAGGTACCACGCCCTATTTTTGAAAAACGCTATGGTATTGAAAGCTTGTATCAGGATGCAATCGACTTCCTGCTGCCAGAAGCTTATGGTGAAGCTGTAGAGCAAACGGACATTTTCCCGGTTGATAGCCCGGACGTTGAAATTGATCAATTTGCTAAAGGCGAATCTTTCAAATTCAAAGCGAAGGTGACAGTTAAGCCTGAAGTTACTTTGGGCGAGTACAAAGGCGTAGAAGTGCCTGTAAGCAAAATCGAAGTAAGCGACGAAGAGCTGACTCAAGAGCTGGAGCGCCTGCAACAACGTCATGCTGAATTGGTTGTCGTTGATGAAGATGCTGCTCAATCCGGCGATACAGCTATTATCGACTTCGACGGTTCCGTAGACGGCGTACAGTTCGAAGGCGGACAAGCAGAGAAGTATTCTCTGGAGCTGGGCTCCAACACATTCATCCCTGGCTTTGAAGATCAAGTGATTGGTTTGCATACTGGCGATTCCAAGGACGTTGAAGTAACGTTCCCTGAGAACTACCATTCTGCTGACCTGGCTGGTAAACAAGCTGTATTCAAAGTGAAAGTTCATGAGCTGAAACGCAAAGTTCTTCCTGAACTGGACGATGAATTTGCTAAAGATGTAAGTGAATTTGACACATTGGCTGAATTCAAGGAAGACCTGAAAAAGCAATTGCTGGAGCGTAAGGAAAATGAAGCTAAAGCAGCTCGTGAGGGTGCTGTAGTGGAGAAAGTTGCTGAGAATGCAACCATCGACATTCCTGAAGCAATGGTCAAGAGTGAAGTGCAAAACATGGTTCGCGATTTCGACAACCGTCTGCGCAGCCAAGGCATGAACCTTGAAATGTTCCTCGGCTTCTCCGGTCAAAGCAAGGAAGACCTGGAAGAGCAAATGAAAACTGATGCTGAGAAGCGCGTACGTAACAACCTCGTGCTGGAGCAAGTGGCTAAGGCAGAAAACATCGAAGTTT
The DNA here is from genome assembly GCF_002240415.1 of Paenibacillus kribbensis. Taxonomy (NCBI): domain Bacteria; kingdom Bacillati; phylum Bacillota; class Bacilli; order Caryophanales; family Paenibacillaceae; genus Paenibacillus; species Paenibacillus kribbensis. The sequence goes on from NZ_CP020028.1 coordinate 1,276,347, forward strand.
CCGAAGCGGAAATTGATGAAGAGCTGAAAAACATGGCTGATGCTTACAAACGTTCTGTTGAAGAAATCCGCAGTATTCTGGAAAGTAACGGCTCGTTTGCCAACTTGAAAGAAGAGATCTCACTGCGCAAAACAATTGCTTTGCTGGTGGAAAACAGCAAAGAAGTTGAAGCACCAGCTGCAGCTGCTGAGTAATTCAAACGATAAAATATACGGGTATGCTGTTACAGGCTGCAACGTAGTAATTAGATAGGGGTAAGGCACGTAGTGAAAGTTACGTGCCTTATTTTTACCTTAGGAAACCTAAATTTTAGTCGTTTATGGAAAGGGCTGTAAGTGGTGTTTTCGTGTTTTACATAAGTCACTACTGTACATTTGCACATACATACGAAACATGGTTAAATATGAGAAGGTCTCGGCAGAGCGTATTGTAAACAGCCGCACTTTAGATGAGCGGATGCAAATATGACACGAGACTCTGAACATGTTAAAATATTTTGTAAGGTGTTCACGTTTCATGCTCGCCGCTTTCGTTTTAATGGGACTTAAGGAAGCGGATGAATACAGGTGTTCATTTTAATTAAGAAAAGAGGTTGGTCGTGATGAGTCTCGTCCCTATGGTTGTGGAACAAACGAATCGAGGAGAACGATCTTACGATATTTACTCGCGGTTGCTTAAGGATCGCATTATTTTCCTAAGTGGCCCGATTGATGACGATGTCGCCAATCTCGTCATTGCACAGCTATTGTTCCTTGCTGCGGAAGATCCGGAGAAGGATATCAATTTGTATATTAACTCGCCGGGCGGTTCTGTAACTGCGGGCATGGGTATATATGATACAATGCAATTTATTAAGCCGGACGTATCAACGATCTGTGTAGGCATGGCTGCAAGTATGGGTTCTTTGTTGCTCACAGCGGGTGCACCAGGCAAAAGATATGCGCTTACCAACAGTGAGGTTATGATCCATCAGCCGCTCGGCGGCATTCAGGGGCAAGCCTCTGATATGCTGATCCATGCGGACTGGATTATCAAAACACGTGCCAAGCTGAATCAAATCTATGTAGAGCGTACGGGTCAGCCCCTCGAAAAAATCGAACGTGATACTGACCGGGATTTCTTCATGGAAGCAGAAGAGGCAAAAGCATATGGTATCATTGACCAGGTGCTGTCTAAACCGATTAATCTGTAAAGGGGTGGCTCTATGTTTAAATTTAATGATGAAAAAGGACAATTGAAATGTTCTTTCTGCGGCAAATCTCAAGATCAGGTTCGCAAGCTTGTTGCCGGACCAGGTGTATATATATGTGACGAATGCATTGAGCTGTGCACGGAGATTGTGGAAGAGGAATTGGGTCATGAAGAAGAAGTAGATCTGAAAGACATTCCGAAACCGATGCAAATCCGTGAGATTTTGGATCAATATGTCATTGGTCAGGATCAAGCGAAAAAATCGTTGTCTGTAGCGGTATATAACCATTACAAACGTATTAATACACAAAACAAAATTGATGATGTAGAGTTGCAAAAAAGCAACATTCTGATGCTTGGACCTACAGGTTCGGGTAAAACGTTGCTTGCGCAAACCATGGCTAAAATTTTGAACGTACCTTTTGCTATTGCAGATGCCACTTCCCTCACGGAAGCCGGTTATGTAGGTGAAGACGTTGAAAACATTTTGCTGAAATTGATTCAAGCAGCCGATTATGATGTGGAAAAAGCCGAGCGCGGCATCATCTACATTGACGAAATTGATAAAGTAGCCCGTAAATCCGAAAACCCGTCCATTACGCGCGACGTATCGGGAGAAGGTGTACAGCAGGCGCTGCTTAAAATTTTGGAAGGCACGGTTGCTTCTGTACCTCCGCAAGGTGGCCGCAAGCATCCGCATCAAGAGTTCATTCAAATTGACACCACAAATATCCTGTTTATTTGCGGTGGCGCCTTTGACGGTCTGGAGCAAATGATCAAACGCCGTATCGGTAAAAAGGTCATTGGCTTTAATGCCACTAGCGAACAAAAAGATCTGAAGCCAGGCGAATATACTTCCATGGTATTGCCTGAGGATCTGTTGAAATTCGGGCTGATTCCGGAATTCGTAGGACGTTTGCCAGTCATTTCTACGCTGGAGCCGCTTGATGAGAAAACATTGGTTCGTATTTTGTCGGAGCCGAAAAATGCGTTAACCAAGCAATACCAGAAGATGCTGGAACTGGATAATGTGCAGCTGGAGTTTAAGCAAGATGCTCTGGAAGCCATTGCTCGTGAGGCGATCAAGCGTAACACGGGTGCCCGTGGTCTTCGCGCGATCATTGAAGGTATTATGCTCGACGTCATGTATGAAGTTCCTTCCCGTGATGATGTGACGACTTGCGTCATCAACGAGCAGGTAGTAAAAGAAAAAATCGCACCGGAACTCGGTGGTACAGATAAGGATAAAAAACAAGAAGAGAGCGCCTAAGGATTGATACTTCGCGATCTCTAAAACATGAGAAGCCGAATCTCCACTTCACTAAACCGTATGAGGTTTTAAGGGGTGGAGGTTTGGTGTTAATGGGAGAGAAAAGTACATGTTCTTAAGACAAGACACACGTCCCGTTAAAGTCGGGAATCTGACGATTGGCGGCAGCAATGAAGTCATTATCCAAAGTATGTGTACAACCAAAACAGCAGATGTGGAAGCTACGGTAGCCGAGATTCTTCGCTTGGAGGAAGCCGGATGTCAACTGGTGCGGGTTACGGTCAACAATGAGGAAGCAGCCGCTGCCATTAAGGAAATTAAAAAACGGATTCATATTCCGCTCGTCGCGGATATTCATTTTAATTACAAGCTGGCTCTACTGGCGATTGAAAACGGAATTGACAAGGTCCGCATTAATCCAGGCAATATTGGTCGACGCGAAAAAGTGGAGGCTGTCGTTAATGCGTGTAAGGAAAAAGGGATTCCGATTCGGATTGGTGTCAATGCCGGATCATTGGAGCAGCATTTGCTGGATAAGTACGGTTATCCGACGCCAGAAGCGATGGTAGAAAGCGCGCTGTACCATATCAGTATTTTGGAGGAGCTTGATTTCCACGATATTATCGTATCTCTGAAAGCATCTGACGTACCCATGGCGATTGCCGCTTATACGAAGGCCGCTGGAATTATCAAGTATCCGCTCCATCTGGGTATCACCGAAGCAGGTACGCTCTTTACCGGAACGGTCAAAAGTGCGGCGGGGATGGGGGCCTTGCTGGCATCAGGCATCGGCTCCACGATGCGTATTTCACTCAGTGCCGATCCGGTGGAAGAAGTGAAGGTTGCACGGGAACTGCTCAAAACGTTTGGACTGATCACCAACGCTGCGACATTGATTTCCTGTCCAACTTGCGGACGTCTGGATATCGATCTGTTCTCTATTGCCAACGAGGTAGAGGACTATATTGCCAAACTCAAGGTGCCGATTAAAGTATCGGTGCTGGGCTGTGCAGTAAATGGTCCGGGTGAAGCGAAGGAAGCGGATATCGGCATTGCTGGAGCACGCGGGGAAGGGCTTTTGTTCCGTTACGGTAAAATGATCCGCAAAGTGCCCGAGGCTGACATGGTTGATGAATTGAAAAAAGAAATTGATGTCATCGTCAAAGCGTATGAAGAGACAGGCAAAATCCCTGGGCGCGAAGAACGCCATACAGCTGAGAAAGTATAGACCCAATCAGTTTTATACAGGAGTATAATCATACTTTATGGTCATTATATCATCGCCGTGAAGAACAGTTCTGCTACAGAATTGTTCTTCACGGTATTTTTGTATTTTCCCTCTGATCTTTTGAAAGACTGCCGTTTAGCTATCGCGGAAAAGGAAATACTGTCTTTCATAGAGCAGCATTTTTCAAATTGCTGAGATGAGAAACGGAGGAAATACAATGGACTTGACTATGATTTTGTTGTTGGTACAAATGTTTTTCGGGATTGTCATCGGTCTGTATTTCTGGAATCTCCTGCGGAGCCAGAAAACGAACCGTAGTGCGGTGGACCGGGAGTCCCGGAAGGAGCTGGATAAGCTGCGCAAGCTGCGCTCCATCTCACTGACCAAGCCGTTGGCGGAACGTACTCGGCCAGCAACGTTACAGGATATCGTCGGACAGAAGGACGGACTGCGTGCGCTCAAGGCGGCCTTATGTAGTGCGAATCCACAGCATGTCATTATTTATGGCCCGCCGGGAGTAGGGAAGACGGCTGCTGCGCGCGTAGTGCTGGAAGAGGCGAAGAAAAATCTGTCCTCTCCATTCAAGGCTGATGCGAAATTCACGGAGATTGACGCCACGACGGCCCGTTTTGATGAGCGTGGCATTGCAGACCCGTTAATTGGCTCGGTGCATGATCCCATTTATCAAGGGGCTGGAGCTATGGGGGTAGCGGGTATTCCGCAGCCTAAGCCTGGCGCTGTAACGAAGGCGCATGGCGGCATGCTGTTTATTGATGAAATCGGTGAATTGCACCCGACGCAGATGAATAAGCTGTTGAAAGTGCTGGAGGACCGCAAGGTATTTTTGGAAAGTGCGTATTACAACTCGGAAGACACGCATACTCCTGCCTACATCCACGATATTTTTCAAAATGGATTGCCAGCGGATTTTCGTCTGGTAGGTGCGACCACTCGTTCTCCGCATGAGCTGCCACCTGCCATCCGTTCCCGTTGTATGGAAATTTATTTTCGTGCCCTTCAGCCGCAGGAGATTGCTCGCATTGCTGAGGATGCTGTCCACAAGCTGGGCTTTGGGCCTTGTCCCGAGGCGGTAGAAGTCGTACAGCGTTACGCTACGAATGGTCGGGAGGCAGTCAATATGATCCAGCTTGCCGCTGGCTTGGCGCTCACTGAGAAGCGGGAACGTCTCAATGCGTCTGATGTGGAATGGGTTGCAGGAAGCAGTCAAATTCAACCACGTCCTGATCGAAAAGTACCGGGTGTGCCGCAAATCGGGTTTGTTAACGGATTAGCTGTATACGGTCCAAATATGGGGATGCTGCTGGAAATTGAGGTTACGGCGGTTCCGGTTCCTGAAGGAAAAGGAAGCTACAATATTACGGGCGTAGTCGATGAGGAGGAAATTGGGGGTGGCTCCCGTACACTGCGACGCAAGAGCATGGCTAAAGGTTCTGTGGAAAATGTACTGACCGTTTTGCGTACACTCGGATTGTCTCCGTCGAATTACGATCTGCATATCAATTTCCCCGGGGGCACACCAGTAGACGGTCCGTCTGCAGGAATCGCAATGGCAACAGCTATTGCATCCGCCATACGGGGAATTCCGGTGGATCACGAAATTGCGATGACTGGCGAGGTTAGCATCCACGGCCGTGTCAAACCGATTGGCGGCGTATTAGCCAAGGTCGAGGCAGCTTTTCAGGCAGGAGCCAAAAAGGTGATCATTCCGCAGGAAAACTGGCAAGCTCTTTTTGATAGTGTTGAGGGCTTACTGGTCATCCCCGTACAGTCGGTTACCGAAGTATTCCGTCATGTGTTTGGGCAAGAAATGACGTCGGAATCACCTGTGCATGCGCCAATTGAGACTTTTCGCCCATCCCAATCTTCGTTGCTGCAGGCGGATGGAACGCATAATGGAACGATTTCCGATACAGGATCTTGCTAATAAGTGGCTCTTTCATTGGTTTTTTTATTTAACATTTGATAAAATATGAAAGATAACAACGTGAGGATTGTAAAATCCGGAACCTGAGAATCACTGGAGGTGCGAAAGCGATGGGACCCATCAAGACAAAAGGTCGTCGTTTTCCTTTGCTGCCTTTAAGAGGACTTCTGGTCTACCCGAGCATGGTTCTGCATCTCGATGTGGGCCGGGAAAAATCGGTCAAGGCTTTGGAAAAAGCGATGGTTGAAGACAATTTGATTCTCCTGTGTTCTCAATCAGAGGTAAATATTGAAGAACCCACACAAGAGGATATTTTTCGAGTCGGCACGGTAGCCAAGGTGCGCCAGATGCTCAAGCTTCCTAACGGAACGATTCGGGTGCTGGTGGAAGGGCTGGAACGTGCCGAGATTATCCAATATACGGACAATGAAGAATATTACGAGGTACTGGCCAAGGAACTGCATGAGGCAGAAAACGTGCAGCCCGAGACGGATGCGCTGATGCGCACTGTATTGACCCAGTTCGAGCATTATATCAACTTGTCCAAAAAGGTAACGCCCGAGACACTTGCTGCGGTATCCGATATTGAGGAGCCTGGACGGCTGGCAGACGTAATCACAAGCCATCTGACGCTCAAGATTAAGGAAAAGCAGGATATCCTGGAGACGATCGACGTAACTCAGCGTCTGGAGAAGCTTCTGGATATTTTGAACAACGAGCGCGAGGTTCTGGAGCTGGAACGTAAAATCAGCCAGCGAGTGAAAAAGCAAATGGAAAAGACGCAGAAGGAATATTATCTGCGTGAACAAATGAAGGCGATTCAGAAGGAGCTTGGCGAGAAGGAAGGTCGTGCAGGAGAAGTTGAAGAGCTACGCAACCAGTTGAGTGAGCTGGAGCTGCCTGTTCCGGTAAAAGAGAAGGTCGAAAAGGAAATCGACCGTCTGGAAAAAATGCCTGCAAGCTCCGCCGAGGGTGGCGTCATCCGCAATTACGTCGATTGGCTGTTAAGCTTGCCATGGAATACGTTTACCGATGATGACCTGGATATTGCCAAGGCCGAAGAGGTGCTGAATCATGACCACTACGGACTGGATAAACCGAAGGAGCGGGTACTGGAGTACTTGGCTGTGCGCAAGCTGGTGAAGACCATCAAGGGACCGATTCTGTGTCTCGTAGGTCCGCCAGGGGTCGGCAAGACCTCGCTGGCTCGTTCGATTGCCAAATCCATGGGGCGGGAATTTGTTCGCATCTCCCTCGGTGGTGTGCGGGATGAAGCAGAAATCCGTGGCCATCGCCGGACCTATGTTGGTGCGATGCCGGGGCGTATCATTCAGGGGATGAAGACGGCAGGCACGTCCAATCCGGTCTTTTTGCTGGATGAGATTGATAAAATGGCTTCCGATTTTCGGGGAGATCCATCAGCAGCATTGCTGGAAGTGCTTGATCCCGAACAAAACAATACGTTCAGCGACCATTTTGTCGAGCTGCCATTTGATCTATCCAATGTGATGTTTGTGACGACAGCCAATGCTGCACACAATATCCCGCGCCCGCTTATGGACCGTATGGAGACACTTTATATTCCTGGCTATACCGAACTGGAAAAGCTGGAGATTGCCAATCGTTATCTACTGCCCAAGCAGAAGAGAGAGCATGGTTTAGAAGAGGAGCAGTTGGTCATCGGCGAGGATACCTTGCTGCGTGTCATTCGCGAATATACCCGTGAATCCGGCGTGCGGAATCTCGAACAGCAACTGGCCTCCCTATGCCGTAAGGCTGCGAAGTCAGTTGTATCTGGTGGGGAAGGATCGATTCAAGTCACACCGGATAATCTGAAAGATTATTTGGGCATCGCCAAATTCCGTTACGGCGTAGCGGAGCTGGAGGATCAGATCGGTACGGTTACAGGCCTGGCATGGACAGAGGTCGGTGGTGAAACGCTGATGATTGAAGTGACGGTTGTGCCTGGTAGCGGTAAACTGATTCTTACGGGTAAGCTTGGAGATGTGATGAAGGAATCCGCACAGGCGGCATTCAGCTATACTCGTTCCAAAGCGATCGAGCTGGGCATTGAACCGGACTTTTATGAAAAAAATGATATTCACATCCATATTCCTGAGGGAGCGATTCCGAAGGATGGACCTTCTGCTGGAATCACCATTGCTACGGCATTGATTTCGGCATTGACCAACCGGCATGTATCGAAGGATGTGGCTATGACGGGCGAAATTACCCTGCGCGGTCGCGTGCTGCCGATTGGTGGTTTGAAAGAGAAGTCGCTGGCAGCTCACCGGGCAGGCTACAAAAAAATTCTGCTTCCCAAAGATAATGAACGGGATTTGAAGGATATTCCCGACAGTATTCGGCAGGATGTTGAATTCGTTCCCGTTGCCCATATGGATCAGGTGCTGAAGCATGCTTTGGTTGAGCAGGCAAGGGTACATTAGAGAGGAATTAAGGACACAATGAAAGTAACAAAAGCAGAATTTATTATTAGTGCGGTTGGTCCCAATCAGTTTCCTGTAGACGCTTTGCCAGAGATTGCTCTGGCAGGGCGCTCTAATGTCGGGAAGTCTTCATTGATTAACCGCATGATTAGCCGCAAAAATTTGGCGCGCACCAGTTCTACGCCAGGGAAAACCCAACAGCTCAATTATTACCGGATTAATGATGATCTCTATTTTGTCGATTTTCCCGGCTACGGCTACGCTAAAGTATCCAAGACGTCCCGCAAAGCCTGGGGGCAGATGATCGAGTCTTATTTGCTGGAGCGGGAGCAGCTCAAGCTGGTGCTGCAAATGGTTGATTTGCGCCATCCGCCATCCAAGGATGATATCATGATGTATGATTGGCTGCGCCATAACGGGCTTCCGGTATGTGTTGTAGGTACAAAGGCAGATAAAATCCCCAAAACACGACGGGAAAAGCATTATAAAGTCATTAAGCAGGAACTCGGAATACTTCCCGGTGGATTGTTTATCCCCTTTTCATCCGAAGAAGGTATGGGCAAGGAAGAACTGTGGTCTGTCATCTCCGGCTATATAGGCAATGACGACGAAGAACAGACGGAATTGTAAATGCAGGGCGCCCTTGGGGCGTCCTTTTTCGTATATATAGCTGAGCAATCACGTGGATTTTCAACAGAAAAGTGAGCATATCGGGGATAATGCCACCTCAATGAAGATATTTTCCGTTTAATTCTCATGAATGACTGATTTTTGTGAACTGATTTGAAAGAAAAGCGCTGTTGGTCTGATGTATAATAAAATGTAAAGCTCGAACTATAGGTTCAGAAAAGAATTGAGGAGATTGGTATGGTTCAGCGGTTAGCCACAGAGTATGTAAAAACCACTTTGACCTTGTCGGAAACTCAAATGGATGAATTTTTGCAGGCAGTGGATGATCCCCAAGTGCATTACCGAATTAAAGTGCTGGATAACGGGGGACAGGAAATCGTTCTGGAGCATACTGCGGGCGAGGAAGTTCATTTGTTTTTTGAGGCCAAAGAGGGAGAATATGTCTGTGAATTGACTTGCTGCTTAATTCATCCGCAACTAACCTTGTTTATACGTAAACTTTTTGTTCGCTTTAAGGGTAAGGGCATTGTTTACCGGATGTATCAAGGATTCACAATGGTGTATTTTTATAACGAAGGCACTGTTCGCAAAATTATGGAGAAGAATGCCGAAGGCTCCAAGCTGGTATTTGAATATAAAAACACAGTACAGGAGCTACAACAGCTTTTTCAGCATCACAACGTGGAAAATGAAATATCAGCCGTGTATAATCTCATTAATTCGTTGCTGGATCAACGGAATCTGGCTCGTACATTCTCGGAGCTGGAACAGATTGATCAAAAGCTTCGGATGAGCTGCTCCAGGCTGTTTGCGCTGGAAGCTTAAATTGGGCTTGGGCAGGCCGGAATGAATCGTTATGCAGAGCAGTCTCTTCGCTACCGGAAGGGGCTTTTTTATTCCAAAAAAATGATTGCATTTGCTGTACATAGATGTTATTTTTAATCTCGTTGAAAATGAATATAGGAACCAGGATTCACTCAGGACATTGAATGTTGCGAGAGGTTATCCCTCGGGAAGTGAATGACGTAGGTCCTAGCGGATGAAATTTTTTTCAAACATTTTATTCCTAGGAAGGGGGAACCGAAAGATGGAATTGGAGTACTCAACTTTCGGAAGACACGTTGCCGTAGATACTTGGGGTGTTGAGTTTGAATTGCTGAATAATGCACAGTTTCTGGAGACTCAATTGGTTGAGGCTGCTGAAGCTTGCGGAGCAACGGTGATGTCCGTTCAATCCAAGCAATTCGAACCACAGGGAGCTACTGTGCTTGTACTGTTGTCGGAGAGCCATCTCTCTATTCATACGTATCCTGAGAGAGGATTTGCCGCTATTGATTGTTACACCTGCGGTGAGACTGTTGATCCGCAGCTGGCTATCGATTACCTGGTATCTGTCCTAAAACCGGAAAAAACATATGCGAAGAAGCTGATTCGCGGCCTGGGAGAGCTTCAGGTGGAATCACCGGAGAGCAAGCGCGCTGAATTGGTGTAATTCGTTTCTTATGGAGCCATTCGCGTGGTCCTATATCATAACCATGGAATTTTCCATGGTTATTTGTTTTAAAAGTAGTCTACACTAAATCAAATGATATAGAGCGTGGCGGATACATCTAATTTTCATAAACAATTCATAAAACAGCCCGAGGAGAATCAGACTTCTGTGATATAATTAACATAGTTTATGATGACAGTGGTTATTCTTATTACAGTTTAGGCAGGTGAATTTGCAATGCACATCGTCGTTGTTGGGTTGAATTATCGTACGGCGCCTGTGGAAGTCAGAGAGCGTTTTACATTTGCAGAACAAGATTTGCCAAAAGCGCTGGAGCAACTCAAACTTACTAAAAGTGTGTTGGAGGGCGTAGTTGTCGCAACCTGCAATCGAACTGAGATATATGTCGTGGTGGACCGCCTTCACATGTGCGGTTATTTTATACGCAGTTTTATGGAGCAATGGTTCGGCATTCCGCGTGATCAATTTACACAGCATTTATATATATATGAGGATGAGCAGGCGATCCGGCATTTGTTCCGGGTGACTTGTGGTCTGGATTCGATGGTCATTGGGGAAACTCAAATTTTGGGACAAGTGAAGAATGCTTTTCTTCAGGCTCAATCCCAGAAAATTACGGCCACATGGTTTAACAGGTTGTTTAAGCAAGCCGTCACATTGGGCAAGCGTGCCCACTCGGAGACGTCCATTGGAGAAAGCGCCGTATCTGTCAGCTATGCAGCAGTTGAGCTGGGCAAGCGAATTTTCGGTATGTTTACCGATAAGAAGGTGCTGATTCTCGGTGCAGGTAAAATGAGCGAGCTTACCGTTAAGCATTTGTACAGTGGCGGAGCAGCCGAGGTTATTGTGGCAAACCGGACTTTGTCCCGTGCGGAAGACCTGGCCTCCAAGTTTCACGGAACGCCGGTTACGATGGAGGAAGGCATTCAACGGTTGGCCGATGTGGACATAGTTATCAGCTCGACAGGTGCCCAAGGATATATACTGGATCGGGATCGGGTTGAAGCCAGTATGAAAAGACGTCAGTCCCGCCCTTTGTTTATGATCGATATCGCGGTTCCGCGTGATCTGGACCCAGCTATTGGGGAATTGCGGAACGTTTTTCTATACGATATTGATGATTTGGAAGGTATCGTGGAGAGCAATCTGGAAATGCGTCGTACCGAGGCCGCCAAAATCGAGCATATGATCGAAGGCGAGCTTAGCGAATTTTATCAATGGTTGAAAACGATGGGAGTGCGTCCGGTGATTCGTGCTTTACAGGAAAAAGCGGAATCCGTGCACCAGGATACACTGGAAAGCTTGTTCAACAAGCTTCCGGAGCTGGATGAACGGCAACGCAAAGTGATTAGCCGCTTGACGAAGAGCATGCTGAACCAGATGATGCATGATCCTATCAATCGGGTGAAGGAATTGGCAGTCCAAAAGCAGGGGAATGAGGCCTTAGAGTTGTTTAGCCACATTTTTGCTCTGGAGGATCGTTTGGAGGACGCCGCTCAGAAAGTAGATAAAAGCGATGCATCCGCGTTAATGAAACCGGAGGCCGGTGTTCATGAAACATCCGGTCAGGTTCAAGCCTCGCCAGCCTCGTTAGCGCCGGCTGGCCTGTAAAGGTAGGTGTACAGACGTGGCTTCAGGCATGCTTATATATGATTCAATGATTTATGTTTTTGCCCTGAGCCTTCTGTTTGTATTCTCGGATGGAATTCGACGCAACGCGAATGCCAAACGGACAGGTACAGGGCTTCTTGTTGTCGTTCTTTTGCTCCAGCTCGTATATATGGGAATAAGAACCTGGAACGAGGGGCACCTTCCTATTTTTGTGAGTTACGATTTTTTATTTCTGTTTTCATTTATTTTAGTGCTGATTTCTTTGATTTTGTCACGCTACCAACATTCTGAATTTGCAGTATTGCTGCTTAATATTATTAGCTTCGCGGTACTCGTGCTCAATAAAATATGGATGGAGCCCACCGACAACCCACTCGCAAATTGGCATACCGTGCATGGGCTGCTGCTCATTCATATTGCGTTGGCTAATCTCGGCTTTGTAGCGATGACAGTAGCGGCTGTATTTTCGGGCTTATACCTGTTTTTGCATCGTAAATTGAAAGTAAAGAAATGGAATGACACGATCAGGCGTCTGCCAAGCCTCGAAATGATGGATCGGTATACGCATAAGGCCCTGTTGATTGGCACTCCTTTACTCGGAGTTTCTATTGTCGTTGCAGTCATTTCTATTATTGCCGAGGAGCGCTGGCGTCTTTTGCTGGATAGCAAAGTGCTGATGACAGCGATATCCTTGTGCGTGTATATTGTATTGTTAGTGAGTAAAAGATGGAGTCAGCGTTCAGGACTCGTGATGGCAAAGTGGGCATTAGTGGGCTATACCCTGTTAATTCTTAACTTTTTGCTGAATTCCTGGTCTGTATTTCATCAGTGGACGGGAGAGTGAATGAGCGTTTGCAACATTTTGTCCCGATTTCGTTGAATTGTAAAAATAAGATCTGTTGTATTGTAGGCGGCGGCAGGGTAGCGGAACGCAAGGTAAAGGGGCTGATAGGAAGCGGGGCATGCATTACCGTCATCAGCCCGAATATAACGCCGGATTTACAGCTTCTGGCCGATCACAAGCAGCTCCACTGGGTAAATCGCGTATATCGCGAGGGCGATCTCCAGGGGGCCTTTCTTGTATATGCAACAACGAATCAGAGAGAAGTGAATAATGCAGTTGCGCATGAGGCCAGGCAAAGAGGTATACTGGTAAATGTGACAGACCAATCGGAAGTGGCTGACTTTATAACGCCAGGCATCCTTCGGCGGGGGAGGCTGACGATCAGTGTTTCCACTGCAGGGGCAGGTCCGGCTGTAACCGCTGATATTACATCAGCTTTAGAAGCATTATTCGGCAGCGAATATGAGCCATATCTGGATTTTATGTACGAAATGCGACAGATTATCAAACGTACTGTAAGTTCTCCGCAGCAAAGGGCCAAGCTTCTGAGGCGTCTGGCGAGCAGCGGTATTTTGGATCAAATACGACGTCATGAGTTTACCGCTTGGACTGAAAAAGAGATATACCAATGGATTGCGCAAAATCAGGAGGAATAACATGCGAACAATTGTGGTAGGCAGCAGACAGAGCGCGCTTGCGCTAACTCAGACCGGGCATGTCATTGAGGATTTGAAGTCGCTGTGCGCGGAGCATGGATTGGCTTTGCAGTTTGTCGTCAAAAAAATACTGACCAAGGGCGATCGAATATTGGATGTAACCTTGTCCAAAGTAGGCGGCAAAGGCCTTTTTGTTAAAGAAATTGAGCAGGCCATGCTGGCTGGTGAGATTGATATGGCAGTACATAGTATGAAGGATATGCCGTCCGAATTGCCGGAAGGCCTTGTCAACGGTGCTGTACCGCGCCGGGAGGACCCGCGTGATTGCCTAATTACACTCGGGGCCAAGAGCTTGGAGGATTTGCCTCAAGGAGCAAAAGTAGGCACGAGCAGTCTGCGCCGTGCCAGTCAAATCAAAGCCATGCGACCTGATCTACAGTTAGAGCCTGTACGTGGCAATATTGATTCCCGTCTGAAAAAGCTGGAGACGGAAGGATTTGACGCCATTATTTTGGCAGCGGCTGGTTTGCACCGAATGGGCTGGAAAGAGCGAATTACGTCCTATATACCAGAGGAAGCCTGCTTGCCGGCCGTTGGACAGGGAGCGCTCGGTATTGAATGCCGTGCCGACGATGAAGAGCTGTTGTCATTGTTGCGGCTTTACAATGACCGGGATACCTCGGCTACGGTTGCTGCAGAACGAACCTTTCTTGGCGTACTGAATGGGGGATGCCAAGTGCCGATCGGGGCTCATGCGGTCTGGGCTGGACAAGAAATCCGCCTTACGGGCATGGTAGGCTCGCCGGATGGCGAGGTTATTTTGAAGGAAACGCTCCAGGGAGATGATCCGCAAAAGCTGGGAGAAGCGGTGGCGTCCAGCTTGATTGCCAAGGGAGCAGAACAGATTTTGGCACAGGTAAGGGGATGATGATATGGCAGGGAAGGTATATTTAGTTGGCGCAGGGCCCGGAGACGCGAGATTAATTACGGTCAAGGGATGGGAATGTATTCAACTGGGGGATGTCATTGTGTATGACAGACTGGCAAGCCCACGCCTTTTGGGGCTGATGAAGCCAGGTGCACAGAAAATATATGTCGGCAAACTGCCGGATCGTCACACTATGAAGCAAGAGGAAATCAATCAGCTGCTGGTGGACCTGGCCCTGGAAGGGAAAACGGTTGTTCGGCTCAAAGGGGGAGACCCCACCATCTTTGGTCGGGTTGGAGAGGAAGCCGGGCTGCTGCGTAAACACGGTATTTCCTATGAAATCATACCCGGTATCACTTCAGCCATCAGCGTGCCTGCCTATGCGGGCATTCCGGTTACACACCGGGATATGGCCTCGTCGCTGTCAATCATTACAGGGCATGAAAGTCCGGATAAACTTGATCAAAGTATTCATTGGGATAAAGTAACGAATGCAACGGGCACACTGATCTTTATGATGGGTGTGGCGAAGATCGGTTATATCAGTGAGCAGCTGATGAAGCACGGCAAGCCGTCCAGTACACCCGTTGCTTTGATTCGTTGGGGAACTCGTGCAGAGCAGGATACACTGGTGGGTACGCTGGCGGATATCGAGGCCAAGGTGAAGGCCGCTAATTTCCAGCCTCCCGCTGTCATCGTGGTTGGAGAAGTGGTGAAGCAGCGTGAACAGTTAAAATGGGCTGAGGATATGCCTTTGTTCGGCAAGCGGATTTTGGTCACCCGTGCACGCGCACAGGCCAGCAGTCTGGTTCGCCGGATTGAGGAACTCGGCGGCGAGCCTTATGAGTTCCCTGTCATCCGGACGGTAGTCCCTTCGGACGAGCCGACGAAACAGCAAATTAAAAAGGCATTTGCACGATTGCCTGAATACGATTGGGTGTTCTTTACCAGCGTTAACGGAGTAGAGTACTTTTTCACCCACTTGGAGGAGCAGGGCAAGGATGTGCGTGCGCTGTTCAAAGCGCGTATTGCCGCAGTTGGTCCGGCTACAGCAGCCGCACTTCGGACGCATGGAATCGTAGCAGAACAGATCGAAGGTCCGTTTCAGGCTGAGGGCTTGCTTGGAGCGTTTGAGCAGGATTTGCAGGCAGGGCAGAACGTATTCCTCCCCAGAGGTGATCTAGCTCGATCCTGGCTGCCAGACAAGCTGAGAGAGATGGGGCTTGAGGTAACCGAGGCTGATCTGTATCAGACTGTGCTGGCAGCCAACACACAGGATGATGAGCTGCTCAAGCTGCTAGAGGAACGCGCCATCCATGCCATTACCTTTACCAGTTCCTCAACTGTAACCTTTTTTATGGAAGCGCTCAGGCAAATGGGGGTCGATGATCCGGTGTCGCTGCTGGAGGGAGTTACGATTGCAGTAATTGGTCCCTTAACCGGCGAGACAGCTACCCAAGCCGGTTTGACCGTCAGCTTTATGTCTGAGAAGGCAACCATTGAAAGTCTGGTCCAATCGCTGTGTGACTGGAAGCAGTCAAGTACTACTGTGACTTTATAATTTGTGTTTTTACCAAATGAATGTATAGAATGTGGAGGTTTGCAATCATGAGTGTACCTTTTACGAGACATCGTCGTTTGCGCCAGTCGGCTGCGATCCGCAGTATGGTGCGTGAGACCGTATTGAATCCGGCTGATTTTATCCAACCGATCTACGTAACATTTGGCACTGGGGTGAAGCAGGAGATTAGCTCCATGCCAGGCGTATACCGTTTTTCACTGGATCAGCTGGAAGAAGAACTGAAAGAAATTAGCGAGCTGGGCATTCCCGCCGTGCTCTTGTTTGGCATACCAGAAACCAAAGATAGCTTGGGAACATCGGCTTTTGTGGATGATGGTATTGTGCAGGAGGCTACTCGTCTGATCAAGTCCCGCTATCCCGAGCTGCTGGTTGTAGCCGACACTTGTTTGTGCGAATTTACGGATCATGGACACTGCGGTATGGTACACATGCATGAGCATGATGGCGAGGTATGCGGCGAAGTATTGAATGATGAATCCCTGGAGGTGCTGGTACGTACAGCGGTTTCCCAGGCTAAAGCAGGTGCGGATATTATCGCCCCATCCAATATGATGGACGGTTTTGTGCAGGCCATTCGGCAAGGATTGGATCAGGAAGGCTTTTCACATATTCCGATTATGTCGTATTCCGTCAAATATGCGTCTGCTTTTTACGGTCCTTTCCGTGAAGCCGCAAATTCTGCGCCGCAGTTTGGTGACCGCAAATCGTATCAGATGGACCCTGCCAATGCACGCGAAGCGTTGCGAGAAGCGGAATCTGACGTGCTGGAGGGTGCAGATATGCTGATGGTGAAGCCTTCTCTTTCTTATCTGGATGTGATGCGTACGATTAAGGATCAATTTGATCTGCCTTTGGTGGCTTACAACGTCAGCGGCGAATATACAATGGTCAAGGCGGCAGCTCTTCAAGGCTGGATTGATGAAAAAGCGATGGTGCTGGAAATTCTGACAAGCATGAAGCGTGCGGGTGCGGATATGATTATTACCTATTCTGCCAAGGATGCGGCAAGATGGTTGAAGCAATAAGCGTATTTTTCAGAAGACAGGAGTGATCAGAATGATCGACGAACAACGAACGGTGCGCAAGGATACGTGCTCCAAAGTCGCCTTTGATGAGGCAAAACAATATATTCCAGGTGGCGTAAACAGTCCGGTTCGGGCTTTTAAATCCGTAGGCATAACGCCCGTATATATCGACCGTGGGGAAGGATCGCGTATATATGATATCGACGGTCAATCCTATATAGACTATGTATGTTCATGGGGACCGCTTATTATGGGCCATGCACATCCCGAAGTGGTTAAAGCCTTACAGGCTGCTGTTGTAAAAGGAACCAGCTTCGGCGCACCAACGTTGGCGGAAACTGAAATGGCCAAACTCGTATGCGAGCGTGTTCCTTCTATGGAACTTGTTCGTATGGTGAGCTCGGGGACCGAGGCGACCATGAGTGCAATACGACTCGCACGCGGATTTACGAAACGCAGCAAAATCCTTAAATTTGAAGGCTCTTATCACGGTCATGCGGACAGCTTGCTGATTAAAGCGGGCTCTGGTGTTGCGACATTAGGTCTGCCCGATAGTCCGGGTGTACCTGAAGTCGTGGCCTCACATACGATCACTGTTCCTTATAATGATTTGGCTTCAGTGAAGCTGGTTTTTGAGAAATTTGGCGAAGAGATTGCTGCAATTATTGTCGAGCCGGTAGCAGGCAATATGGGTGTTGTACCGCCACAGCCTGGATTTTTGGAGGGTTTGCGTGAGGTAACCCGGCAATATGGAAGTCTGCTGATTTTTGATGAAGTGATGACTGGATTCCGGGTGGGACTTCATTCCGCTCAAGGACGCTTTGGTGTGACGCCGGATCTTACGTGTCTGGGCAAAGTTATTGGTGGTGGACTGCCTGTAGGTGCTTACGGCGGACGTCGCGACATTTTGGAGCAAATCGCGCCTTCCGGGCCAATCTATCAAGCGGGTACGCTGAGCGGAAATCCATTGGCTATGGCAGCAGGCTATTCGACGCTTAAATTGCTGACACCGGAAGTGTACGATCGGCTGGAAGAGCGGGCAGCACGGCTGCAGGCCGGATTCGAACGTAACGCGCGTGAGCTCGGTATTCCTGTCTCGATCAACCGTGTGGGTTCCATGGTGTGTCCATTTTTCACGGACGAGAAGGTTGTCAATTTTGATACGGCTAAAACGAGCAATCAGGATCATTTCCGCCGTTATTTTACCGAAATGGTGAATGAGGGAGTCAGTGTGGCTCCATCTCAATTCGAGGGCATGTTCGTATCAGGTGTGCATACGGTTGAGGATATTGACGCCACCATTGAAGCGAACTATCGCGCGCTCAAACGTCTATGAGCTGGCAGGGTAGCTGGAGAAGAAGGGGACCTTGGCTGGAAGTCACACCGGGACGGGAAATTTCAGCTGGTGAAAATCGCATTGAGAATGAAGATCGCGCTGAGGCTGTAGACCACTGGTTGCTGAATCATTTGGGATTGCCGGATAAGCTGTGGCGCAGACTAAGGCACGAAAAAGGGATTGAACATACAGGGGACCGGCTGCGGCTGGCCCTTTTTCCTGTAATGGACCTTGGCGTCATCCCACGTTGGTATGATTTGACGATACTGTACGAGGATGATTTTTGCCTGGTCGTACACAAACCAGCGGGGATGGCGGTCCATCCAGACGGCGGTGTAAAGGATGGTCCACTGACGTTGGATCATGCTGTCGCATCCTATTATGAAATCCATGGCATTCATGCAGCAGTACGACATGTGCATCGTCTGGATGTGGATACGACAGGCCCGGTGCTATATGCCAAAAACGAATTCGCGTTGCTCAAGCTGGACGAGCAAATGCGAGCCAAGGCTATCGACCGCCGCTATGTAGCTTTGGTACGGGGGGAAGTGCCTTCATCGCTGCGGACATTGGATTGGCCTATTGGCAAGGACAGGCATCACAAGCAGCGTCGCCGTGTATCTCCGACTGGGCAAAAGGCAGTTACCCATGTGGAACTTGGTGACGTATGGGGAAGTGGTCCAAGTGCGATTAGCCTCGTGTATCTGACAATGGACACCGGACGAACGCATCAGATTCGCGTTCATCTTAGTCATGCCGGCTTCCCGTTGCTCGGGGATGTATTGTACGGGGGCCGGGCGACTGATTTTGGCAGGCAGGCGCTGCACGGAGAGCGTCTGACCTTCCGTCATCCGCTCAGCGGGGAAACGATTACCGTGGAGGATGCTTGGCCGGATGATTTGCAAAAGCTGGTCAAACAGCTATAAAAGATGGCATGCCTTCTATTTTGGCGCATATACTTGAACCTAGAAACGGTTTGCAATATGGAGTTTCCGTGCGCCTGACAGGAGTCAGAGGATGTGCGGAGGCTGCCCAAAGGAGGATGCCATCCTTGAATAAACAACAGAATGATCAGCCGCAAGGCTTGCGTTTTGATATTTATGAACGCATTCATTTGACGGAGGAAGCTGCCGGGATTGCTGAGTTGGAGGAAATTGAGCTTCTGCCACGCATTCAGGTTGTAACCCACGGCGACCATGCCGCTTTGCGAGGGCATTTGCTGCTGGAGGGCGTGTACCGCACACCTGAAGAGGCCACGAGTGAGCTTCATCATTTGATACCTGTGGAAATTACCATTCCGATGAACCGGGTAGGAAGATTGGAAGATATTTCGGTCGAGATTGAAAATTTTGATGTGGATCTGCTCTCCTTGCGTAGTCTGAATATTACGGGCGTTCTTTCGTTGCACGGGGTGGAAAGCTCGCATGCCGAAGAGACGGCGGTTTGGCTGGATGAGGAATTTACCGTAGTGCATGCACCTGATCATCCGGCGCAATCTCCTTCCACGGATGGTGAGCATCGGCAGGAAGGGATTTATTCTACCCAACAGGAGCTTGCTTCCTGGGAACAGCCGTCACTGGACTATGGGGAGCAGAAACTGCCACTGCCGCCGGAACAGCAAGCTTATGAGCCAGCTGTAGACTCTGATCGATTCTATGAGCCTTGGACGGGCAAAGCGGTTGAAGATAGCCCTTCCGAGATAAAGCACGAGCATGCTGCACCGGAAGTATGGGGATTTCAGCAGGAGGAAGCATGGACGGGAAGTGAGCCGAAGGTATCTGCTGTATCTTCCGATGTGGTGCATGATCCTTTGCAGTCTGAAGCACATTCCTCAGCAGAGCCGGGGAGCTATCTGGAGCCGCCGCAATTGGAAGCGAGCCATGTGGATGATTTTAGACCTGAAGCGTCAGAACAGGTGGACCATGCGGTCCATGACACCATTGCCGACGAGAAGCCGGAGATGCGTGTAGCGCTTAACAGCAAAAAGGACGAAGGAGCAGACGAGCCGGACACGGTTGTCTACTCGTCGTTGCTCCAATCGAGCCGTTCGGTGAAAGAAGCGGAATACCAGCATCAGCTAGAGCTGGAGCAGCAGCCGCAGGATCAGAAAGCCGAAGAAGAGCGGGAGAATGCCAAGTGGAAAAACCTTTTTTTCCATACACAGGATGAAACGCCTTTCCGCAAGGTCCGCTTATGCATCGTGCAGCGTGAGGATACGCTGGAAACAATAGCTGATCGCTATCAGCTCAGTTCACGGGAGCTTCAATTGTATAACAGATTGGCGGAGCATCATGTAGAAGAAGGTCAGGTATTGTACATCCCTTGATCCAGCCGCCGAAAAATGCGCAGCGGGTGTTGACTATAGTCAAAGGGAAATGTATGATGTGGTATAGCTATTGAAAGACTGAGATCGGGAAGAGTAGGCAGCAAGCCCTTCAGAGAGTGGAATTGCAGCGCTGTGAGGTTCCACAGGAAGCTACTGGCCGAAGTCACCCGGGAGTCGCCTGTTTGAACGGTCCCTCATTTCATTCCAACGGAAGGTACGAGGTTCACGGTAGAATAAGGCCGGTCCGCAACCGTTATCTGCATAAAGTGTCACACCATGTGTAATGGATCAGTGGATACATACACGAGGGGTGAAACAAAGGTGGTACCGCGAAAGAACAGCCTTTCGTCCTTTGAGGATGAAGGGCTTTTTTTATTTGCCAATTGAAAAATCATGGGGGTATCCTGATATGTCAGAACAAGACAACAAGACAACCTTGGAAATGCCAACAACGTACGATCCGAAATCAGCAGAGAAAAAATGGTATAAAACGTGGATGGAGAAGGGTTATTTCCGCGCCGGACAACATCCAGAGGCAGAGCCTTTTACAATCGTTATTCCACCACCGAATGTGACGGGTATGCTGCATATTGGACATGCGCTTGATTTTACCTTGCAGGATATTATTATCCGCACCAAGCGGATGCAGGGCTATGATGCCTTGTGGCTGCCAGGGGCAGACCATGCGGGTATTGCTACGCAAACCAAGGTAGAGCAGAAGCTGCGCGAAGAAGGTCTGACACGCTATGACTTGGGCCGCGAGAAGTTTTTGGAGAAGGTATGGGAATGGAAGGAACTTTATTTGGATAACATCCATAATCAATGGGAGAAAATGGGTTTTTCTCTCGACTATTCTCGTGAGCGCTTTACGCTGGATGAGGGACTGTCCCAAGCAGTGCGCGAAGTATTCGTAAAACTGTACAAAAAAGGCCTCATCTATCGCGGTAAACGCATCATTAACTGGGACCCTGCCGCACGTACGGCATTGTCGGACATTGAGGTGGAATACAAAGAGGTGAACGGAAATCTGTATCACCTTCAATATCCACTGAAAGACGGCAGCGGATTTATTACGGTTGCCACTACCCGTCCTGAAACGATGCTGGGCGATACAGCTGTTGCTGTACATCCGGAAGATGAACGGTACAAGCAAATGATCGGCAAAACACTTGTGCTTCCGATTATCGGGCGGGAAATTCCGATCATTGCGGACGATTATGTAGATAAAGATTTCGGTAGCGGCGCGGTTAAAATTACACCAGCTCATGATCCGAACGACTTTGAAATGGGACAACGTCACCAGTTGCCACAAATTACGGTCATGGACGAAACAGGAACGATGAATGCCGAAGCAGGCAAATATCAGGGCCTGGATCGCAGCGATTGCCGTAAGCAAATCGTCGCTGATCTGAAAGAACAGGGCGTATTGATTCGTATTGAAGAGCATGTGCACCAAGTAGGCCACAGCGAGCGTACAGGTGTAGTTGTAGAACCTTATCTGTCCACACAATGGTTTGTAGAAATGAAGCCCCTGGCAGCCAAGGCGATTGAAGCGCAAAAGGCTGGGAACGGTGTGAATTTTGTGCCAGACCGCTTTGAGCGTACGTATCTGCACTGGATTGAAAATGTGCGCGACTGGTGTATTTCCCGTCAGCTGTGGTGGGGACACCGTATTCCGGCTTGGTACGATGAAGAAACCGGAGAAATTATTGTTTCGGCAGAGGACCCTACAACTTTGCCGGAATATGCTGGCAGAAAGCTAAAACAGGATGAGGATGTACTGGATACATGGTTCAGCTCTGGTTTGTGGCCGTTTTCGACATTGGGCTGGCCGGAACAGACCGAGGATCTCAAACGCTACTACCCGACCAATGTTCTGGTTACAGGGTATGACATTATTTATTTCTGGGTGTCGCGGATGATTTTTACCGCACTGGAGTTTACAGATGAGATTCCGTTCAAGGACGTGCTTATGCACGGTCTGGTTCGTGATGCGGACGGTAGAAAAATGTCCAAATCCCTCGGTAATGGTGTTGATCCGCTCGATGTAATCGACCAATATGGAACGGACGCTATGCGTTATATGATTTCCACCAGCAGCACGCCAGGACAAGACCTTCGTTTCCGCTGGGAACGAGTGGAGCAAGCCCGCAACTTTGCCAATAAAATCTGGAATGCGTCCCGCTTTGCGCTGATGAATTTGGAGGGTGTTACTGCGGCGGATATCGACATTACCGGTGATTTGGGCACTGCTGATCGTTGGATTCTCCACCGTCTAAACGAAACTTCACGCGACATTACGCGTCTAATAGATGCTTATGAATTTGGCGAGACAGGCCGCCTTCTGTATAACTTTATTTGGGATGATTTGTGCGACTGGTACATTGAATTTGCGAAGCTTTCCCTATATGGCGACAACGCAGAGGCGAAAAAGAAAACACAGTCTGTACTGGCATATGTACTGGATCGGACACTGCGCATGATTCATCCGTTCATGCCGTTTATCTCCGAGGAAATATGGCAGCATCTTCCGCATGAAGGCGAAACGATTACACTGGCCGCTTGGCCTGTGTATGATCCGGCTTTTGAGGATAAGGATGCGGTAGCTGAAATGAATTTGCTGATCGACGTGATTCGCTCCGTGCGCAATATTCGCGCTGAAGTCAACGTACCGATGAGCAAGAAGGTTGAATTGCTTGTAAAACCCGGTGATCAAGCCGTTCTCGATATCATTAAACGCAATGCGGAATATGTACGCCGATTCTGCAATACGTCCGAATTCGACGCGGGATTGGAGTTCTCCGTTCCAGATAAAGCCATGACATCTGTTGTCAGCGGCGCAGAGCTGTATCTGCCATTGGCCGGACTGCTTGATATTGCCCAGGAAATTGGCAGACTGGAAAAAGAGCTTCAGCATTTGAACAGTGAAGTGGAGCGCGTGGAGAAAAAGCTTTCCAACCAAGGTTTTGTGGCTAAGGCACCAGCTAAAGTCATCGAGGAAGAGAAGGCGAAACAAGCTGATTACTCAGATAAGCGCGCCAAAGTTATCGCACGTATTGAAGAACTCAAGGGATAATTTCACTCACTATAAAATGACCTGAAGGTGAAAAGGATGTCAGATACGAACAGGGGCGGCGAGGCTGCTCCTTTACAGAGCTATGATGAAGCAGTGGAATGGATCAATGGTTTAATTCCGTTTGGAATCAGACCCGGACTTGAACGAATCGAGCAGCTAATGAGCATGTTGGGTGATCCGCAACGACATTTGAAATTTGTGCATGTTGCGGGGACCAACGGCAAGGGCTCAACCTGCGCTTTTCTAACCTCCGTCCTAATGAAGTGTGGTTACGATGTCGGGACTTTTACGTCTCCATACATCACACGATTTACGAACCGTTTTCAATTCAACGGGACCGACATTCCTGATGAGACGCTGGTTTTGCTTGCCAATCGCCTGTACCCGCTGGTAAAAGAAATAGCAGCCAGTGATTTGGGATCACCCACGATGTTTGAGGTATCGACAGCACTGGCTATTCTGTATTATGCTACGGTGTCTTTTCCAGATGTTGTGGTATGGGAGACAGGTCTCGGGGGAAGGATGGATGTAACTAATATCGTGAGTCCTATCGTCTCGATTATTACGAATGTAGGCTATGACCATACAGACATTCTGGGAGATACGCTTGAGCAGATTGCAAGGGAAAAGGCCGGTATCATCAAGCCTGGCGTACCTGTCGTAAGCTGCGTTACCCAACCCGAAGCTATTCAGGTTATACGGGAAACGGCGGCAAGACAGGGAGCTACCCTGTATCTGGCCGGTGAACAGTTTACGTATGAACGGCTGAACGGGGACGAAACGGGCCAAACGTTTTCATTCGCTGGTCCTTTCCGGCACATGGAAATCGACATTGCGTTGTTAGGCGAGCATCAATGTGCTAATGCGGCAGGAGCTATGATGGCACTGGAGGTCCTTCGTCAGTATTTGGCCTTTGTGTTGGAGGATGACGAACTGCTGAAGGGCTTTAAACAAGCGGCTTGGGCTGGACGTCTCGAACAGGTCAGCACCTCCCCGAGAATTGTCCTTGACGGGGCTCATAACCCAGAAGGGGCACAGACGCTTGCAAAGAGTCTTCCTCAGCTGTATTCATACAGAAAACTGGTTTTAATGATGGGGATGCTGTCAAACAAGCATCATGAAGCATACTTGCAGCATATACTGCCACTAGTGGATACGCTTATCCTGACCGAGCCTGTTTTTCGCCGCAAAATGGATGCCGCTGAATTGGCTCATCTCGTGGAGAAGCTGCGGCCGTCTTATGCCAAAACGGATTTGAAAATTATTGTAGAAGGTGACTGGAAAAAGGCTCTTGGCCTACTTCAGTCACATACGGAAGCGGAAGATCTGGGGGTGGTGTCCGGTACGCTGTATCTCATTGCGGATGTACGGGCTACCCTTATGTATCAAACCGATTCGGAAAAAGGTTGGTGAAATTTGTTGATTACTTCGGAACATGTTCATTTTATCGGTATCGGCGGATACGGGATGAGCGCGATTGCTCGGGTTATGCTGGAGATGGGTTATACCGTGACTGGCTCAGATGTGGCATCACAAGAGCTGACAGAAAAATTGGCGGCAAAAGGCGCAAAAATATATATCGGACACACCCCTGAACATATTGCGGGTGCGGATATCGTCGTCTATTCAACGGCATTGTCTCGCGACAATGTGGAGCGGGTGGCAGCGGAAGAACTGAATATTCCAACGCTGCACCGTTCACAGATGCTGGCTCGCTTGCTTAACGAGCGTAAGGGAGTAGCCGTTGCAGGAGCGCACGGTAAAACCACAACCTCTTCGATGATTGCTTTGGTTATGGAGAGATGCAATGTCGATCCAACGTATATCATTGGCGGTGAAATCACGAATTTGGGTACGAATGCCAAAGCGGGCAAAAGCGAGTTTGTTGTTGCCGAGGCGGATGAGAGCGATGGCTCTTTTCTGCAATATCATCCGTGGCAAGGTATCGTAACCAACATCGAGGCAGATCATTTGGAAAATTACGATGGCGACTTTAATCGTCTGAAAAGTGCCTACGTACAGTTTTTGAGCCAAATACGGCCAGATGGTGCGGCTATTGTATGTGCAGATGATCAGAACATCCGCGAGATGATACCGCAGCTTCAAACTCGGGTCATTACCTACGGAGTGGAGCATGAAGCAGATTATATGGCGACAGATATCCAATTAGGCGACCGTCGATTAAGCTTTACCATGAGCCGGAAAGGGACAGAGCTCGGAACGATCGAATTGTCTGTGCCAGGTAGACACAACATGTACAATGCGATGGCGACTGTGATTTCATGCCTGGAAGCAGGAATTCCATTCGATCAAATCGCAGCGTCGATTCTGGAATTTCACGGAGCCAAGCGCCGTTTTCAAGTGCTAGGTGAAAGCAATGACATTCTGGTTATTGATGACTATGCGCATCATCCAACAGAGATTGAGGCTACGATTAGTGCAGCGAGAGCGACAGGCAAGCGTATTATTGCTGTGTTCCAGCCGCAACGCTATAGCCGTACCTTTTTCCTGCTGGATGCGTTCAGCCGTGCGTTTAGTGAAGCCAATGAAGTCATTATTACCGACATTTATTCACCAGCAGGAGAAAAACAAATTGAAGGCGTGCATTCTTCCAAGCTTGTAGATTTGATCGTCCAAAACAGCAATGCCAATGCAATCTACCTGCCGACCAAAGAAGCTGTGATCGAGAAGTTGAAAGATCGGCTACAGCCTGGTGATCTTGTGCTGACGATGGGTGCAGGAGACATCTGGAAAGCGGGCGACTCGTTAGCGCGCCATCTTCGCGGACAGCAAGCGTAATAAGTACAATATGTTAAGCTATACCGATGAATTACAATATACAAAGGTATTCCGAACATTGAATATGTTTCGGGATACCTTTTCTTGTATTGCTGGAGACATATTTTCTCAGCTTGGCTCATACAACAAACTATGAGGAAGTATGGGACAAGGAGGGAGTGCATCCGTGAACAAGGCCAAGATGACATTCCGATTCGATCAACAGCTGCCAGAGACAAGCCAGGAGGAAAAGCTTCAGGTGCTTCCGTCCAAAAACGGGCCAGTTGCAAGCGAACGGCGTGAAGCGATTAGAGATACGGGACTACATCAAAATGAGAAGCAGCTGCAAACCGTTAACCTGCGAGAAAGCACGAGACGGATTAGAGGGAGAGAAGAAAGTATTGAACATGCGCAAGAACCAAAACCTGATAAACCTGAGAGTGAGTATAAACGTAATACAACCCGGCGTTTTGCTTCGTCGTTGAGGGTACAGGAGGGATGGGACGACCCTTTTGGCCGTTCGGCGGCTTCCTGGTCAGATGCAGACGTTCTGCCAGATGGCCGGGAGGAGGAGGGAGATGAGGAAACTTATCGTTATGGTCAAGAGTACCGGAAGCGACCGCCTCACTCCTCCAGATGGAAGCTGATCGGCTCAGTAGCCAGTGCGCTGGTGACTGGAGGGATGTTTGGATATATCATGCTGCTGCTGTTTAACGGAGGCGGAGTGGTCCCGGGATCAGAATCCTCGGCAGAGCAGGCCATACCAGTCTTTAATGAATCTGTTAGCACAGGTATACCGTCTGCAAAAGAGAATTCTAGTCCCGTCAATGTCGTAGCGACTCAAGTGCCTCCACAAACCTATTATTTGCTGCAGTACGGGGTTTTTAGTACTCCAGAACGGGCCTTGCAAGCCAAAGAAGAGCTGTTAAAGGCAGGCATTGCTGCCGGAGGGGATGCCGAGGACCAAAATCGGGTTTATGCAGGAATATCGCCAGACAGGGAGCAGGCCAAGCTGCTCAGCAATCAATTGAAGACACAAGGCGTCGAACTGTATGTTCGTGAGCTTCAATTGCCAGGATTGGAAAAAGCCGCTTATGGAGGCGAAGGCGAAAAGCTCACTGCCTTTTTTCAGTTAAGCAGCACATTAGTAAGCAAGTTGAGTGGACTTAGCTCATCTCTGCTCGGAGATGGCGGTCCAGCTGCGGTACCCGTCTCTGAAATGAAGGAGCTGAATGATCTGCATCAGCAGTGGACGCAAAATATCGCTGCACTTCCCTCCGGTCTTCCGAAGGAGGCGGCTGCCTCTGCAGCTTCACTGGAAAAGGCGATGAATAGTGCAGTCTCTGCACTTGGTGAATATAACAAGAATACTGCAAAGGAGCACATTTGGGAGATTCAGTCCTCAATGATGGAATATGTTTTGCGTGAGAATGAATTTATTCAATTCATAAAACAATAGATTAACCACACTTTCCGGCAAGGAACTGGAAATAGTTCCCCCTGCCGGATTTCTGTTTGTATTGCAGTACAAATCACCGTATAATAATGAAGGTGTCAAAAAATGGCGAGGGAAGATCAGGATGAAAAAAAATGTAGGAATGCTTATACTGTTTTTGTTGCTCGGTTGGCTTTTGGGTGCATGGATTGCCAAGGCCCTTCAATCGTTCAAAGTCCTTTCCTTTCTGACCCACCCCACTACGATATCCTGGTCGCCGAGAGCGGATCTGGATATTATTAGTTACAACATAACAATAAATTTTGAATTGAGCCTGCTTAGTCTGATCGGCATCATCGCCGCGTTCTGGCTGTATCGCAGGCTCTAACTGATGAAAAGGAGCTTCCCTTATGGACGGGAAAATTACGCCCCGCATTATTCTGGCATCGACTTCACCAAGAAGGAAGGAATTGCTCGCATTTTTGAGACTCCCCTTTGAGGTGATGCCAAGTCATGCGGATGAGAGCACGCCTGAGAGCTGGACGCCTCAGCAAATTGTGGAGACCCTTGCGGCACGTAAAGCCGAAGCGGTCGTGAACGTTGCCGCTCAGTCCGAAGAAGCTGGACTGGTGATTGGGAGTGATACCATTGTCGTGCTGGATGGTTTGGTATTGGGCAAACCTGCTGATCATGCGGACGCGGTTCGTATGCTGACTGCATTGCAGGGAAGAACACACCTTGTGTACACCGGGGTGGCCTGTTTACATACCGTAACCGGCAAAACGCTTGTCAGACATCGCCAAACAGAGGTTACAATGAAACCTTTGAGCCATGAGCAAATTGTGGCATATGTGAATACAGGCGAACCGTCTGACAAAGCAGGAGCGTATGGCATTCAGGGTATGGGTGCTACGCTGGTGGAATCGATTCAGGGTTGTTATTTTAACGTCGTAGGATTGCCGCTTTCCCTGTTGTCGGACATGCTGTCCGACTTTGGAGTGAATGTGCTGCGTCCTTAAAGGGGATAAACATATGTTGGAGTCGCCGATACTGATGCTTCGCGACCTCCCCCATGAAGAACGACCAAGAGAGCGCATGATGACATATGGGGCTGAGGCCTTGAGCAACGCGGAGTTGCTGGCAATATTGCTGCGTACAGGAACGCAAAATGAGTCGTCGGTGCATTTAGCGCAGCGTATTTTGCAGCAGGCGGGGAACTTGCGTCAGTTGGTGGATATGAGTCTGAGCGAACTGACCCAGATTAAGGGCATTGGAAATGCTAAAGCGATACAGCTAAAAGCGGGTATCGAACTGGGACGCAGATTAGCATTGTCCCGCCATTTGGAGACCCCCGTGATCAGTTGCCCGCGGGATGTGGCAGATCTGCTGTTTGAACAGCTTCGTTATTTGCAGAAAGAGCATTTTGTATGCCTGTTCCTGAATACTAAAAATCATGTCATTGCCCAGGAGACACTGTCTATGGGCAGCCTGAATTCCGCCATCGTGCATCCTCGTGAAGTGTTTCGGGCGGCGATCAAATGCAGTAGTGCTTCGATTATTTGCGCTCATAACCATCCGAGCGGTGATCCGAAGCCAAGCCCGGAGGATGTCCAGTTGACCCGCCGTCTGATGGATGCGGGCAGCATTGTGGGTATCGACGTGCTCGATCATATTGTGATCGGGGACGGGACCTTTGTAAGTTTGAAGGAGCAAGGTCTGATATAATATAATATTTAAATCAAACATTTAAAACACGACCGGCTAAGCCGGCCTGAATAAACCGTTTATACATGGATAACAGATTTCAGGGAAGAGAAAAGGAGATTACATCATGCTGGGTGGCTTTACAAAGGATTTGGGAATTGACTTGGGGACGGCAAATACGCTGGTATACGTAAGAGGAAAAGGAATTGTGGTTCGTGAACCATCTGTAGTCGCTTTGCGTACAGATACAAAAACCATTGAAGCTGTGGGTGAATCTGCGAAAAAAATGATTGGTCGCACACCGGGGAATATCCGTGCGATTCGTCCGATGAAGGATGGGGTCATTGCTGACTTTGATACGACAGCAACGATGATCAAATATTTTATCCGTCAGGCGCAAGCTCAACGTTCATTGTTTCCACGTCATCCCAACGTGATGGTTTGTGTGCCTTCAGGCATTACTGCGGTGGAGCAGCGTGCGGTTGAAGATGCGACAAAGCAAGCAGGCGCGCGGGAGGCGTACACGATTGAGGAGCCGTTTGCAGCTGCAATTGGTGCTGATCTTCCTGTGTGGGAGCCTACAGGCAGTATGGTTGTCGATATCGGTGGGGGTACAACCGAGGTTGCAGTCATTTCCTTGGGCGGCATTGTAACAAGTCGTTCTGTGCGTGTGGCTGGTGATGAAATGGATGAGTCCATCATCCAGTATGTGAAACGTCAATATAACCTGATGATTGGTGAGCGGACTTCAGAGCAGTTGAAAATGGAAGTTGGTTCTGCTATGCCATTAGAGCAGGTAGAGACATCGGAAATCCGCGGACGCGACCTGGTGACAGGTTTGCCGAAGACCATTACGATTACATCCGATGAAATTAGCGAAGCGTTGTCGGATACAGTGAATGCGATTGTGGATGCGGTCAAAGTAACACTGGAAAAATGTCCTCCCGAGTTAGCGGCAGACATTATGGACAGAGGAATTGTACTGACTGGCGGTGGAGCACTTTTGCGTAACCTGGACAAGCTGCTGGCGAGTGAAACCGGAATGCCAGTGATTGTAGCGGAAAATCCTCTGGACTGTGTAGCGATTGGTACGGGCAGAGCACTTGAAAATATCCACTTGTTCAAATCGCGGAGCAGTTCTGCCGTCCGTTCCAAACGTTGAATCGGGGGTGTAGGAACTGTTTAAGCTGTTTGGCAATAAAAGACTATTTATTCTATTGATCGGAATCGTTCTGTTTATTGCCCTTATGGGGATTACACTTGGACAGAGAAATTCCTTAACCTGGCCGGAGAAGTTCGCCAGAGATTCAATTGGCTTTGTGCAAGGTATCTTTTACAGGCCCGCTTCAGCAATAGCGGGCTTCTTTGAAGATATCGGAAATATGCGGAGCATCTATAAAGAAAACGAACGTTTGAAAATTGCGGTGGCACAGCTTACTACCGAGCAAATTCAAACCCGCAATTATAAAGAGACTAACGTCAGATTGCAGAACGAATTGCAGTTTACTCAGCAACAAAAGGCGAAAAATAATTATGATTGGCGTGTCGCCCAGGTTAACAGCGTGAGCAATGATTCCAAAACGCTCGTGATTGATATCGGATCAAAGGATGGAGCGCGAGTTGGCCAGGAGGTAAGGTCTCTGGATGGCTTTGTAGGAGTTATTAGCAGAACTGCAAATTTCACCTCTACAGTAACATTGCTGACTACTTTGGATCCTAAAAATCCAAACTCTTATGCGATAGCGGCTACCGCACTTGGGAAAGAGCAAACATTCGGCATGGTGGAAAGCTATGATCCAGTCACCAATACGTTTCAAATGACAAAAATTTCGGAAAATGACCCCATTGCCAAGGGGGATCAGATTATTACGTCCGGTGGTGGCGGGAAATTCCGTAAAAACCTGCTGATCGGCACGGTCGAAAAAATTCAGGTCGGAGAGTTTGGCCAAACACGGACAGCCATTATTAAACCGGCAGCCAGCTTTGTGGATTGGAAGGAACTGTTCGTTCTGTATACTCCTGAGGTACCGGAATAATGAAGATACGCGGTCAGGTTTTAGTACTGCTGTTGTTTGTACTGTTTATAGCCGAAGGAACGATTCTACCGTGGCTTCTTCCCGATAGCTGGCATTCAAGGATGGTTCCTAATCTTGTGTATGTCGTAATCTTGTTTGTATCTGTGTATTACAGCCGCCATATCGCATTAGTGCTGGGAATTGTATTTGGACTTATTCATGATGTAGTCTATTACGGGTTTATCATTGGACCCTATTCTTTTGCAATGGGATTGTCTGTATACTTATTGGGACTTGTTTTTACAGCCAGGCGTGCACCAATGCCCATTATGATGGCGGTTGTGTTGATTGGCAGCTTTCTGCTGGACTCTATGCTTTTTGCCATTGATCAGTTGTTCCAGCTGAACCATCAGACTTTCGACTGGGCGCTAGCACAGTATATGATTCCTGATTTATTTATCCATTTTCTGTTTGCCCTCATTATTTATGTACCCGTTCGCAAGCAATTGCAGCGTTTGGGTACCCGTGTGAAAAAAGAAGAGGCTGTCTAGGTCTTTTTTCACACATTTTGTCCGGGTTAGCAGGGATTTGACGTCCCGGGGACGAAATGATTGAAATAGGAGGGACAGGCTAATGGCAGTGAAATCGAATCATGTCACGATTAAAGGCATCAAAGACGGCCTGGTATTCCTGCTGGACGATCAATGCGAGTTTGAGGATTTGCTAGGTGAGCTGCGTTTTAAGCTGGAGCACAGTCATCAAAATATTTTAACAGGCCCGATCATTCATGTGGATATTAAGCTGGGAAGCCGGGAAGTGACAGAGGAACAAAAGGAAAGTATTCTGGAGATTTTGAAGCAGAAGGGGAATCTGCTCATACGGTCAATAGAATCTCCCGGGCTGCCTGTGGAAGTGCAGGGGAAGCCTCCTATTCATACGGTGACAGGGATTATCCGGTCAGGTCAAGTGCTTCATCATAACGGGGACTTACTCTTTTTAGGAGATGTTAACCCGGGCGGAATTATAACATGTACCGGTGATATCTATGTCCTCGGCGCTCTGCGAGGTATGGCGCACGCAGGGATGGAGGGCAACAGCGAAGCGATTATCGCGGCCTCCTATTTTGCACCGACACAACTGCGAATTTCCGAAATGATCAGCCGTCCACCAGACGAATGGGAGACACGTGAATCCGGCATGGAGTTTGCGTATCTCAAGGATGGCGCTATGCAAATAGATAAAATGAGCAATATCGTGCGTCTGGGCCGCGATTTTAACGTGTTCAAAGGGGTGTAGCACATGGGAGAGGCTATCGTCGTCACTTCAGGAAAAGGCGGCGTCGGTAAAACGACGACGTCAGCCAATATAGGAACAGCGCTTGCACTGCTCGGTAAAAAGGTGTGTCTGGTGGATACCGATATCGGTCTGCGTAATCTGGACGTGGTAATGGGTCTGGAAAATCGGATTATTTATGATCTGGTTGATGTAGCCGAAGGTCGTTGCCGTTTAAACCAGGCTCTGGTCAAGGATAAGCGCTTTGAGGAGCTTTATATGCTGCCTGCCGCTCAGACTAAGGACAAAAGTGCTGTTACACCTGAGCAGGTTAAGGATATTATATTGGAGCTTAAAAAGGATTTTGAATATATATTGATTGACTGCCCTGCGGGTATTGAGCAAGGCTTCAAAAATGCCATTGCCGGGGCGGATCAGGCCATTGTTGTAACGACCCCTGAAAATGCTGCCGTACGCGATGCTGATCGGGTAATTGGCTTGCTGGAAAGCTCACATGTAATTTCACCCAAGCTGGTGGTTAACCGCATTCGTAACAGCATGGTTAAATCCGGGGATATGTTAGATATTGATGGGATTTTACAAGTGCTTAGCATAGACCTTATTGGGATCGTGCCGGATGATGAAATGGTGATCAAATCAGCCAATACAGGAGAACCTACTGTCATGAATCCAGATTCACAAGCAGCGATCGCCTATCGCAACATTGCGAGACGGATTTTGGGTGATACGGTGCCCCTCATGCAGATGGATCAGAAGAAAAGCGTGATGACACGCTTTAAGAAGTTTTTTGGTATGGGTGGATGAGTAAAACCGTGAGTTTTGATTGGGAGACGCTCCGCGTGGTCCCTTCACTGTTTTCCCAAGGTAGAGGATGTAGTGAAAGGCATGGCGAAGATTTACAGGCTTTTAAAGCCATGCAATCTTTTTATTTGTGATACTGGACACTTAAATAAGTGGTAGCCTTATTTAAGTGTCTTTGTTTTGTCTTGCTATCCTACATACCTAATGCATCCGGTGGATTTCCGCCGGTTTTTTTGGCTTTTCAGGAGCGTAATCCCGAACCGGACAACATAAGTTGAAGCCCGTCCTCATAAGATGTATCAAACATACCTCGCTGAGGGGGCTGAACAGGATGCATAAAAATTCCGGAATCAAGCAGCGCAGAGAAGAACGTATACAGCAGCTAATCGCGGGAGGCCAATCTGAACCATATTCCTCCGGTGTATATCAGGACAGGTACGGGAATAGAGAAATGAAGTCAATGCCCGTAATCAATGCAAATCGGCCCAGAGACCCGGAAACCGAATGGAAAAATGAACAGCAACGCTGGCGTCAATCTTTCGGAGAGAATCGCAGTCCGTCTTTTTGGACTTCTTTCTGGCGCAGATCAATAATGGCAGCTGTGTTATTTGGAATGGTGTGGGGATTGTTTCGCTGGGATATGCCCTATGCGGTGAATTTGAAAATGTTTATCGCAGATTCCTTGAATAAGGATATGGATTTTGCAGCCGCCAGACAATGGTATGGAACTTATTTTGACGGTGCCCCTTCCTTTTTACCGATCTTTGGCGAGGAGACTGAAACGCACAAGGTGAATGCGGGCCGAAAGGCTTTTGCGCCGATTGAAGGCAATATAACACAGCCGTTTGCACTAAGCCTTAAAGGGGTGGAAATTACGCCGAATGTTACCAGCAACGGGGTAGTCGCTGTTAAAAGTATAGATGCAGGACGTGTATTGGACATTTTGAATCATCCCAAAAGTGGAACTACAATTACGATTCGTCACACTGGTGGTATTACTGCAACATACGGAAGGCTTTCTCGCTCTACCCTAAAGGTAAACGACTGGGTTCAGGAGGGGGATGAGGTTGGTGTACTTCCAGCAAGCCATAGCGCCAATGAGGCGGTGACTCTGTTTTTTGCATTGCAGAGGGGGATCAGTATATTGATCCGGCGGAAGTGGTAGCTCTTGATTAATGTCCGGGGTGTGACCTTATCACTGCATCCACTGTTTGTACTGGTCATGTTGACTTCTGTGTTGACTGGACATTTTATTGAGATCATGACCTTGTTTACACTGGTGTTTATCCATGAGTTGGGTCATGCGACAGCCGCTTCGTTGTTAGGGGCGCGAGTGCTTTCCATACAGATGCTACCCTTTGGAGGAGTGGCGGTCATTGAGGATCAGGGGAAGCTCAATGCGTGGAAGGAAGTTGTCATAGCACTGGCTGGACCTCTGCAAAATGGAATCATGATCATCATCCTATTATGGTTCAGAAATGTGAGCGGGGCTGAGCATGATTATGTAAATTATATCATTCAGGGAAATGCAGTTATTGCATTGTTCAATTTGCTGCCGATTTTGCCGCTGGATGGTGGAAAAATACTGCAGGCGTTGATCAGCTTGTTTCTTTCTTATCATCGTACATTAGTGTGGACTTTTCGGGCCAGTATCGTGACGAGCTTGCTATTTTGCATGTATGGAATTTCTCCACTGTTCAGACAAAATGGACCTGTGCATTTAAATCTGCTGGCGGTAGGGATTTTTTTGCTTTATTCTAATATTGTGGATTATCGTAATATTCCTTACCGTTTTATACGTTTTTTGCTGGGGAGGGACGAGCTTTTTTACCGCGAAGCAGCTAAGGGAAGTATTGCCTTACCTATTGTATCCTTGCCAGTGAAACATTTGGAGCCTATTTTGCGTCTTTTTAGAAGAGATCGGTATCATATGGTTTACGTTATGAATGAACAGGGACGGATTGTAGCCGTACTGCCGGAGCAGCGCCTTATTCGCTCTTATTTTGCGGCACGTCCGCCAGATGGTGAGAAACCAAAGCTTAAATAAATGTTTTAAGAGCTAAGGAAGAGGCTGTATCCAGAGAGGTTGAAAAACCATGAAACAAATGATTGTACAGTGCCAGCAGCAGATGACCCAAATGGCGCTGTTGGAAGAGGGACGATTGGTTGAATATGCGGCAGAGCTGCCACGAAAACGGGGGATTTTAGGTTCTTTCTTCAAAGCGAGGGTAGTCAATGTGCTGCCGGGTATGCAAGCCGCTTTTGTTGACATTGGACAACGAAAAAATGCTTTTTTATATGTGGATGACGTGCTTCATGCTCATTTGGACAAGCAGCCGCAGGTAAAGCCGTCCATTTCTGAGCTGTTAAAGGTGGGTCAGGAAATTGTTGTACAGGTATTAAAAGAGGCTGTTGGCAGCAAGGGAGCCAGAGTGACGACTCATTTTTCACTTCCGGGTCGTTGGATCGTATACATGCCCCGCGCCGACTATGTGGCTGTATCCAAGAAAATCGAGCGTGAGGGAGAACGTACCCGTTTGAAAGCAATGGGGGAACAGCTGCGCACGGGTGAGGAAGGGATCATTATCCGTACCGTTTCGGAGGAAATGAGTATAGAGGCGATTGAAAATGATCTGGACCAACTACGTCAGCAGTGGGCACTCATTCAGCGTAAAGCTGGTGAATGCTCCGCTCCATGTGAACTACACAGGGATTTGAGCATCGTTCAACGCTTGATTCGGGATGTGTTTACCCCGGAACAGGATGAGCTGGTCATTGACAGCGAGGAACAGGCGAAGGATGCGGAAATCATGCTGCAACAGATTGGTCCGGCGAAAGCTCATGTGAGCATATTCCGTAGTGCAGAAGAAACGATCTTTAATGCCTATGGTATCAACCAGCAGCTGGAACGTGATTTTGCACGAAAAGTATGGCTTCAGGGCGGCGGATACATTGTCATTGATCATACGGAGGCATTGACCGTTATCGATGTGAATACCGGTAAGTTTACGGGCGGCAGCAATCTGGAAGAGACGGTGACCCGGACTAACATCGAAGCAGCCGAAGAAATTGCCCGGCTGGTGCGTGTACGCGATATTGGTGGCATTATCATCATTGATTTTATTGACATGGAGCAAGAGGAGAACCGTAGGGAAGTATCCTCTGTTCTGGAGGCCAGACTAAAGAAGGATCGGACCAAATCATATGTTGTGGGCTGGACGCGGCTAGGTCTTCTGGAAATGACCCGTAAAAAGGTGCGTGAGGAAAAGACGCTTGTGTAGAGCAATCTGTAAATCAAAATCATTTCAAAACTAGAGGTTGAATGTGGATGAAGCTTGTGCTATACTCACTTAGTATGTGTGATGCGTAAGTTTGGCTGCACATGCTGTAACCGCTCCAATCAGGTACTGAAGTGCAGTATCCTTCGGGAATCTGCCACCTGCTATTAGGCGAGTCTGAGAAATAAGGAGGTGCAAGCAAATGTACGCAATTATCGAAACAGGTGGTAAGCAATACAAAGTTCAAGAGGGCGACGTATTGTTCATCGAGAAGTTGGAAGCGAACGATGGTGAAACTGTAACGTTCGACCGTGTTCTGGCAGTGTCTGGCGACAATGGCTTGACAGCAGGTACACCGCTTCTTTCCGGAGCTTCTGTAACAGCTAAAGTTGAGAAGCATGGTAAAGGTCAAAAGGTCATTGTATACAAATACAAACCTAAAAAGAACTATCATGTGAAGCAAGGTCATCGTCAACCGTACACGAAAGTGACGATTGAAAAAATCCAAGCGTAAGAGGGTGCGATAAGTGATTATCGTGCGCATTATACGACTGGAGGATGGCAGCATACAGGGATTTTCTATTAAAGGCCATGCGAATTACGCCAAGTCTGGCGAGGATATCGTATGTGCTGGTGTTTCAGCGGTAACTGTAGGAACTGTCAATTCGATCGGAGCTCTTACGGACGTTGAAATGGAAACAGAAATGGAAAATGGCTTTTTGAGCGCGTATTTTCCTCCTGAAAGTCACCATGTTACTAACGCACAGGTTCAACTGCTGCTGGAGTCTATGGTGATTATGCTGACAAGTATTGCTGAATCATATGGTAAGTATATTCAAATAGAAAATAAACAAAGAAGGAGGTAGACATCATGTTGAAATTGACATTGGATCTTCAATTGTTCGCATCGAAAAAAGGTGTAGGTTCCACGAAAAACGGACGTGACAGCAGATCGAAACGTCTTGGCGTGAAACGTGCTGACGGTCAAGCAGTTACCGGCGGTAGCATTCTGGTTCGTCAACGCGGAACGAAAATTCACCCAGGCGCGAATGTGGGCATCGGTAAGGACGACACTCTGTTCGCGAAAGTGGACGGCGTTGTGAAGTTCGAACGTTGGGGCCGTGATCGTAAAAAGGTGAGCATCTACCCGATTGACGCTGCTCCAGTAGCAGCTACTGTAGAAGCTTAATAGCGGCTTAGACACGCTGAAAAGCCTCCGGCACTTTTGTCGGAGGCTTTTTTGCATGATGGTAATGAACTGGAAAGTCAGTCTGTGCTATACTGGATTAAGGTTATTTAATAATCTATTAATTATGGCAGAACGGAGAGAAGCCATGTTCCAGCGGATAAGAGCGCCTTATTTGGCGTTGGGTTCCATTCTGATTCCTTTGGTTTTTTCACTGCTCTATCCTGAAGGTTTAACGATTATCATATTAGCTGTATGGTCTGTTGCTGCTGCTTGTTTTGGCATGTGGTATATGCATAGACAGGCTGAGAATGAGCGTAAAGCTGCTTTGCGTTCGTTGGAACATACAGCTATCGCAACGCTTAACCATCATCGACATGACTGGATGAATGACCTACAGGTGCTTTATGGCTATATTCGTATGAATAAGCATGATAAATCAGCTGATTATGTGGAAACAATAAAAGAGCGCGTGGCCGAAGAAAGTAAAATATCCAAGCTGGGTATTCCTTCACTGGTATTTTATTTGCAGTCTTTTCGCGTAAACGCCGGGAATTTACAGTTGTCGGTACAGGTTGAGGAGCATTTAAAGTTGGACGCTGTCATGTCTCCCGAAGACGGCGAGTCGCTTGCCTCGGCTGTCATAGAAACGGTGCGTGCATATCAATACGGCGGTGGCCGGTCGTCCTGGGGAGAAGTGCGCAGATTGACACTGTTTTTCGGTATGGATCAGAATGATGTTATTGTCCGCTTTGAAGGAAGTGAAATACCTGCCGATTCGAATTTTTTAAAGAAGGTCAGATCCGTACACGGAAGTGAACGCATTC
This sequence comes from Paenibacillus kribbensis, assembly GCF_002240415.1. Lineage (NCBI taxonomy): Bacteria > Bacillati > Bacillota > Bacilli > Caryophanales > Paenibacillaceae > Paenibacillus > Paenibacillus kribbensis. The sequence continues at coordinate 1,315,272 of NZ_CP020028.1, forward strand.
GAACAGAGAAGCTCCCAACAGGCGAAATGCTTCAAATTCGGATGGAGTGCCAGACATAAGGAAGGTGTAACCATGTTTGTAGATAAAGCGAAGATTTTTGTTAAAGGCGGCGACGGTGGAGACGGCTTAATTGCGTTTCGCCGTGAAAAATACGTTCCTGAAGGAGGTCCGGCTGGTGGCGACGGAGGGAACGGGGGAGATGTGATTTTCCGTGTAGATGAAGGATTGCGTACCTTGATGGATTTTCGATACCAACGGCATTTTAAAGCCCAGCGTGGTGTCAAGGGTCGTAACAAATCTCAACATGGAGCTAATGCGGAGCATATGATTGTACGCATACCACCGGGAACAGTCATCACCGATGATGATACGGGTGAAGTATTGGCAGATATGACACGCCATGGACAACAGGTTATCGTAGCAAAAGGAGGGCGCGGAGGACGCGGAAATATTCGTTTTGCTACGCCTAGTAATCCAGCGCCTGAGCTTGCTGAGAACGGTGGAGAGGGACAAGAACGTTATATTACCCTTGAACTAAAGGTGATGGCTGACGTAGGCTTGGTCGGCTTCCCTAGCGTAGGGAAATCTACATTGCTGTCAGTCGTATCCTCTGCAAAGCCAAAGATTGGCGCCTACCACTTTACAACGATTACCCCGAATTTGGGCGTCGTGGATGTGGGTGATCATCGTAACTTTGTGATGGCTGATCTGCCTGGGTTGATTGAAGGAGCCCATGAGGGCATTGGGCTGGGGCATGAATTTCTGCGACACATTGAGCGGACACGCGTTATTATCCATGTCGTCGATATGGCAGGCTCGGAGGGGCGCGATCCGTTTGAAGATTGGACTAAAATTAACGACGAATTAAAGCAATACAACGCAAACTTGGCGGAGCGTCCACAAATTGTCGCAGCGAATAAAATGGATATGCCGGAAGCGGAAGAAAACCTGGCACAATTCAAAGAGCAGGTCGCTGCTGTGCGTCCAGACTTGGAAATTATGCCTATTTCCTCGCTGACACGCCAAGGCATCAAAGAACTGCTTTATCGGGCTGCTGATTTGCTGGATCAAATACCGGACGAGCCGGTCGTTGAGGAAGTAGCAGAAGTTAATGAGCGTAAGGTATTTAAGCTAGATGCGGCAGAAGACGAAGGCTTTACGATTGTACGTGAGAACGACACGTTCGTCGTGCATAGCCCTAAAATTGAGCGCATGATGAAACGCATGCAGCTGAATTCGCACGATGCCATTTTGAAATTGGCAAGAACGCTGCGCCACATGGGTGTGGATGCCGAGCTGCGTAAGCGTGGTGCCACAGATGGTACATCTGTACGGATCGCTGATTTCGAGTTCGAATTTGTGGAAGGCAGCAGCTACTACTAAAAATGAAATAATAGTCTTGAATGGACGGTTACTGCACTATAGGGATTTCTATAGATGGCAGTAGCCGTTTTTTGTATGGATAGCTTGCCGATTTTCAGGAGTTTCGATATAATGTCCTCTATACAAAAACATAAGTCTTTGAGGAGAGGACGTTCGTGAAAGAGCGCTATTACTTGGTACGGGAAGATATTTTGCCTGAAGCCATTGTGAAGACAATACAGGTTAAATTGCTGCTTGCTTCAGGGGATGCTAAAACCGTGCATGACGCCGTAGAGCAAGTTGGGCTAAGTCGAAGCGCGTTTTATAAATATAAAGATGGCATTCATTTGGTCAACCAGCTGGAGCGTGAGCGAATTGTCAATATCTCCATTGATTTGGAACATCAATCCGGCATGCTGTCTAGAGTGCTTGGCAGGGTGGCGGATTACGGAGGCAATGTGCTGACCATCCAGCAGAGCATTCCGCTACAAGGCAGAGCCAACGTAGTCATCTCGGTGGAAATGTCCAGACTCAGTGAAGAACTGGGTGTTCTGCTGGAAGGTTTGGAGACCATCTCTGGCGTCAAACGTGTTCGCCTGATCGGGCAAGGTTAGGGCATACCGCCCATTAGATAAAAGTTAGTAGGAGGGGAATGGATGAAACCGGTCAAAGTAGGATTGTTGGGTTTAGGTACGGTAGGAACGGGAGTTGTTCGAATCGTGGAAGGAAATCAGGAAGATTTGAGCAGACAAGTTGGTTCACCTATCATTATTGAAAAAATAGCTGTAAAAAATATTGACAAATATCGCTCCATTGAAGTGGATGGTGCTAAGCTTACGGAGGACCCATGGGAAGTCATTCGTGATCCTGACATTGATATCATTATCGAAGTCATGGGAGGCGTTGATCAGACCAAGGAGTACATTCTGGAAGCGCTGGAGCGAGGCAAGCACATCGTAACAGCCAATAAGGACTTAATGGCTTTGCATGGCTCCGAAGTATTAGCTAAGGCGCAGGAAAAGCAATGTGATGTTTTTTATGAAGCCAGCGTAGCAGGCGGGATTCCGATCATTCGCACGTTAATTGAGGGTTTTTCCTCCGATCGTATCACCCGTATTATGGGAATTGTGAACGGTACGACAAACTTCATTTTAACTAAAATGAGCCAGGAGGGGGCCTCGTACGAGGAGGTTCTGAAGGAAGCGCAGGAGCTTGGATACGCTGAAGCCGATCCAACTTCAGATGTAGAGGGACTGGATGCCGCTCGTAAAATGGCTATTCTCGGCACGCTTGGTTTCCGTTCTGATGTAGAACTCAAGGATGTAAGTGTCAGCGGTATTTCGAAGGTGACCAGTGAGGATATCGCTTTTGCCAAAAAGCTTGGATATGAAATGAAATTGCTTGGCATTGCAGAGCGCCAGGGCGATGAATTTACGATCAACGTTCAGCCGACGATGGTACGCAAGCAGCATCCATTGGCTTCAGTGAACGGGGTATTCAACGCAGTGTATGTGCATGGTGAAGCAGTGGGTGAAACGATGTTTTATGGTGCGGGTGCAGGCGAAATGCCGACGGCTACATCGGTTGTGGCTGACCTGGTAGCCGTTGTGAAAAACCTCAAGCTTGGCGTGAATGGGCTTAAAGCAATCGTACCTTATAACCCCAAAAAAATCAGTAATGACGAAGATGTATATTTCAAAAATTTCGTGCTTTTGCATGTGGATGATAAAGCCGGGGTATTGGCACGGATTACGCAGGTATTTGCTGAATTCAACGTCAGTCTGGCATCTGTTGTACAGCAACCGAATGAGGCTAATCCCGATGCAGAAATTATTATTGTAACGCATTTGGCCAGCAAAGCGAGTATGAAAAAGGTTTTGGAGCATTTTGAAACTTTGGACGTGATTCGCCGCATCAAGAGTGTATATCGGGTAGAAGGATAGTCAATAAAAGCAGGAGGAATTGTCTGTATGACCGTTTTGAAAACAGCAAGGGTGCGTGTGCCTGCGAGTACCGCCAACCTGGGTCCCGGTTTTGATACATTGGGCATGGCGTTATCCCTATATGCATGGATTGAACTGAAAGAGGCCGAACAGACGGCTTTCCATCTGTACGGAGATGAAATGAATGGTGTTCCACAAGATAAAACAAATCTGATTTACAAGGTAGCACAAATGGTTTTTCGAGAAGCTGGCGTAGCTGTTCCTGAACTGGATATTTCGATGTACTCGGATATTCCGCTTACCCGTGGCTTGGGCAGCAGCGCTTCCGCCATTATAGGCGCTCTAGTGGCCGCCAATACGCTGATCGGCTCGGCTCTGTCGGATTCCAAACTGTTTGACATGGCGAGCGCTATTGAAAAGCATCCAGACAATGTTGGAGCCTCCCTGTTTGGCGGCATTATTACTGCCGTGTGGGATGGTAAGCATGCCAAGCACTTACGGATTGAGCCGGATATTAATTTGGAGGTTACGGTAGTCATTCCAGAGTTTCAATTGTCTACGTCCAAGGCCAGAGAGGTGCTGCCCGAGCATGTATCCTTGAAGGATGCTGTATACAATGTAAGTCATGCTTCGATGCTTGTAGCAGCATTGGCATCGGGCCGAACAGAGTTGATCGCTGAAGCAATGAGTGATCGGCTTCATCAGCCTTACCGCGCAGCGCTTGTACCGGGGATGACAGAGATTCTGCAGGATGCGCACCATCATGGTGCCTTAGGCGTGGCGCTCAGCGGGGCTGGACCGACACTCCTGGCGTTGACCGACTGTCGGGAGAATCGGAAAGCGGAGCTGGAACAGTATTTAACGGATACGATGAGTAAACAGGGCATCAATGCCTCCGTGTTAAAATTGCGCCCGGAGAGTGAAGGCGTTAAAGTATATACGGAAGGGAATACACTTTCTTTTATGGATATGATAAAAGGGGAACTTATGAAATGAAACGAATTGCACTTCTTCCTGAGGGGACCGTTTCTCATGAGGCGATTAAGTATTTGCTAGGAGATACGCCCTGTGAATTACTATTTTATAAGCACATAGCAGACGTGTTTCAGGCAGTAGACAAGGGGGAGGCAGACTACAGTGTCATTCCCATTGAGAATACGATTGATGGCTCTGTAAGTTTACACATGGATTGGCTTGTACATGAAGTAGACATTCAGATGCAAGCGGAATGGATATATCCTTCCATTCAAAACCTTATTGGACATCGCAGTGAATTTACCAATGACCGGGGCGAGCTGGATTTGAGCAAAGTGGTCAAAATTATGTCTCATCCCGTAGCGCTTCCCCAGTGTAAGGGTTTCATACAGGCTTTCGCTCCTCAAGCTGATTTGGAGAGTGCAGGAAGTACGGCGGAAGCTGTCGAAATTGTTAAGCATAACCCTGGTAAAGGCTGGACCGCTCTCGGAACCAAGCTTGCGGCTGCCAAACACGGACTGGATATCTTGGCCAGTAAGGTGACGGATCACGACAACAACTTTACCCGTTTTGTTCTGATCGGTCATCAACCTATGAGTCTCCCGCGTACCCCTGATGGACAGCGGACCAGTATTCTGGTTACACCGCCGCAGGATTTTCCAGGAGCACTGCATCAGGTGTTATCCGCGTTTGCATGGCGCAGGTTGAATCTGTCCCGTATCGAATCGCGTCCAACCAAAAAGCAACTGGGCAATTATTATTTTTACATTGAAATTTTGGAGTCCCTGCATTCCGTTCTGCTCCCGGCAGCCTTTGCAGAGATTGAGGCTTTGGGGTGTCAGGTACGTATTCTTGGCTCCTATCCAAGCTACAAGTATGTTGAAGCAGCGATCGAACCAATTGTAAAGGAACAATAATCGGAGGTGTGGTTTTAATGGCAGAACAATGGATTTATCTGGATGGGCAGCATGTAACGAAGGAAAACGCAAAGGTTTCTGTATATGATCATGGTTTCTTGTACGGAGATGGTATATTCGAAGGAATCCGTATCTATAACGGCAATATTTTTAAATGCAAAGAGCACTTGGACCGTCTGTATGATTCTGCGAAATCCATTCAGTTGAGCATTCCGTTATCTCAGGATGAAATGCTGGAAGCGATGGCTGAAACGATTCGCCTTAATGAAATGCGTAACGGATATATCCGCCTGATTGTATCTCGCGGTGCGGGGAATTTAGGACTTGATCCTCTTCGTTGTGCGAAGGCAAGTGTCATCATCATCGTGGAGCAGCTCGCCATTTACCCGGAGGAAGCTTACTTGACCGGCCTGAAAACGATCTCTGTCTCCCAGCGTCGCAATATCCCAGATGCTTTGAATCCGAAAATTAAATCGTTGAACTATCTCAACAATATCCTGGTGAAGATTCAATCTAACTATGCTGGTGTGGGCGAGGCTATTATGCTCAATTCTCAAGGCTATGTGACAGAAGGCTCCGCGGACAACATTTTCATTGTCAAAAACGGAGTGCTTTATACACCGCCTTGCTATTTGGGAGCACTTGAGGGTATAACCCGTAATGCTATCATTGATTTGTGCGCCGAGCTTGGCTATACGCTCAAAGAGCAACCTTTTACATTGCATGATGTATATGTGGCGGATGAGGTCTTTTTTACAGGAACTGCAGCGGAAGTGATTGCAGCTTATGAAGTTGATGGTCGTACGATTGGTTCCGGTGTTGCTGGTCCAGTGACTTTGGAGCTGCTGGCCGAGTTCAGGAAAATCGTCGATCAGGACGGCTATAAAGTGTGGCAGAACTAAAATAAACAGTGAATCCTTTTGACAGGATGCTCGCAAGAGTATTCAGTTGAAAGGATTTTTTGGTTTGTATGGGGTCATTCGCCCGGGAGGTGCATAGGATGTAATAACAGAAGCCGGGCGTTTATCCCGCCCAAACGAAAGCTAGGAGGTTTGTGACCTGTGAAAATACACATCGTCAAAAAAGGTGACACCCTGTACTTGCTGGCACAGAAGTATAATGTGGCACTGGAGAAAGTTATTGCTGCCAATCCCCAATTGGCTGACCCTAATCAGCTGAGCATTGGCGAGAAAATCAAAATCCCGACAGATCCTGTTACGATGGAAACACAACCGTCAACGATGTATCAGCACAAGGTTAAGCAAGGAGACACTTTGTGGAAGTTGTCCAAAGCCTGGAATGTACCGCTTAAGCTAATTATTGACGCCAATCCCCAGCTTAAGAATCCCAACGCTCTTCTGGTTGGAGAAACAGTTCATATCCCACACTATAAGGAAGAAGCCTCTGACCCTGTGGAAAATAAAAAAAATACCGCAGTTAAACCAGAGATGACGCAGCCTAAAGCTGAGTCCCCAGTCGAGTCCCCGACCAAGCAGGAGCTTACCCAGCCTAAGGAGGAGTCGAATAACCTTAAACCGGAGAATATCCCTAGTCCTAATGAACAGATGATGCAGCCGAAAGAAACAGAGAATCCTCCTAAGCTTCCCGAATTAAAACTGCCGGAAGTTCCCATGGTACCAGTAAATCCTGCTCCACCTCAAATACAACCCATAGTTACCCAACCGGCTCCGCCTAAAATGCAGCCCATAGTTACACCACCAGCTCCACCTCAAATGAAACCTATAGTTACTCAACCGATTGCACCGAAGCCACAGCTTCCAGTAAATGTGGAGATGAAGCAACCCGTAACTGAAAAGTTTTGTGTTTACACAAGCTCGAAGTCGGTGATAAATTCTCCATGGCCAGTACAGCAGTCGACATTTGATTACAGCCCACAAATAAATACAATGCCGAACTCGTGGTATCCGGGTATTGGGTCTCCTCAACCTTGGGGAAATGCTTCTGTAAATACCTCCTTTGCAGAAAATGCCTCTCCTTCTGTAGCTCCAATTCAGAGCTATCATCATGACTG